>NZ_JANPCD010000058.1:0-2138 GCF_031430775.1 Sandarakinorhabdus sp. | reverse complement strand
CGACGAAGCGATCACCGCCGAAATCACCGCCGCCTATGACCGCCAACGGCGCTTGTCGCAGGGGGCGGGATCATGAGCCACGACAGCGACCGCCGCACCCATGCCGACGCGCTGCGGCGGCACAACCGGACCAACCAGACTGCCCGCTTCAAACGGCAGGCCGGGATCATGCTGGCATCGATTGCCCTGGGTGCAATCATCCTGCCCTATGCGATACTCGACAAGGAGATATTGCAGGCGGCTGCGACATATCATGTCGCTCATGCAAAATCATGGTTTGCCGAAGGCACAGCCGCCAGACCGACCATGATCATCCGCGTCGATGGCACTGACTATGCCGCGCCGACCGATGCCGTGATCGCACATCCCTATTACCGGGATCGGGCGGATGCCGTCTTTGCCAAATTCAAGATGGGCGCGGTGCTTGGTTTTGCCGGTTGGCTGGCAGGGCTGTTCCTCTTGCGTGGGGTTGCAGCACGGCGGCGCGAAGCCGCTTTGCGCGACCGCGTGATTGCCGGAACGCTTGTGACCAGCGAGGCGCAGCTTGCCAGACTGACTGGCAGCGAAGCCGATGCCCGTGCCTTGCAAATTGGCACCGTTCCATTGCCCAACCGACTTGAGACCCGGCATATGGCGATGATCGGTACGACCGGCAGCGGCAAGACGACCGCGCTGCGCCAGATGCTCGATGGCATAGAAGCGCGCGGTGAAGCCGCCTTGGTTTATGATACCAGCGGCGAATTCGTCGCGCATTACTATCAGCCTGAACGCGGCGACGTCATCTTGAATCCGTTCGACGCCCGCTGCGCATTCTGGTCGCCCTTCGACGAAATCGCCCACCCCGCCGATGCCGACCGCATCGCCCACCAGCTTATCACCGAGACCGGGCAAAACGACCGCGATGTCTGGCTGGAAACCAGCCGCATCCTCGTCGCCAACATGCTGCGCGCTTTGTGGCACGAGGGCAAATGCGGCCTCGAGGATTTGCTAAACGCTTTGCAGAGCCGGACCAAGGATGATTTGAAGATATGGCTGGGGAACAGCTCGTCGGCCCGGACCTTCGCCGAGGACGCCGACCGCGCCACCGGCAGCGTTCTGTTCATGCTCGCCAAGGCGGCGAACCTGATCCAGTTCTTGTCGGTTGAGGGCCGCGATCACCCTTTCGCGTTTCGCGATTTCATCCCCGGGCTGGATAATCGGTCAGGCCCGCGCCCGTGGATATTCGTGCCGCGCAAGGAGGATTATTTCGAGGCATCAAAGCCATTGCTCGCTTGCTGGCTCGAATGCGCCGCAAGCGCCGTGCTTGGGCTTTCGCCATCGCCGCACCGGCGTATCTGGTTCATCCTTGACGAACTGGCCGATTTGCCGCGCGTCGAGAATATGGCGCGGCTGTTGCCCGAGGGCCGCAAGTTCGGGGCCGCCGTCATTCTGACGTTTCAGGCATTGGGCCAGATGCGCCATCGATACGGTCCGCAGATTGCGGAATCGATGCTGGGCTGTTGCAACACCAAGCTGTTCCTCCAGACTATCGACAGCGAGACCCGGCTCTGGGCGAGCCAGACCATCGGCGACTGCGAGGTAGAAATCCATATGATGACCGACGCGCTCGCCAGTGGCGACGATGCGCCGCGCACAACCTTGAGCAAAACCCGCAAGGTGCGCCCCGCCATTCTGGAAAGCGAATTGCGCCTGCCCAAATATGAGGGGTTCTTGTTGCTCCCCGATGGGTTGCCGGTAGCGCGGATCAAGATGACCGCCGGTCATCTGCAATCGCGCAGGGTCGCACAGCACCCCGGTTTCATCGCGGGCGATATGAAGGCAACGCTTTGGCAGCAGATCGCCAACGCCCCGCCGCCCGCACCGCCGCCATCAACCAGTGAAGGGCCAGTGTGATGGTCGCGTCGGTTTCCGCGCTGACCAGTTCGGGCCAAGCCGCGAGCTATTATGAAGCCGACGACTATTATGCCGATGGTGGCCTTTCGCCGTCCGAATGGCAGGGCAAGGGCGCAGACGAGATTGGCCTGTCGGGCGATGTTGACCGCGAACAGTTCCGTGACTTTCTCGACGGCAAGGTCGCCAGCCAGCAATTGGGAACGACCCGCGACGGCCAGCTTGAACATCGTCCCGGAGGGGATGTC
>NZ_JANPCD010000057.1:0-13634 GCF_031430775.1 Sandarakinorhabdus sp. | reverse complement strand
TGGTATTACGCCGACCCCAAGCCCGCAGCCGCCGAAATCAAGGGCCGCGTTGCCTTTTGGAAGGGCGTCAAGGTCACGCCGTAACGCGCGGCAGATAGCGAACGCCGGGCGCATGACGGAAATCAGCGTCCATGGTCCAGACTTCGGCGCCATGGGCCTGCGCCGTGGCGAGGATAATGGCATCGGCCATGGCAAGCCGGTGCTCGCTGGCCAGCAATGCGGCGCTGATCGCCAATGTGTCGCCCAGCGGCGCCTGCTCGCCGCGCAGCATGTGTTCGCAGGCCAGCCGCACGGCACTGTCATCCGCGCGCGCGCGGAACCAGCGCACAACCTCGAACATCACGACGCTCGGCACAATGGGCGCGATGTCACCGGTGATTGCCGGGCCGAATTGTTCGGCATTGGCATCGCCAAGCAACCAGCTGATCCAGCCGTTCGAATCGACGACCACGGGCATCAGTAGACTTCGCGGTCTGTCTCGCGCTGGAAGTCATTGACCAAGCCTGCGAAATGCTTGCGGACCTCATCAATGGGCAATTGCGGCACATATGTCAGCGTGTCGCCCCAAAGCATCGCACGCAGCTTTTGTCCCGGCACCAGGCCCATGCGCTCGCGAATGCGTTGCGGTATCACGATCTGAAACTTGGGCGATATCGTTACGGTATCCATCATGTCGATCCTGCTATCGATAGAAATTCGGTAGCACGATTTGCGCGCATGCACAATCAGATGACGCCGGCCATCGCCTCGGCTAAAGCCAACCCATGACCATTCTCGTCATCGACAATTACGACAGCTTCACCTTCAATCTCGTGCATTATCTGGCCGAGCTTGGGGCGCAGACTCATGTCGTGCGCAACGACATGCTGACGGCTGCCGAAGCCATGGCAAGCGGCCCGCAGGCCATATTGCTCTCCCCCGGCCCCTGCTCGCCCAACGAGGCCGGCGTATGCCTTGATCTCATTGCGGCAGCTGCCGAGGCGCGGATGCCGCTATTCGGCGTTTGCCTTGGCCATCAGGCGCTGGGCCAGGCCTTTGGCGGCACGGTCGTGCGCGCGCCGCAGGTCATGCACGGCAAGACCAACGCGATGGCCCATGACGCCAGCGGCGTGTTCGCCGGCCTGCCGTCGCCGTTCGAGGCGACGCGCTACCATTCGCTGACCGTGCGCGAGGATGATCTGCCGGACTGCCTCGCCATCAACGCGCGCAGCCCCGATGGGCTGATCATGGGGCTGCGGCACAAGGAACTGCCGCTGCACGGCGTGCAATTCCACCCTGAAAGCATCGCCACCCAGCACGGCCATGACTTGCTCGCCAATTTCCTGACTCTCGCCGGGATGACGCCAAAGCGGCTTGCCCGCGCCGCCTGATGACGGGCCTGCCCGATCCTGCTGCACCGCTGTCCGCAGATGCGGCAGCCGACGCGTTCGCGCTGATCCTGGATGGCCGGGTCGCAGACGATGCGCTCGCCGGTTTCCTCGTCGCCCTGGCCGACCGCGGCGAGACGGTCATCGAAATCGTCGCCGCAGCCCGCGCCCTGCGCGCCCGCATGGTGCCCGGCCCGATGGCGCCGCACGCCATCGACGTGTGCGGCACCGGCGGCGACGGCATGCACAGCCTCAATATCTCGACCGCCGTCAGCCTTGTCGTGGCGGCGTGCGGCGTAAAGGTCGCCAAACACGGCAACCGCGCTGCGTCCTCGACCAGCGGCGCCGCCGATGTGCTGGCGGCGCTGGGCGTGCCCGAACTGGCGCCGCACCGGCTGGGGCCGTGCCTCGAACAGGTCGGCATCACCTTCCTTCATTCCGCCCGTCACCACCCGGCGATGGCGCGCGTGGCGCCGGTGCGCCGCCAACTGGCCCGGCGCACGATCTTCAACATGCTGGGGCCATTGGCCAATCCGGCAGGCGTGACGCGGCAGCTTGTGGGTGTGTTCGCGCCCGGCCCGGTGGCGCTGATGGCCGGTGCCTTGCACGCGCTCGGGTCCGACGCGGCGCTGGTGGTCCACGGCGACGGCTTTGACGAAATAGCGATTTCCGGCGCCACCACAGCAATGCGGCTGGCTGGCGGCGCGCTGGCTACAGCCGAAATCACGCCCGCCGACGCAGGCCTGCCGGTGCATCCCGCCAGCGACCTAAAAGGCGGCGACCCCGCCTATAATGCCGCCCGGCTGCGCGCCCTGCTGGGCGGAACACAGGGCGCCTACCGCGACATCGTGCTGCTCAACGCCGCAGCCGCCTTGACGCTGGTGACGCCGGGCGTAAGCCTTGCCGATGCCGCCAGCACTGCCGCCGCCGCCATCGACAGCGGCGCGGCGGCCGATGTGCTTGCCAGATGGACAGACTTTCGATGACCGACACCCTCGCCATGATCTGCGACCACAAGCGCGGGCTTGTCGCTGCCGCCCGGCAGACGCGCAGCCTCGCCGATCTCGAAGCCGCCGCCGCCGCCGCATCCCCGGTGCGCGGTTTCGTGGCCGCCATTCACGCCGCCCACGCCGATGGCCGGCTGGCGCTGATCGCCGAATGCAAGAAGGCCAGCCCTTCCAAGGGGCTGATTCGCGCCGATTTCGACCCGGCTGCGCTGGCCCGCGCCTATCAGGCAGGCGGCGCCGCCTGCTTGTCGGTGCTGACCGAGGACAAATGGTTTCTGGGCGCCGACGAATATCTTGTCGCCGCCCGCGCCGCCTGCACCCTGCCGGTGATCCGCAAGGACTTCATCATCGACCCCTGGCAGGTGATCGAGGCGCGCGCACTGGGCGCCGACGCCGTGCTGCTCATCATGGCCGCCCTGTCGGATGCGCAGGCGCAGGAGCTGGAATCGGTGGCAGGCGCCCTTGGCCTTGATGTGCTGGTCGAAGTGCATGACGCCGCCGAACGCGATCGGGCATTGCTGCTGAAAACGCCGTTGCTCGGCATCAACAACCGCAATCTCAAGACGCTGGCTGTCGATCTTGCCACAAGCTTCGAACTTGCCGACACCCCCGGCCGCACGCTCGTGGCAGAATCCGGCCTGTCCGGGCACGATGATCTCGCCGCGCTGTCCGCCGCCGGTATCAAGACGTTCCTGGTCGGTGAAAGCCTGATGCGCGCCGATGACGTCAGCGGCGCCACCCGCGCGCTGCTCGGCCTTGCGGCATGAGCCTGACGCATCTTGATGACAGCGGCGCCGCCCGCATGGTCGATGTCTCGGCCAAGGCCGCAACCCGCCGCGAGGCAACCGCCAGCGGCTTCATCGGTATTGGCCCCGAGGCGCTGGCCGCGATCAAGGCACAGGCCGTGAAAAAGGGCGATGTCATCGCCGTGGCGCGCATTGCCGGTATCATGGCGGCCAAGCGCACCGCCGACCTCATCCCGCTCTGCCACCCCCTGCCGATCGATGCAGTGACCGTTGATCTGACCATCGAGGACGGCGGCATCCGCGCGTCCGCCACGGTCATCACCACCCATGGCACCGGCGTGGAGATGGAGGCGCTGACCGCTGTCAGCACCGCGCTGCTGACGGTGTACGACATGGCCAAGGCGATGGACCGGGGCATGGTGATTTCCGACGTGCGGCTGCTCCGCAAGACCGGCGGGCGTTCGGGCGACTGGGCCGCACAATGAACGGCCTGTGGCCGCTGGCCGCATGACCGGCCTGCTGCCCTTCGAGGCGGCGCTGGAGCAGTTGCTGGCCGGCGCCGCATCCTTGCCGGCGCAAACGCTGCCGTTGTCAGACGCGTATGGCCGAGTGCTCGCCGCGCCGCTGGCAGCAAGCCTCACCCAGCCGCCATTCGCCGCCGCCGCCATGGACGGTTATGCGGTGCGCTGGGCCGATTTGCCGGGGCCGTTCACGCTTGTCGGCACCAGCGCTGCCGGCCATGGCTGGCCAGGCGTGATGACGCCGGGCGAGGCGGTGCGAATTTTTACTGGTGCGCCACTGCCTGCCGGCGCTGACACCATTGCGGTGCAAGAGGATATGACGGCGAAGGACGAAGGCGTGCACCTCAGCGGCGAAGGCCCGCCGCATCAGGGCGCGCATGTGCGAGGCGCCGGGCAGGATTTCCAGGCCGGCGACATTCTGATCGCTGCGGGCACGCGATTGGCGGCCGCGCATCTGGGACTGGCTGCCGCCGCCGGCCACGGCACGTTGCCGGTGGTGCGCCGGCCGCGCGTGACGCTGATCGCCAATGGTGATGAACTGGTGCGGCCCGGCAGCACCCCCGGCCCCGACCAGATCATCAGCAGCAACCCCGCCATGCTGGCCGCGCTGTTTGCCGCCGCCGGTGCCGACGTCAGCGACCCGGGTATCATTCCCGATCATCCCGGCGCGCTGGCCGCCGCCGTGACGGGCGCCGATGCCGATATCATCGTCACCATCGGCGGCGCATCGGTGGGTGACCATGACCTGGTGGTGCCGGTGCTGCGGACACTGGGCGCCGATCTTGATTTCTGGCGCATCGCCATGCGGCCGGGCAAGCTGCTGCTGGCGGGCACGCTCGGTGGCCGGCGCGTCATCGGCCTGCCGGGCAACCCGGTGTCGGCGTTCGTCACGGCATTGCTGTTCGTCGTGCCGCTCATCGAGCGGCTGGGCGGACGGGCGCCTGGCACGCAGGTGCTGCGGCTGCCGCTTGCCGCCGCCCTGCCGGCCAATGGCGCCCGCCGCGATCACCTGCGGGCGCGGCGCACGCCAGACGGTGTCACGGCGTTCGAACGGCAGGATTCGGCCCTGCTGTCAGTGCTTGCCGCCGCCGATGTGCTGATCATCCGCCCGCCCCATGCGACCGCAGCACAAATTGGTGCGATTGTGGACTGTATCACGCTTGACATGTTCCAGACTGTTTTCTAAATGTTCTTCCTGTGTTCCGCATCGGAGGCGACATGCTTACGCGCAAGCAGCAGGAATTGCTCATTTTCATCGACGAACGTCTGAAATCGGACGGGGTGTCGCCTTCCTTCGAGGAAATGAAGGACGCTTTAGCGCTCAAGTCGAAATCGGGCGTCCACCGCCTGATCAACGCCCTTGAGGAACGGGCGTTCATTCGCCGCCTGCCCAATCGCGCCCGCGCCCTTGAGGTTCTGCGCCTCCCCGACGCGCTGAAAGTGGCGGCGTTGCGCCCGGCGCTCAAGCTGGTCGCGCAATCGGCGCCAATGCCTGCACCCGCCGCGCCGCGCCCGCACCCCCATGCCATGCTGGCAGCCAATGACACCATCACCGTGCCGCTGCATGGCCGCATCGCTGCCGGCCTGCCATTGGAGGCAATGGAAAGCGACCGGTCGCTGTCCGTGCCCGCCGCCTTGCTTGGTGCCGGCGACCATTATGCGCTGGAGGTATCCGGCGATTCGATGATCGATGCCGGTATTTTCGACGGGGATTACGCCCTGATCCGCCGCTGTGACGATGCCCGTGATGGCGATATTGTCGTGGCACTGATCGACGATGCCGATGCGACGCTGAAGTATCTGCACCGCGACCATGGCATGATCCGCCTCGACCCGGCCAATGCGTCCCACACCCCGCAACGCTACCGCCCCGAACAGGTCCGCATCCAGGGCAAGCTGGCCGGGCTGCTGCGCCGCTATCACTGACCCGCCGGCCCCAGTGCCGGCACGGGTCCCGGCGCCGGGCCCGGCACTTGACCGACTGCCCGCCACGGATGGTCACCGGCGCTGTCGGCGCTGGTCCTGATCCGGGCATCGTCCAGCCAGATCGAAACGGCACCTGATCGCTCCAAGGCACTCCGATCGAGCTTGAGCCAGCGAGGCGTGCACCAGCGCGGCAGGCGGCGGTCGCTGATGATGATGTCTGCGGCGGCGCATGCCGGCTCGAACCGGCTGCGGTCGATGAATTCGCGGCTTGTCGTCGCCAGCAGATGCCAGCGGCGTCCGCCGCGATCAATGCTGGCGACACAGGCATCGGGGCTGCATCTGGCACCCGGCACATCGGCCAGACGCAGTGCCGCGGTGTCATCGGTACCCATGGCCTCGGCCCAATTGTCGGCCAGAAAGCCGCCGGGGCGGGTCCGCAGCAGCGCAAGTCGCCCGTCTTCGCCGCGCAGCGCAGCGCCGCCGCCGTCGCCCGCCACAACCAGATCGGGCGGCTGCGCCGTGACGGCTCCGACCACGCCGGCCATCACCGCCACCAGCCCCCACAAGCGCGCCCGGCTGCGCCATAGCGTCAGCCACAGCCCGCCCGTGACCAACCCCGCAAACGCCCACACCGGCATTTCCGGCAGGCGCAGCACCGCGCCCGGCACGCTCGCCACGCTATCTGCCATGGCGATGAGCCACCCCACCGCCGTTCCGGCCAATGGCCAGCCCAGGCCGCTTCCCAGCGCCTCGCCCAGCATCGCCAGCACCAGCGCCGGGATGATGACAAAGCTGGTCAGGGGGATGGCCAGCAGATTGGCCGCAATGCCGTACAGTCCTGCCTGGCCAAAATGGAACACGCCTATGCCGGCCAGCGCCAGTTCGGCCACCAGCCCGGTAGCCAGCAACGCCGCCAGATGGCGCGCCAGCCAGTGCAGCTTATGCTCGTCCTGCGGCACCGTCACCAGCCAGCGGCCGGGCGCCGATTCATACAGGGCAACGATTGCGATGACGGCAGCAAAGCTCAATTGAAAGCTCGCGCCCAGCAGCGCCTCGGGCCTGACGAGCAGGATGATCATCGCCGCCGCCGCCAGCAGCCGCAGCGAAAACGCATCGCGTCCCATCAACAGCCCGGCAAGCACGATCAAGGTGGCAATGATGCTGCGCACCGTTGGCACCTCGGCGCCCGCCAGCAGCGTATAACCAATGCCGACAATTGCCGCGCCGGCCACCGCCACCGACCGGATCGGCACGCGCAACACCAGCCACGGCCACAGCCCCAGCAGCCGGCGCAGCAGGAACACCGTGCCCCCGACAACCACGGCGATATGCAGCCCCGAAATCGACAGCAGATGCGCCAGCCCGGCGTCGCGCATGGCCTGCGCCGTGGCGGGCGGGATGGCGTTCTGGTCCCCGGTCACAAAGACTGCGGCAACAGCGCCGGCCTCTCCGGGCACACGATCGCGAATTCTTTGCGACAGCGCGGATCGTATATCGGCCATGCTGCCGCCCCTGGCTGGCGCCAGCACCCTTGGCGCACCGATGGCAAAACCAGTGGCGCCCAGACCATCAAACCACGCGCGCCGCGCGAAATCATAACCGCCCGCCACAGCCGCCCGCGCCGGCGGCGCCAACCTCGCCTTCAGCTCGATACGCGCGCCCGCTCCCAATCCTGCCACCACCCCAGCCCCGCGCAACGTGACCCGCACCCGTGACGGCAAGCCTGACCCGGCATCGGGCGCGAGCACCAGCCGGCGATTGCCGGGCCGGGCGCTGTCCTGCACGACAATCGCCCGAAAACTGACAAAACGCGGCGCTTCCAGAATGTCATGGGCGACCAAAGCGGATCGCAGCGTGATGCCGCCCATGCCGGCCAGCATCATCAGCGCGATCACAGCCGGAACCCGCCACCGGATGAGCGTCGCGGCAAGGCCCACGCCCGCCAGCAGGCCGGCCAGCGCCAGCCGCTGCGCCGCCAATGGCAGCAGGAACCAGGCGGCAATACCCGCCGCAAACGCCACGGGCAGCCATAAGGGCAAGTTCGCGCGCTCGGCATCGGCAAAGCGCTGCCAGACGGCAATCAGCCGTGTCGATATTCCTGTGTCCACCGCCGTTTGAACGGGCGCTGTGCTTCTGCTAACCACCCCGTCATACCTGTTTGCCCTCCCGGCAAGACCCTGAAGTCAGAGCATTGGATATTTGGCGCATGAGCGCAACCAAAGTCGTCACCCGCTTCGCCCCTTCGCCCACCGGCTTCCTGCACATCGGCGGCGCGCGCACCGCGTTGTTCAACTGGCTGTTCGCCCGTCACCATGGCGGCGAGTTCCATTTGCGCATCGAGGACACCGACCGCGCCCGCTCCACCGATGCCGCGATTGCCGCGATTCTGGACGGCATGACCTGGCTCGGCCTGAACTGGGACGGCGATG
This sequence comes from Sandarakinorhabdus sp., assembly GCF_031430775.1. GTDB lineage: Bacteria > Pseudomonadota > Alphaproteobacteria > Sphingomonadales > Sphingomonadaceae > Sandarakinorhabdus. Next base: position 5,638 of record NZ_JANPCD010000057.1, on the reverse strand, counting down.
TCGTCTATCAATTTGCCCGCGCCGACCGCCATGCCCAGGTGGCGCACCAGTTGCTCGCCGCCGGTCATGCCTATCGCTGCTATGCCACGCCGGCCGAGCTGGAGGCCCTGCGCGATGCACAGCGCGCCGCCAAGCAGCCGATGCGTTATGATGGCCGCTGGCGGGACCGCACCGACTGGCCGGCAGACCAGCCGTTCGTCATCCGCATGAAGGCCCCCAAAGATGGCGCCGTCACCATCGACGACAAGGTGCAAGGCCCGGTCACGGTCGCCAATGCCGAACTGGACGACATGGTCCTGCTGCGTTCGGACGGCACGCCGACCTATATGTTGGCCGTTGTCGTCGACGATCACGACATGGGCGTCACGCATGTCATTCGCGGCGATGATCATCTGAACAACGCCTTTCGCCAATTGGCGCTGATCCGCGCCATGGACGCCATCGAAGGCGGCTGGCCCGATCCGGTCTATGCTCATATCCCGCTCATCCACGGCGCCGACGGCGCCAAACTGTCCAAGCGGCACGGCGCGCTGGGCGTCGATGCCTATCGCGACGAGATGGGGCTGCTGCCCGAGGCGGTGGAAAACTATCTGCTGCGCCTCGGCTGGGGGCACGGCGATGACGAGTTCATCAGCCGGGCACAGGCCATACAATGGTTCGACCTTGACGGCGTTGGCCGCAGTCCTTCGCGCTTTGACATCAAGAAGCTGGAGAGCGTCAACGGCCACTATTTGCGCGCTGCCGATGATGGCCGTCTGACGGCCTTGATTGCGCCGGGAGTCGCTGCGGCGCTGGGCCGTGAACTGACCAGCGAAGACCGTGATCTGCTGCACCGCAGCATGCACGAACTCAAGAAACGCGCCAGCAACCTCAATGAGTTGACAGCCGGCAGCTTGTTCTACCTTCGCAGTCGCCCAATTCCGATGGACGATGCTGCGGCAAAGCTGCTAGCGTCTGCCGCACCGGGCCTGCTTGACCGCGTCCGGGACCGGTTGGCCGCCCAGAACGACTGGACGGTGCCGGCGCTGGAGGACATGGCGCGCGCCATGGCATTGGACGAAGGGCTCAAACTCGGCCAGATCGCCCAGCCACTGCGCGCTGCCGTCACCGGGGCCGCCCAGTCACCCGGATTGTTCGATGTCATGGCCCTGCTCGGCCGCGACGAAGTGCTTGGACGGATTGCAGACGCCGCTGGCGGCAACTGAGAGACAAAGGATTTGCACGCATGACCATCGCCAACATCAGCATTGATGACAATGCCGCCAATTATCCGGTGCTTTCGGGCAGCGTGGGCCCGCAAGTGGTCGATATCCGCAAGCTTTACGCCAACACCGGCCGCTTCACCTATGATCCGGGCTTCACCAGCACTGCATCCTGCGAATCGAAGATCACCTACATCGACGGCGATGAAGGCATATTGCTCTATCGCGGCTATCCGATCGACCAGCTCGCCGAACAGTCCAGCTTCCTAGAGGTTGCGCATCTGCTGCTGAACGGCAACCTGCCCAATGCCGCCGAAAATGCCGAATTCACGCGCAACATCACGCGCCACACCATGATCCATGAACAGCTGGCGACCTTTTACCGGGGTTTCCGCCGCGACGCCCATCCGATGGCGATCATGTGCGGCATCGTCGGTGCCATGGCGGCGTTTTACCATGATTCGACCGACATTCATGATCCGCAGCAGCGCATCATTGCCTCGCACCGCATCATCGCCAAGATGCCGACACTTGCGGCGATGGCGTACAAATATTCGATCGGCCAGCCCTTCCTCTATCCCGACAACAGCCTGTCGTTTGCCGGCAATTTCCTGCGCATGACCTTCGGCGTGCCGGCCGAGCCGTACATCATCGATCCGGTAGTCGAAGATGCCATGGAAAAGCTGCTCATCCTCCAGGCCGATCACGAACAGAATGCCTCGACCTCGACGGTGCGACTGGCCGGTTCATCTGGCGCCAACCCTTTTGCCTGCATTTCCGCCGGCATCGCGTGCCTGTGGGGTCCTGCCCATGGCGGCGCCAACGAGGCCGCACTCAACATGCTGCGCGAAATCGGCACGCCGGACCGGATTCCGGAATTCATCGCCCGCGCCAAGAACAAGGACGACCCGTTCCGCCTCATGGGTTTTGGCCACCGCGTCTACAAGAACTATGACCCGCGGGCCAAGGTCATGGCCAAGGTCGCCAAGAATGTTCTCGACAAGCTGGGCATCAACGATCCGATCTTCGATGTTGCCCGCGAACTTGAGCATATCGCGCTCAACGATCCGTATTTCATCGACAAGAAGCTGTATCCCAACGTCGATTTCTATTCGGGCGTCGTCATGTCGGCGATCGGATTCCCGACCTCGATGTTCACCGTGCTGTTTGCGATTTCCCGCTCCGTTGGCTGGATCGCACAATGGACGGAAATGATGGAAGATCCGGAACAGAAGATCGGTCGTCCGCGCCAGTTGTACACCGGTCCGACGATGCGGGAATATGTGCCGCTGGCCAATCGCGGCTGACAAAAGACAGGCTGGTCAGCCGGGCCTATGACGCCCGGCTGACCCAGGCTTCGGCCTGAGACAGTGAGCGCGCGTCGTCGATGTCGATCCAGTCATGGGCGCTGATATCGGTGACGGCGGCGCGGGCCCGCGCCGCCAGCAGTCGCACGCCGTCGGACAAGCCGGGCGCCGCAAGACCCCCAAGCGCCGCCATCAATTCGCCGGTGATCAGGAACACGCCGCAGTCGTGCGCGTCATAGGTGCCAAGGCCCTTGCCAATGGCCGTGATGCGCCCCCGGCGGGTGGACACGCGCGTGACATCGCTTTCATCGGCCCAGGGGTGGCCCATGCGCCGGTCGATGCCCAGTACCAGGCCGGCATCGGCCCTGCCTGAAGCTGCGACCTGCGCATATAGACCGGGGCTGGCGAGATGATCAGCCATGACCAGCAGGCTGGCGCCGTCGCCCAGCCAATCGGCCGCGCAGCGCACAGAAACGCCATTGGGTTGGTCCCAAGCGGGATTATGGATGGTTTCGGCGGTGCCGCCCGGCCATGCCCTGGCCGAAGCGGCAACCTCGTCACCGCGATAGCCCGTGATCACCAGCGGCACGGTGATGCCCGCGGCGGCCAGATTGCCCAGAATACGATGAAGAAGCGGCTGGCCGGCGATGGGGGTCAACGGCTTGGACGGCGACACCGCCCTCAGCCTTGTGCCCATGCCGGCCGCCAGAATGATGGCGCGCATTGCGGGGATCCGAGGGCATGCCCCGCGCCGCCGGACGGCGGCACAGGGCTATTTCCTCAGTTCGTCCCGGTGCCGGCCCCATTGCCGGTCCAGGTGCCGGCGATGAAGGATTCGACATCGGCATAGGCCTGATCGTCGGTGGTCTGCACCGGCGGGTGCTTGCAGAAATACGACGACGGCGGCAAAATAGGACCGGACAGGCCGCGATCCAGCGCAACCTTGGCGCAGCGGATCATGTCGATGGCCACACCGGCGCTGTTGGGCGAATCCTCGACCGACAGGCGCAGTTCGAGGTTCAGCGGCACGCCGCCAAACATGCGGCCTTCCATACGCAGGAAGCAGACCTTGTTGTCGTTCTGCCAAGCGACATAATCCGACGGACCGACATGGATGTTTTCCCAATCGAGCCGGTGCTGCGCGACCGACTGCACGGCTTCGGTCTTGGACGTCTTTTTCGACGCCAGACGGTCCTTGTTGGCCATGTTCAGGAAGTCGGTGTTGCCGCCGGTGTTCAGCTGGTAGGTGCGATCCAGCGACACGCCGCGCTTGGCGAACAGGTCGGTCAGCATGCGGTGGACGATGGTGGCGCCCAGCTGGGCCTTGATGTCATCGCCGATAATCGGCACGCCGGCAGCGCGGAAACGCTCGGCCCAGACCGGGTTGGAGGCGATGAACACCGGGATGTTGTTGACGAAGGCGACGCCGGCGGTGATCGCGGCATCGGCATAGAATTCCGTGGCTTCCTGGCTGCCGACGGGCAGATAGTTGCACATCACCTGGGCGCCGGAACGCTTCAGTTCCTCGACGACATCGGCCTTGGTCGGCTGCGGCGCATCGGCGATGACAAAGCGGCGATCTTCGGGATAGGCTTCCATGTGCGGCGACACACCATCGAGCAGGCGGCCCATGCGCACGATTGCGCCGGTGGCCGGCACATCGCGGTGGAAAATGGCGGTGCAGTTCGGCTTGGCAAAGATGGCGTCGGCAACATCAAGGCCGACCTTGCGGGCATCAATGTCGAACGCGGCGGCGACAGTGATGTCCTTGGGGCGATAACCGGCCATTTCCCAATGCATCAGGCCCTGTTCGTCATTGGCATGGCCATTGGCGTAATGGGCAAGCCCCTGAACCAGCGAAGATGTGCAATTGCCGACTCCGACAATGGCGATGGGGATGGTGGATGTCATGATGCAAAGGCTCCCACGGGCGCGTCTTGCACAGCGCGCCTGTTACAGTTTGGTTGCCCGTAAACGACGTTTTGATGACGGGCAAGTCATTGTCGCACTGTACGCCATTCTGCCGCGCCGCCCATGCGAATTCGCCGCCCCCGTGCACCCCCCCCGTACACCCCCCTTGCCAAGCCCTGCCGTGTCGGCATAGCGCACGCCGGTGAACAGCAGCATCCATTCCGCTACCGCCGCCCGTCCCGCGATGATCGAGGACCGCACCAACCTGTGGATCGTGCATCCGATTGCCGAATGGCTGCTGCCATGGGCGCTGCGGGCCAGAATTCATCCCAATCTGGTATCGCTGACCGGCATGGGCTGCGGGCTGGCCGCCGGCTGGTGCTATTTCCATTGGCGTGAGCCCGGCTTTGTGGTGGCGGGCCTGCTTTTCATGATCGCCTGGCATGTCTTTGACGGACTTGATGGAAAAGTCGCCCGCGCCAGCGGCAAGCAGAGCGCGCTCGGGCGGCTGATGGACGGGCTGTGCGACTACGTCGTGTTCATTTCCGTCTATCTGGCGCTGGTGCTGTCCTTTGATGACTGGCGCCCTGTGCTGGCGCTTGCTGTCGCTTCGGGGGCTGCCCATGCCGTGCAATCGGCTTGGTATGAGGGCGAACGCGATAGCTGGAAGCGGCGGGCGCGCGGGGAGTTTGCCTTGCCGACGCAGCGGCAAGCGCATTTCTGGGGGGAGCGTCTTTATAACTGGGCCGAGTCGCTCTTGAGCAGTGGTGGCCGTGCCACTGATTCCGCGCTGGCGGCAGCGCCGGGAAAACAACAGGCGTATCTTGATGGCACCGCGCCGATGCTGCGCGGCCTGGCGCTTTTTTCGGCCAACAACCGCACGTTGGGCATCGCGTTGGCGGCGTTCATCGGGAATCCGCTGATATTTTGGTATTGGGAGTTGCTGGCGCTGTCATTTCTGGCATTGCTGATGGCAATGCTGCTGCGCCGCCGAGAACGCGCGTCCGTGGCGCGTTAGGGGATCAGGGACGGCAATGGACGACGATTTCGATTCTGTTGAACCGCGGCGCTGGCCGTTGCGGCTCGCCCTGCTGGTTTCGCTGGTCTGGGCAGCCGTGGTGGTCGCCGGCACGCTTGCTGGCAATGACATCATCATCCTGCCGCCGTATCTTTTGGTGACCGTTGCCGCAATCGCCACACTGGCGGCGCCGCTGATGG
>NZ_JANPCD010000056.1:0-4977 GCF_031430775.1 Sandarakinorhabdus sp. | reverse complement strand
CGGCCTGCTCGTCGAGCCCTTTCAGGGCCGGCGGAATGTCGTCGGGCTTGGCGCTGCCGGCTTTGGCCTTCAGGATGTTTTGCTTGAACCTTATGGCGGCCAAGTCCTCGGGCTGTCTGTTGGCGCGACCACCGGCCTTACGGCGTTTTCATCACTTGGAACTTTGCTCGGTCTTGGTTTCTGTGCCCGCATACTGGCACGCGGCGGCGACCCGGCGCGTCTCGCTGGCCTCGGTGCCGTGATCGGGATCAGTGCGTTTTCTGCCGTGATTTTCTCGGCGCCGCTTTCGTCGATCGCGCTGTTGTGCCTCGGTGCGGCCGGCATCGGGCTGGGCAGCGGCCTGTTCGGAGTCGCCACTTTGACTGCGGCCATGACTGCTGCGCCCATGGGGCAATCGGGCATCGCGCTTGGCGCGTGGGGCGCCGTGCAAGCCACGGCCACCGGCTTTGGAATCATTGCATCGGGCGCGATTCGCGACGGTGTCGGTGCGCTGGCCATGGCCGGAACACTGGGTCCGGGGCTGACTTTGCCCAGCACCGGTTATTCCATGGTATGGCATATCGAGATTTTGTTGCTTTTTTTGAGCCTTGTCGCGCTTGGCCCGCTGGCGCGCCGCGCCAGAGACGCCTATTCTAATCGCCGTCCCGAGCCTGTTTCCTTTGGCTTGGCAGAGTTTCCAACCTGAGGAGGAGACGCCTCACATGAAGAACGTCCATCTAGTCGGCGGCCTCGATATTGCCGAGCTTGCCTTTTTCCTGTTCTTCTTTTTCTTCCTCGGGTTGGTCTGGTACCTGCGCCGGGAGGATCGCCGCGAAGGTTATCCTCTGGAATGGGATGTCACCGGGCAGAGGCTGGATTTGAATGACCCGCTGATTTTCGATGAGCCCAAGACCTTTGTGCTCCCGCATGGACTGGGCACGTTCACCACCCCGACTGCAAACGATCGGGATGAATTGCCGACCAATATCTGGCCCGAAAATCGCGGCTACGAAGGCACTCCGTTCGAGCCCAAGGACAATCATCTTTCCTCCGGCCTCGGCCCGGCGTCCTATGCCCAGCGCTTCGACCGTCCCGACCTCGACATGCACGGCGATCCGCGCATCGTTCCCACTCGGGTGGCGCCGCATATCGGCGTCGTGGCGCAGGACATCGATCCGCGCGGGCTGACCGTGTTCGGTGTCGATGGCAAGGCTGCTGGTACTGTCAGCGACCTGTGGGTCGACAAGTCGGAACACATGCTGCGGTACCTCGAGGTCGAACTGACCAGCGGTGACGGCCATGTCCTGCTGCCGATGGCGATGTCGGAAGTGTCGCGTCGCGGCGTGGTGACCGATTCCATCACGGCCGCGCAATTTGCCGGCGCTCCGCGACCCAAGACCGCAGACCAGGTCACGCTGCTTGAGGAGGACAAGATCGTCGGCTACTTCGGCGGCGGCTACCTTTGGGCAACGCCCGAGCGTTCGGAGCCGCTTCTGTGACCATGGAATATGAAGTTGAACCGATCCCGGGCTTGCCCGGGCGGTTGCCGCCGGGCGAGGAGATCGTCTGGCAGGGCACGCCGGATTGGCGCGGGGTCGCTCGCGGCGTCTTCCACACGCGCTTCGTCGCTGTCTGGTTCATCTTCTTGTCCGGCCTGGCGTTTCTGGCTGGTGGTACTGGCCTGACCGGTGCCATCACCACTTTGGTTGTTGCCGTGTTTGCCATCGGGCTGCTGGTCCTGCTGGCCTGGGCGCAGGCCCGCTCGACGATTTACACCCTGACCAATCGCCGCGTGGTCATGCGGTTCGGGGTGGCGCTGCCCAAGTGCGTGAACCTGCCGCTCAGCCTGATCGGCACTGCCGAAGCAAAGCCGGCGGGGGATGGCATTGTCGATGTGTCCCTCAAGCCGACCACGCGTTTCCCGCTCGGCTATCTCCAGATGTGGCCGCATGTCAGGCCCTGGAAGCTTGGCCAGCCACAGCCGATGCTGCGTTCAGTCCCTGAATCCTTCTTGCCGCTGTTGACGGCGGGATTGGCAGCGGCAGATCCCGGCGTGCGTGTCATGCCCGCCGCCGGTTCCGGCCAGCCTGACATTGCCATGGTCGGTGTCGCGGCATGAGCGATTTTCGCGGCGAGCAGTTTCCGGTTGGCGCACTCTATGCGGCCGGGGGTCTTATCGGCATCAGCCTGCTGACTGTCGGCGCGATCCGGCTTGGCGTTCTGCCCGCGCCCGAAACCGCCCCCCAGGCCCGCGAGCGAATCAAGGCGCAAGTCGTGGTCAGCCATGATTTCACGTTCGAGGACCGGCAGGATGGCGCCTTGGTTGTTGGCGACCCTGCAACCGGCCAGCCGGCCATGATCCTCGAGCCTGGCAGCAATTCCGGTTTCATACGCGGCGTCATGCGGGGCATGATGCGCGAACGTACGCTGCACCAGACGTCGAGGGCGGCGCCGGTGACCATCACGCAGTGGAGCGATGGCGCATTGACACTTGAGGACAAGGCAACGGGGCGCATCCTCGAGCTTGGCAGCTTTGGGCACACCAACCGCGCATCCTTCGCCCAACTTCTGGTGCCGTATTCTGGCAATGCCTTGGCCCGCACCGCGCCGCCGGCAGCAGATGGCAAGGGGCCGGCCTGATGGGCTTGTTCACCGCTCCGCCGCTGGAAACCAATTGCACGATCATGATCGAGCATAGCGCCGACAATCTTCATGCCCATGTCGAGCTTGATGGTGACATTGCGCTTGGTCCAGGCGATGCGGTGAAGGTGCACGGCGACCCTGTCAGGTTGCCTTATGGTGAAGCGCTGACGTTGCGCCGCAGGGTCACTGTCTGGAAGGCTGGCGCGCTGCGCCGCTGGTGGACCCAGCTCAGGGCCCAGACCGAACTGACCGAACTTTATGAAATCACTTTCAGCTCGGAGAAGCCGCGATGAACGCTGAGACGCCGATCACCAAGGAAGGCGCAATGGCGATCGCCACGCAGGACACCGTCCTGTCGCCGCGATTCTACACCACCGACTATGACGCGATGGACAAGATCGACGTGGCGGGTGTCCGCGGCGAATGGGATGCGCTGATCGCGGAGATGACCGCCGATCCCAACAAGCAGCACTTCAAGCGCACGCCCGAATTCGACGGTGTGATCGCCAACATGGACCCTGAACTGCGCCCGGAATTCGTCGATTTCTTGGTGTCGTCGATGACGTCCGAGTTCTCCGGCTGCATTCTTTATGCCGAGATCACCAAGCGCATGAAGAATCCGGACGCCAAGGCGCTGTTCAGGCTGATGGCGCGTGACGAATCCAGGCATGCCGGCTTCATCAACGACAGCCTGAAGGATGCGGGTGTCGGCATCGACCTCGGCTTTTTGACCAAGACCAAGAAATACACCTATTTCCGTCCGAAGTTCATTTTCTATGCAACGTATCTGTCGGAAAAGATTGGATATGCGCGGTATATCACCATCCACCGCCACCTTGAAAAACATCCGGAAAAGCGCTTCCACCCGATTTTCAAATGGTTCCAGGAATGGTGCAACGACGAATACCGCCATGGTGAGGCTTTTGCCTTGCTGATGCGCTCCGATCCCAGGCTTTTGACCGGCCTCAACGTACTGTGGATCCGGTTTTTCCTAACGGCGGTGTACGCAACCATGTTTGTGCGCGATCACAAGCGGCCGGCGCTTTATAATGCCTTTGGCATTGATCCGACCGAGTTTGGCTACAAAGTGTTCAACATCACCACCCAGATCACCCGCCAGGTGTTTCCGATCGCCCTCCAGACCGATGCGCCGTCATTCCGCGCGCTGCTCGAAACCATGCGCGAAACGTCTGATGCCATGGACGAAGCTGCGGCCAGCGGCGGCGTCATGGCAAAGGTTCGCATATTCGGTCTGAAGCTCAAGGCGGCCGTTACGTTTGCGCGCATTTACCTGCACCCGGTGGACCGCATGGACCTGACGCCCCAGGTCCGGATGCAGCCGGTCTGGTAGGAATTCGGCGTGTCGGAACTGGTCCTGCCCTTGCTCTTTGCGACTGTGCTTTGGTTTGTCGCCACGGGCTTCGTGCTTTGGCTTGACCAGTTGCCAAGCCATACTTGGCCAATAAGCATCATGATCGCCACGATCGCGAGCGGCTTTGCCATGGGGGGCGTCATCACCACGGCCGAGCTGACCAGTCCGGCGGCAGCCTATGCAGCCTTTGCTTGTGCGCTGGTGCTTTGGGGCTGGCATGAACTGTCATTCCTGATGGGCTTTGTCACCGGCCCCAATCGTGATCCCTGTCCGCCCGATGCGCGCGGCTGGCGGCGGTTCCGCCTAGCGGCCGGGACGCTTATCCATCACGAAGTTGCGATGTTCGTCACGGCCTTGGGCTTGGCGGCGGCGACATGGGGGCAGCCAAACCAGGCCGCTACGCTGACGTTCCTGTTGCTTTTCGTCATGCGGTTGTCGGCAAAGTTGAATATTTTTGCCGGCGTGCCGCATCTGTCCACCGAGATGATGCCCGATCACATGCGTTACCTCGCCAGCTATTTCAGGATTGCGCCGCCGCGTCGCTTCTTTGCCTTGTCGCTCGCGGCAATCCTGCTAGTGGCCGGCGTTCTTGGCCACCTGGCCTTATCGTCGCGCGGTGGAATCGCCACAGGCTATGCACTGGCCTTTGCGTTGACATTGCTGGCCTTTGTGGAACATGGATTTTTGGTACTGCCATGGCAAGACACCGCCATTTTCCGCTGGGCCATGCGGCGACGACATACGACACAAGCTGTGCAAATAGCTGATGCTCAGTGACCAAAATGGGCTTGCCCCGCGACAATTCGCCGTGCATGAAACGGCGGGGAGACAATAATGGACTATGAAGCGCATTTCCTCGCCGCGTTGGACGGCTTGAAAGAACGCGGCAATTACCGTGTCTTTGCCGAACTGCAGCGGCACGCAGGACAGTATCCGCGCGCGACGCGCTACACCGAAGACGGCGAGACGCAGGACGTCACCGT
>NZ_JANPCD010000055.1:0-6817 GCF_031430775.1 Sandarakinorhabdus sp. | reverse complement strand
CTTTGGCACAAGATATACGATGCGTGTGTTCCTTGCCCTGCTCCTGCTCCTCCTGCCATCGCTGGCCCATGCCGATGAAGGCGCAGATGCGCTCGCCTTCAACCTGTGGCTGGCCAACTATCGCGCCGACGCCATCACGCGCGGCATCAAGCCGGAATGGCTCGATGCGGGGCTGGCCGGTGTGACATTCCAGCCGCGCGTCATCGGCCATGACCGTACCCAGCCGGGCAGCGCCGGGCGGCCGCGCACCTTTCCCGAATATCTTGCCGGCAAATTCCACGGCGACCGCATTCCCGCCGGGCAACGCCGCTTTGCCGAACATCGCGCCGCGCTGATGGCCGCCGAGCAGGCCTCGGGGGTGCCGGCGGCCACCATCGCGTCGATCTGGGGCATTGAATCCAGCTATGGCCGCGTGATCGGCACCTTCGACCTGCCATCGGCGCTGGCGACGCTGGCGTATGAAGGGCGCCGGCGCGCGCTGTTCACGGCCGAGCTTGATGCAGCTGTGAAGATGGTCGGCGAAGCGCATGCCACGCGGGCGCAAATGCGAGGCAGTTGGGCCGGCGCCTTTGGCCAGACGCAGTTCCTGCCCACCAGCTATCTGCGAAACGGCCGGGATGGTGACGGTGATGGCCGTGTCGATCTGTGGAACAGCCTGCCCGATGTGTTTCAGTCCATTGGCGAATATCTCAAGCAAGCCGGCTGGAAGCGCGGCGAGACCTGGGGTTTTCGTGCCATTGTGCCAGCAGGCGCAAATCGCGCCGATCTGGCCGCCGCCGATGTGCCGCAGCGCTGCGTGCAACCCATCAGCCGCCACAGCCGGCTCATGACCGCCAGCGAATGGCGCGCGCGCGGTTTTGTGGCGGTCAACGCCGCTTGGCCGGACGATAATGCGCTGATGTCGCTGATCGAGCCGGACGGGCCGGGGCAGGGCGCATTCTTGGTGACGCAAAGCTACCGGGCCATATTGGGTTACAATTGCTCCAATCTTTATGCCCTGTCCGTGGGGCTGCTGGGTGACGCCATTGCGGCGCCCTGACCGGCTGATCGCGCTTGGCGCGCTTTTGCTTCTGGCAGCGTGCGGGGGCAGGGCCGATCGGCCTGCGCCGGCTGCCGTGTCGGCACGTCCGGCACTGGGCGGCACCGTCAAGATCGGCAAGCCCTATCAAGTGTTCGGCGTCTGGTATTATCCGTCCGACGACCGCGCCTATGACGAAAAGGGCGTTGCCAGCTGGTATGGGCCGGGGTTTCACGCCCTGAACACCGCCAATGGCGAGCGGTACAACCAGGATGACCTGACGGCGGCGCACAAGACGCTGCCGATGCCGAGCTGGGTCGAGGTGGAGAACATCGACAATGGCCGGCGCCTGACCGTGCGCGTCAATGACCGGGGGCCGTTTGTGGCGGGCCGCATCATCGATCTGTCGCGCGCATCGGCGCAATTGCTGGGCGTGGACCGCCCCGGCACGGCGCGGGTGCGGGTGCGGCGGGTGTTTCCGGACGGCGCACAGGCCATGGTGATGGCGCCTGCGGTTGCGGCGGCGCCGTCCTTGCCCGTGGCTATGCCAGTCCCGCCCACAGTCGCTGCAACCGCCGCCGTGCCGCCTGTTATCACGGTCGCGCTGCCAGCCAGCGTCACGTCAGCAACGTTGCCCGCCGCCGCCCCGGTTGCTCCTGGAGCGATCTTTGTGCAGGTGGCCGCTCTGTCCGATCCGGGGCGTATAGCCTGGCTGAAGGGCTATCTGTCGGTTTTTGGCCCGGTCGTGACCGAAACAGCGCCGTCGGGCCTGACGCGGGTGCGTCTTGGGCCATATTCGGATGCAGCGTCCGCTGGCGCCGCGCTGGCACAATTGCGCCGTGCCGGCTACAACGATGCGCGCCTGATTCCTGCCGGCGGTGCCGCTCCCAAACCATGAGCCAGAGAGTAATTCATTCCATGCGTGTTCTGATTTTCGCCCCCCTGACTGCTGCGCTTGTGCTGCTTGCCCCGATGGCCGTTCAGGCCCAGGCGCCTACCGCTGCGCCTTCCTATCAGACAGCAGCGCCGCGCGCCTATATGAAGGATATGCAGACCGGCGCCGTCCTGTACGCCAAGGACGCCGACAGCCGGATGCCGCCGGCTTCGATGGGCAAGATGATGGGTGTGTATGTCGCCTTCAAGCTGCTCAAGGCCGGCGAAGCCTCGATGGACCAGAAGATACTGGTCAAACCCGAGACGTGGCGCGCGTGGCACAGCCAGGGTTCGACGATGTTCCTGTCGCCGGACGAACAGGTCAGCGTCGAAAACCTGTTGCACGGCATCGTCACGCTGTCAGGCAATGATGCCTGTGTCGTGCTGGCCGAGGGGCTTGGCGGCACCGAGGCCAATTACGTGGCGCTGATGAACCGCGAGGCGCAGCGGCTGGGCATGAAGAACAGCCATTTTGCCAACACCAGCGGCTGGCCCGACCCCAATGAGTATGTGACCGCGCGCGATCTCGCCATTCTGGCCGAAGCCACGATCCGGGACTTTCCCGATCTGTACAAGCGCTTCTATGCCAAGGAAAATTTCACCTGGGGCAAGACCATGGGTGCCGGGCAGGATATCACCCAGCCCAACCGCAATCCCTTGCTCGGCAAGATCGCCGGTGCCGATGGCCTGAAGACCGGGCACACCGACGAAGCCGGCTATGGCTTCACCGGCTCGGCGGTGCAGAACGGGCGGCGGCTTGTCATGGTAGTGGCCGGCCTCGAATCCTTCGGCCAGCGGGTCAGCGCGTCGGTTGACTTCATGAACTGGGGGTTCGCCGCGTTCCAGAACGTGCCGGTGGGCAAAAAGGGCCAGGTGCTCGGCAAGGTCGCAGTTGCTGGCGGCGCCGACCCGCTGATCGATGCCGTCGCACCGCGCGACCTGTTCGTGACGCTGCCACGCGGTTTCGCCATGGAGCGCAAGGTCAGCGTGGCCGCAGTGCCAGGCCTGACAGCGCCGTTGAAGGCCGGTCAAAAGGTCGCCGATCTTGTCGTCACCATGCCGGGCCAGGCGCCGCGCCGGGTGCCGCTGGTCACGGCCGTCGCCATCGAGGAAGCCAGCATGTTCCGCCGCGCCTGGAACTGGCTCACGGGCCTGTTTGGTTGATGCCGGGCCGCTTCATCACGCTGGAAGGCGGGGAGGGGAGCGGCAAGTCCACCCAGGCACGCCGGTTGGCGTCGCATTTCGTGGCGCTGGGCCATGAGGTGGTGCTGACACGTGAACCCGGCGGCACAGCTGGCGGCGAAGCGGTCCGCGACCTGCTGGTCAACGGCGCGCCGGATCGCTGGACGCCATGGGCAGAGGCGTGCCTCATGAACGCATCGCGGGCCGAACATGTGGCGTTGGTCATTCGTCCGGCGCTAGCTGCGGGCGCGACGGTGATTTGCGACCGATTTGTCGATTCCACGCGCGCCTATCAAGGTGCTGGCAAGGGACTGGCCGATGACGATCTGAAGGCGCTGCACGCGATGGCGTGCGGCGGGCTATGGCCGGATATCACGCTGGTGTTCCACATCGACCCCGGCGTTGGTCTGGCCCGGACACAGACACGCGCCGGCGGCGAAGGCCGCTTCGAAGCCCATGACAGCGCCTTTCATGCCAGAATCGCGGCGTTTTTCGATGCTTTGTCCGTGATGGAGCCGGCCCGCTGTCACCAGATCGACGCCAGCGCCGATGTCGACAATGTGTTCCGCGCTGTGTTGGCGCTGATGCCATGATGATCGGCCATGACGAGCAGGTTGCCGCGTTCAAGGCGCCGTTCATGGGCGACAGGCCGCAACACAGCTGGCTGTTGGTTGGTCCCGAAGGCTTGGGCAAAGCACTCTTTGCCCGGCAAGCTGCCGTCTGGCTGCTCGCAGGATGCCCGGATGTGCCCGGTTTAGCCGTCCCCGACGATGACCGCGCCGCCCGATTGATGGCCGCCGGCTCCCACCTCGATTATCGTCTTGTCGCCAGAGAGGAAAGCTCGACCACCGGCAAGCTCCGCTCGGAAATTGTCCTGCCCCAGATCGTGCGGCGCAAGGAAACCGTTGGTCAACCCTTGCGCGAATTTTTGCAAGGAACGGCATTGCTGGGCAAGCGCCGCGTGGTCGTGGTTGACGCCGCTGATGACATGAACAAGAACGTAGCCAATGCATTGCTGAAGAATCTTGAGGAACCAGGCGAAGATACGATATTCCTTTTGATCAGTCATTCCCCCGGACGCCTGCTGCCGACAATCCGATCGCGGTGCCGGATACTGCGGTTTCATCCTCTGCCAGATGCGCAGGTCGCGAGCTTGCTCGATGATGTGGATGATGATGATGACCGTGCTGCCTTGATCAGTCTGGCGCAGGGATGCCCCGGCCGCGCCTTGCGTTTTGCCGAGCCGGGTATCGGGGCGCTGTTCGACGATATGGCGGCATTGGCAAGCACGGGGGCAAAGCCGGGGGCCGCGCTGCGTCTGGCCAAGTCGCTGGCGGGCAAGGCCGGGGCAGGACGATACGAGGCCTTTCTCGAACGCGCGCCGGCAATGCTGGCACAGGCCGCACGGCAGCAGCGCGGACCGGCGCTGGGCGCGGCGCTCGCCGATTGGGAGGCTGCGTCGAAGCTGGCAGCCGATGCGCTGCCGCTGAACCTGGTTGCCGAGCAGGTGGTGTTCGATCTTGCCATGAAACTGGCTGCAATCGGCGCGCGCTGAGCCAAATCGCCCTGTTGCACTGCGGCAGGGATTGCCGCATTTGCTGCGGTTATGTCGAAGCCATTTTATATCACCACAGCCATCGCCTATCCCAACGGCCGTCCGCACATGGGCCATGCCTATGAAGCGGTTACCACTGATGTCATCGCCCGTTTCAAGCGTCTCGATGGGTTTGACGTGCGGTTCCTGACCGGCACCGACGAACACGGCCTCAAGATCGACCAAGCGGCACGGGCGGCTGGGCAGGAGCCCAAGGCCTATGTCGATGCCATGGTGGAGCCGTTCCGCGCGCTTGATGATCAGCTTGGCATCAATTTTGACCGCTTCATTCGCACCACCGACACCGATCACAAGGCGCTGGTGCAGGAACTGTGGCGGCGCATGGCTGCCAATGGCGACATGTATCTTGGCCGCTACGAAGGCTGGTATTCGGTGCGCGACGAGGCCTATTACGACGACGCAGAACTCGTCGATGCCGTGGATTCCGCCGGCAATCCGGTGCGCCTCTCGCCGCAGGCCACGCCGGTGGAATGGACAGTCGAGGAAAGCTGGTTCTTCCGGCTGTCGGCCTATCAGGACCGGCTGCTGGCGCTCTATGATGGCCAGCCCGACTTCATTCAACCTGTCAGCCGTTTCAACGAGATGCGAAGCTTTGTTGCCGGCGGACTTTCGGATTTGTCGGTCAGCCGCACATCCTTTTCATGGGGCATTCCGGTGCCCGACGGTGCTGAAACCGGTCCCAGCCATGTGATGTATGTCTGGCTCGATGCGCTGGCCAATTACCTGACTGGCGCTGGCGGGCTTGACGGCCAATGGTGGCCGGCGGACCTGCATGTCGTCGGCAAGGATGTCGTGCGGTTCCACACTGTCTATTGGCCGGCGTTCCTGATGTCGGCGGGCCTGCCTTTGCCGCGCGCCGTGTTCGGCCATGGCTTTCTGCTCAACCGGGGCGAGAAAATGTCCAAGACGCTCGGCAATGTCGTCGATCCATCGGAAATGGCGACCCGGTTCGGTGTCGACCGGCTGCGCTGGTTCCTGTGCCGTGAAATCGCCTTTGGCGATGATGGCAGCTATTCCGACGAGGCGATCATCGAGCGCACCAACGCCGACCTGGCCAATGGCATCGGCAATCTGGCCCAGCGCAGCCTGTCGATGGTCGCCAAGAACCTCGGCGGCATCGTGCCAGCGGCGCAAGGCGAGGGCGGCGACAGCGAAGCGGCCCTGCATGCCAGCTTCACCGCGCTGACGCAGGCCTATTTCGCAGCGATGAATGCCTGGGCTTTGCACAAGGCACTGGAGGCGTTGATGGGCCTCGTGTCGGCTGCCAACGGCTATTTTGCCGAGAACGCGCCATGGGCGCTGGCCAAGACCGATACTGCCCGCATGGCGCAGGTTCTGCGTGCCACCATGGATGCGACGCGCCGCATCGTGCTGCTGGCGCAGCCGTTCATGCCGGAATCGACATCGCGGCTTCTTGATCAGCTCGGCGTGGCGCCAGATGCACGTGATTTCAGCGGCTTCAACACAATTGTTGCGGCTGGCACCCAGCTTCCGGCGCCCGAGGGCGTGTTTCCGCGTCTGACGCCCGAGCCTGCTTGATGCTGATCGACAGCCATTGCCACCTCAACTACCCCGGGCTGGTCGAGGATCGCCCCGGCGTGCTCGCCCGGGCCCGCATCGCCGGCGTTTCGGGCTTTTTGGGCATTTCGACACGCCGCAACGAATGGGATGCGGTCATCGGCCAGGCTGATGGCGAAAAGGACGTTTGGGCAACGGTCGGCATCCACCCGCACGAGGCCGATCTGCATCCCGACACCGATGCCGCAGCCCTGATCGATGCCGCCGGGCATGGCCGGGTCATCGGCATAGGCGAAACCGGTCTGGATTATTTCTACGACAAGTCCGATCGCGGCCGGCAACAGGCCAGCTTTCGCAGTCATATCATGGCTGCACGGGCGACGGGCCTGCCGCTCATCGTTCACACCCGCGATGCCGAAGCCGATACGCTGGCGCTGCTTCGCGAACCCGGCGAAGGGGAATTGCGCGGCGTCATCCATTGCTTCACCGCCAGCCAGGACTTTGCAGAGCAAGCACTTGGCTTGGGTTTTTACATCTCGCTGTCGGGAATC
>NZ_JANPCD010000054.1:0-1835 GCF_031430775.1 Sandarakinorhabdus sp. | reverse complement strand
CGTCCCTGTCAGCTGGTCAACCATCAGGATCAAAATGTTCGGTTGGTCGGTCATTGGTAAAAACCCGAGGCCAAGGGAGACGACTATCGCGCGCTTGGCCGCAAGGTCGCGATCACCGAAATGGCCGAAGATTTCCGTGTCTATGACAATGGCACGTACAAGGACCAATTGGGCGGCGAATGGCTGCTGATCGTCAGCGCCAGCAGCATCGACCCGCTGACGTAAGACGCCGGAATCAAAAAAGGGCGGCACCGGGTTGTCCGGCGCCGCCCTTTCCTGTTTGTGGCCGGATCGCTCAGAGCTTGCCGGTCAGTTCCGGCACCAGAGCGAACAGGTCGCCGACCAGGCCGACGTCGGCGACCTGGAAAATCGGGGCTTCCTCGTCCTTGTTGATGGCGACGATGATCTTGCTGTCCTTCATGCCGGCCAGATGCTGGATGGCGCCGGAGATGCCGACGGCGACATAAAGCTCAGGGGCCACGATCTTGCCGGTCTGGCCGACCTGATAGTCGTTGGGGGCATAGCCGGCATCGACGGCGGCGCGGCTGGCGCCGACGGCGGCGCCGAGCATGTCGGCGAGCGGATCGATGAATTCGTGGAACTTGTCAGAGCTGCCGAGCGCGCGTCCGCCGGACACGATGATCTTGGCGGCGGTCAGTTCAGGACGCGCCGATTTGGTCAGTTCGGCGCCGGCAAAGGCCGACATGCCGGCATCGCCGGGGCCGCCGATGCTTTCGACCGCTGCGCTGCCGCCGCTGGTTGCGGCCTTGGCAAAGGCAGTGCCGCGCACGGTGATGATTTTTTTGGCATCGCTGGTCTTGACGGTGGCGATGGCATTGCCGGCATAGATCGGCCGGGTAAACGTGTCCGGGCCTTCGACCGACAGGATTTCGGAAATCTGCGCGACATCAAGCGCGGCGGCAACGCGCGGCGTGATGTTCTTGCCGCGTGTCGTGGCGGGCGCCACGAACGCGTCATAACCGGCCATCAGCGCGACAATCAACGGCGCGACATTTTCGGCCAGCGCGTTTTCATAGGCTGCGTTGTCGGCGAGCAGCACCTTGGCCACCCCGGCCACCTTGGCAGCCGCATCGGCCACGCCTGCTGCGCCGTTGCCGGCAACCAGCAGATGGACATCGCCGCCGAGCTGGGTGGCAGCGGTCACCGCCGCCAGCGTCGCATCTTTCAGGACGACATTATCATGTTCGGCAAGGACCAGAACGCTCATGCCACGGCTCCCATTTCCTTGAGTTTGGCGACCAGTTCATCAACCGATTTCACCTTGATGCCGGCTGACCGCTTGGCCGGCTCGACAACCTTGGTGACAGTCAGGCGCGGCGTGACATCGACACCGTAATCGTCAGGCGTCTTTTGCGCGATCGGCTTGGACTTGGCCTTCATGATGTTGGGCAGCGAGGCATAGCGCGGCTCGTTGAGACGAAGATCAGTGGTGATGATCGCCGGCATCTTGAGATCGACGGTTTCGGACCCGCCATCGACTTCGCGTTCGACATGGACGCGGTCGCCGGCGACAGTTACCTTGGATGCGAACGTGCCTTGCGGCCATTGGAGCAATGCGGCGAGCATCTGGCCGGTCTGGTTGGCATCGTCGTCGATCGCCTGCTTGCCGAGGATCACCAGGCCAGGGGCTTCTTTCTTGCATACGGCGGCGAGCAGCTTGGCGACGGCCAGCGGCTCCAGCCGCCCGTCGGCGCGCACCAGAATGCCGCGGTCGGCTCCCATGGCAAGCCCGGTACGGAGCGTGTCGGCGGCGGCCGCCTCGCCGACGGAGACGACAACGACCTCGGTCGCGTGCCCCGCTTCCTTGAGGCGGA
>NZ_JANPCD010000053.1:0-9001 GCF_031430775.1 Sandarakinorhabdus sp. | reverse complement strand
GGGGGTTTTAACCCGGGGGAAGCCGCTATACACTGCGCCCTTGTTTGAACACGACTCGGTCGAGCTTGATCCCGTGGCGGCAGTGGCGCGCATCACCGCGCTTGAGATGCTGGTGCGCCAGATCATGATCGTGCAGCTTCGCATTCTCGATCGGATGGGCGAAATTCAGCTGACCCCCGAATATGTCCGCACCATCGCTGGCGCCTATGCGGAAAAAGTCGATGAATCACCGATCATCGACAGCAATTCGCCGGAAGTGAACTATGAGTTCAAGGTCAATGTGCTCCACAATCTGGAGCGGTTCTTCGATGAGCTGGAAGCGCATATTCGCGATAACCCGCCGTGATCGCCACCGCGATGGCGGCTATGGTCAGCATCGCTGGAGGCCCGACCGGGGCTGCACTAATGCAATGATTTCAATGCGCTGGCTTGGCTAACGGGCAAATATCGCCCATTGATATTGCTAGAGGATTTCCAGAATTGGCGAACCTTTAGAACAGCCCCAGCACCTTCCGCTTGGTCAGAGATTTCACAAGCGCTGCGTCACGGTCCCGGCACCGCTGATCGAAGGCCAGAATTTCGGCCTTGTCAGCGTTGGCCTTGTCTAGCTGGCCTGTCTGCGCATCGGCGAACGTGGCCAGCGTGCCGATCGACCACGTCGCCGGACGTTCAGCGCCCGGTGTTGCCGTCCGCACCGACGCCGGCAGCAGGGTCAGGCACTCGCTGACTGGCGCCGTGACCCTGATATGCGTTGCGCAGGCCGAGAGCGCGGTCAAGCTCGACAGCAACAGCAGCTGGGACAGGGTCGCCGGCGCCCGGCGCGGCCATGATGCGGATGGTGTTTTCACGAGTTGTCCTTTCGATGGTTTCGCGCACGCGCTCGATGCGCTCGCCAGTGGCCACAGCGTCCTTTGCGGCGGCGGCTTGGGCCTCGGCGCCGCCCACGTCCGCCTTGAACTGGATGGCGGCTTGCTTGGCCCGGCCAGGGGCAAGAAACAGCCGGTCGAAAACAAAGCCGACAATCCCGAGCGCCATCAGCGCGCCCACAACAGCGCCGGCCAGTTTCCAGCCCTTGAGCGCCATCATTTGCACGCCTCCCGGCCCGCGCCGCCGCTGGGCACCGTGTTGCCGCACGCCAGCGCCTGGCCGGGGATGATGACCGCTTTCCACCCCGGCACCGACGATGCCAGCCAGTTGCGGTCGATGCTGCACCCGGCGCAGCGGCCCAGTGTCAGGCCATGGCGGCCGGCGCGGATGTCGTTGCCGGTAACGCGCACCAGCGCCAGCGGTAGATCGCCTGCGGTGTCCATCTGGGTGATTCCCTGCCCGGTGGTATTGATGACATTCCACGCCGCCAGCACATCGGTGACCTTGTCGCGCAGCTGCAACACGTCCTGATGCCAGCCATCGGTCCAGGTGCCGCCCGCGCTGCTGCACGCCGCCTTGCCCAGCCCCTTGGTGACAGCGCCGGCGATGTTGCAAATGGTCGGCACGGTCCAGAACGGCCCGGCGATGTTGTGGACATAGGCCAGCCCGGCGGTGCGAGATGCTATAACGCAATCCTCGACCCCGCCTTCGCAGCGGGTGAAGCGGATGGTGATTCCCGCGCTTTCATCGACCACCACGGCCTTGCGGGCGTTGGTGAACCGCGTGCCCTCGATCACCACGCCAGTCGCACCGCGCAGCAGCAGGCCATAATAGGCCGGGCCAGCTGGCCAGATACCTTGTGCCCCGCCCGGCGCCATGATGCGGCCCCCGCGCAGCGTGACATTGCCGCCGCCGATCACCGCCATGCCGGCGATATCGTGCCGCCCCGCCTCGATCACCACCGGCGCGGCATAGCGGGCGCGAATGGTCAGCGCGGGGCCGGGCTGCTTGCCCGCCACCGGGGCGCAATCCTGCGTCAGTTGATAGGTGCCGCCGCCGGCCGGATTGGCCAGCGCCAGCGCAAGGGCGGCACAGGTTGCAAGGATCATGACACGTTGGCTCGCACGCCGGCATCTTTGGCCTCGAGCAACTTCCGCAGCGCGACCGTGCGCTCGGCATTGCGCGGCAAGGTCTCGACAATGTGACGCGCCAAATCGCAGAACGGCTTGCTTGCGGCCTGTAGGACCGCAGGCAAGTGTGAATAATAAAAATAGCGCAGGACAGGGTCTGCCGCCAATTGCTCGGCTGAAAACTCAGTTGGCGCTGGGTGAATTACGTCGGTCATGCGGCTTCCTTCATTGGAACAGGGGCGTTGATTTCGGGGCCGGGGAACTGGCTGCGCAGCACTGTGCCGGTCATCTGCCAGGCCAGCGTCAGCAGTGCGACAACGGCATCATGGCCGCCGCCCTTGAGCGGCACGAACAGATAAATGGCGGTCAGAACAGGCGCCGCCGCCACGGCGATGGTGCCGAGTATGGACTTGAGCCGGTCGGCATTCATGGCACCAGCCCCAGTTCCACCGCCGTGCCGGGGCCACCGCGCTGCGTCAGCACCTGCCGGCGCAGGGCGGGCGCAAAGCTGATGTGCAGGATGCCGCGGCCCCATTCACCGATCAGCTGATCGAATTCGATATCGCTGGCGGCGATGGCGCGGCCGACCGCCATCAGCGTCAGGCCGGGAATGGTGAAGTCCACCGCCCAGCCCAGCGCGTGATGGCTGGTCGGCACACCGCCCACGGCGCGATTGACGACCGGGTTGCGATACGCACTGGTGACCGTCACCGGGCGATCGAACAGCGCGCGCACGCGTTCCATCTGGGCGGCGGTGCGGCGCAGGTTGACCAGGTGCGTGCCATTGGGGGCGTTGGACAGGCGGCGCTCGCGTGCCGCCTCACTGACGGTCAGTTCGGCCAGCGAGAAATTGGGCGACAATTGCATCAAGGGGTTCCCTTCAAAAGCACTACGGCCCGCTCGAGCGCAGCCACGGCCAGCGCGGATTCGGACATACTGGCCGGCACCGCGCCGATCATCACGGCGAACTGCGCTTCGCCGTGCGCCTCGATGCGCAGCAGCTGGGCGATGCACTCGACCTCGGCGACGGCGGCGGTCATTTCATCAATCCCAGACGTTGGCAGGTGCGCGCCCTCTGTTCGTTTTCAAGGCAGACGACGGTGGCCAGGCTGGCGATTCGCTTGTCCTGTTCCTCATCGGGCGCGGCAAATGCGCGATACGCCGTCATGAAAGCAGTCAGCACCGACAGCACCAGCACGGCCGAGCCGGCCCATTTACTTGTCGTCGGCAGATCGTTCACGGTGCCACGCCCTGATGATCGCCACCCACAACGCGCGCAAGCCGGCGGCCAGCAGGGCCAGCCACCCAATATCGCCTCGCAGATCCATTGATTGCACCCCCAAGCAGCACAGCCGCCTGAGCCCACCCTCCAATGGACCTCAGCAGGTAATAATAGAACTGCCCCTGACCGCCGGGTTCACCGGCAGCCAGATAGGCAAAATGGATCGACACCTGAAACAGCAAGCAGGTGGCGACAATGGAATGTGCGCACGTGGCATCGGGGCACAGCGCGATGGCAAAGCCGGTCAGCATATCGAGCACGATCAGGGAGCCGGTCGGCGTGAAATCGCCGGTCAGCGCCTCGATCGACACCTGCACCACAAGGTTGAGGCACAGCAGCAGCGACGCCCGCCGATACCCCCACCCGCGTTCCCAGCACACGATCGCCGTCAGCATCAGCGCGGCGGCATACAGCGCCAGCCAGATCATGCCGCGCCGGGCGGCTTGAGGCCGGAACCGGATAGCGGCGCGACATCGATGCCCAGCCCCTCAAGGGCCGGCAGCAACGCCTCGGTGCGCCGATGCAGGCGGCGCCACTCCGACTTGCCACGTCTTGTCGGCGCGGCATTTTCGCGGGCGATGATCCGCCTTTGGATTTCACACAACAATTCGGCATCGGTCACATCAATCACGCGTGTCTCCCTGTTTCAAAGCGGTGGCAGGCCGGCGCGGATGCGGTCGGCCTGGGCGGTGGTGAGGTATCCAAGCTGTTCGGCGCGCACCAATCCGGCCAGCACGCGGGCGTCGGTCAGGTCGATCATCCCGTCCCATGCCTGGAAACTGGCCCAGGCGCGGGCCATGAACGGGTCGGCGGTGCTGATGACCAGCGGCAGCGCCGCCGATGGCCACAACTGCACGAAATCGAACCGCGCGATTCGCGGCCCGGTCTCGGCCGCCACCCATGCGCCGGCGGTGTAGCGATAGGGGCGCGTGCCGGCATCGGCGGGCGGCGGCGGCAACACCTGCCAATCGACACCCATGCCGGCCGCGCTGGTGACAATCTGGATTTCGCCGGTGACGCCGTGGCGATAGGCGATCAGCGCCGTCATCCTGCCACCGCCGATGCCGTGCCGGTAAAGCTCATGGATCCGCCGGCCGCCGCGCGGCGCAGCAACAGGCGGAATTTCTGGCTGCTGGACGGCGTCAGGCCGGTGGCGTTGGCGTCAACGCTGATGCTGCCGGGCGTGCCGTCACCGTCTGCGCCCTCGGTGCTGCTGGCCTCGCTGCCGACATCGGCCCATGTGCCGGGCGATGTTTCGCGCTGCCATTTGCCGCGCGCGTCCTGCGTACCGCCGCTGGCGACCGTAAACGTGCCGGGGAACGCCAGCGCGCAGGTGCCGCCGGTGCCGATCGTCACGGTCAATTCGATGGCGGCGGTGCCGTAACTGGTGCTGCTGGTGGCATAGGACACGGTGCCGCTGGCGCTGCCGCCGCCGCCGCTGCCGCCGCCGCCCGATGATGGTGGCGGTGCCAGTTCCAGCAGCACCGCCACTTCGACGGCGATGGTGACGGTGTCGCGCACGCTGGTGACGACAATCTTGCCGTTTGTGGTGCAGGCGGTGATGTCGATCAGGCCGGTGGCGGCGCCGATGGTGGCCGTGCAGCCGGTGGCAACAATCGACCATGTCGTCGTTGTCGTCACATCGGTGTCGCCCAGGAACCGCCGCGCCTGCACCGCGCGCGGCAACTGCCCCGCCAGCGCGGCGCCGGTGTGGTCGGCCTTGATGACCACGGTGGCAATCGCCGGCACCCGGCCCGCCGCACCGACGGGCGTGCCATCGGGGAACGCCACCTGGTCGGCATCGATCAGGCCGAATTCGCCGGCGCCGTGGACGCGTTCGGTGATTTCCGCCTCCAGCGCCAGACGCCAAAAGGGGCTGCTGGCCTCCAGCAGTTCGGTAGAGGCCACCGCCGGCGTGCGCGTGCCATTGGCGGCCAGCGTCACCGATGGCGAACCGATGCCGACGCGCGCCACGAACAGCTTGCCATCATGGCCGATGCCGGCCGCCGCGTTGCAGCTGGCGGCGATTTCCTGAATGACCGCCCCAACAGTTGCCTGCTGCGCGAAATATCGGCTGATGTTGCCGCCGCCCGGCAGCGTCGCGGCCCAGGTGTCCAGCGCGGCCAGGCTGACAGCATCGATCTGCGTGGCATCATCGGCGCCGGCAAGGATGGCAAGGCGGCGGATGACGGCACCGGGCCGGCGCACCCAGCCCAGCGCGCTGCCGCTGTCGCCTTCGACAATGGCCGATGGCAGCACGGGCGGCGCCCCGAACCGCACCAGGCCTTGGGCCAGGCAACTGCGCCATTGCCCGCGCGTGATCGATGCGGCGGCCAGCGCGGCATAGTCGGCATGGTCACCGGCATAGGCCGGGCCGGAAAAACGCGACAGCCGGTCCAGCAACGCCGGCACCGCCTGAATCGCAAAGGCCGAAAGCTGGTAAATATCCAGCACGCGGTTGATGAGCACGGGCGGCACGAACTGCGGGCGCCCGATGGCCAGCGGTTTCGGCACGCCCTTCAATTCTGCCGGGCCTTCAAGGCCGCCGGTGCCGGCATAGACCGGCAGCAGCGGCTTGTCATACCAGCGATCATCGGCGCGCAGCGGGATCTGCATGCGGCCCCGGCTTGCCCGCACCGGGCGCGTCAGGCCCTTGAACACCTGCACCCAGCTGGCCCAGGGCGCGCCGGCATCCCCGCGCCAGATCGTCACCGGGCGTTCGCCCCAACTGTATCGCGGCGCGTCGGGGTGGGCGGCCAGACCGATTTCAAGGTCGCCGATGCTGGCCGATATCCGCCCCGAAAAATCGCCGTCGAACAGGTCAAGGCTGCGGGCCGCCGACCGCGCCAGCACCGGCCACCAGCGCAGCCCGTCCAGCGTCGTCACGCGCGGGTCATCGACATTGGTGACGCGCACATTGACCGCCGCCGCCGCCACCGGGTCCCATGGCTGCATCAACACCACAACAGGCATCAGATCAGGCTCGCCATGGTGACACGCCATTCGAACATGTTGCCGGTGTTGACGACCAGGTCGAGCTGCCCCTGAAGGTATCCGAAATACATCCGCCGCTGCCGCTGCGCATTCACAGCAGGGTCGGTGACGATCAGGATGGGCAGGGTGTTGCCGACGCGTTCCATCATCGTGCTGACCAGTGCCTCGGCCTCGTCGCGGTAGGTATAGGCAAAGCGCAGGCCAAGCTGCCGCTGCCGCGCGCCGGGCCGCACGATCGGCACGCCCAGCGGGGAAAAATCCACCGCGCCCAGATCGCGCACACCGAACGCTGCGCCCGTGCTGAAATTGCGCGCCAGCGCGATGCGCCGCCCCATGACAAGCCGTCCCGCCGCCACAGGCACCGACAGCCCGGCCAGCGACAGCCGCCACCAGCGGCGCGTTTCCGCCGCAGACATGGCATGCAGGGCGTGCGTGTCGCCCGTGGTGGGCGTGACCGTGCCGGCGGGGAACGTCATGCTGCCCGATGTGTACGCCGGCGTTGCCAGCCCGCCCTGCGTGTCGGCGGCCGCCACGGCCCAGGTCGCGGGCGCGCCATTGGTGGCCAGCAGCGCCACGGTGTCGATGGCAGTGGCGGCAGCCAGATCGATGTCGATGCTGTCGGTTGCCCCCGCCGCGCCGGACACATAGCGCACGCCCATCAGGTCGCTGCGCAGATCCGCCAGCGCCGTGGGCACGGCAGGCGCAGACGGTGCGAACAGGGCCGACAGCGCCAGCGGCTCGATGATGATGGCGTTGCTCATCCGAAAAGCTCCAAGTCGGTGGCGGCGGCGTCGTCATCGACGGCAATGCGGCTGATCAGAAAGGCCCCGTTCGCCGCCAGCCCGGCATCGATCAGGGTCACGGTTGGCGTCACGGTGCTGGCATCGATCGACAGCACGCCGCCGACGCGCACCGCGAATCGCCGGCGTTCGGTGCCAATCAATGCGGCGGTTTCGGTATTGACGGCGGCGGCATCGGCGATGGCATCCCAATAACCTTTTCGCGGCGTCGCCAGCTGGTCGCGCGCCCCGGGCTGGCGCGTCAACACGGCGGCGTCGACGCGCACATCGACAGCGGCGGCGCGGGTGGCGCGGGCGACATCATCGGCGGTTGGCCCCGGCATCAGGCGACAAAGCCCCGCGTGTCACCGCCGACAAAGCCGCCGGCGCCGCCAAGCGCCGCCAGTGCCGCCGAGATGGCATCGCTGATCGTCTGCGGCAGGTTCGCCATGATCGGCACCAGCGCGGCGGTGTTTTCCGCCGTGGCCTGTGTCGCGCTGGCCGTGGCGCGGGCGAACGGGTTGTCGCCCTGCACACCGATGCGTTGGTGATGGCATTGATGGCGCGGGTGGTTTCGGCCTGCACCCGGTCGAACACGGTGAAGAACCCGTCAGTGCGGCCCTGCACCTGTTCTTCGATATCGATCAGGCGCTGGCCGGCGGCGACAAACGCGCCCTGGTTGAACCCGGCGGTGCCGATGCGCCCGCGCTGTTCCTCGAACGCCGCCGTGGCGCTGCGCCGCTGATCGGTCAGCGACAGCGGCGAGCTGCTGCCGAAATTGAGGCTGCTCAGGAAGCCGCGCAGGCTGGCCGTGGCCTGTTCGCTGGCGGTGCGCACCGCTTCAAGCTGCCGTTCATATTCGTCGCTGGCCTTGTTCATGTCGGCCTGGCTGCTGCCAGCCTCGATCATGATGTCGCGCAGGTCGCTGAATTCTTTGTTCAGCGCCTTGACCGCTTCGCCGATCGGGTCGCTGTTGACGGCGAACAGGCGCAGCGCCTGCGACAGGGTCGCGGCCTTGGTCGCCTGTGTTTCGAAATCGCCGGTTGCCAGCAGCCGCGCCACGCTGGCATCGATGCCGGCCACGGCGCCCTTGGCAATGGCGTCGCGCAGGCCGGCGATGATCGCCTCGTCCTGCGATTTGAAGTTCACCACACCCGGCTGAAGGAAGTTGCCGCCGGTCGGGTTGATGAAGAAGTTCTTGTCTTTGTTGACGCCGATGGTCGCCAGCTTCACCCCGTCCTTGAGGGTGCCGCCCAGCAACTGCGCCAGATTGGTCAGGCCGCCGGCGAACGCCGACAGAATCTCCTGACCCTGTTCGCCCTTTTCGTCACTGCGGAACTTCAGCGCGCCAGAGACGCGGCCATTGGAAATTGTCGGGTTGACATCGACGAACTTGTCCTTTCCGGCCAGCGCCTCGATAAATCCGCCGATCAACAGGCCCGCCAGCGCGCCAAGCGGCCCGCCGACTGCATAACCGATACCAGCGCCGCCCAGCGCGCCAAGGCCGCTGGTGTTTTCCAGCGGGCTGAGCACCAGGTCGAGCAGCTTTTCAATAGGCTTGAGCACGACATTCAGCAGGCGGTTGAGCGTGTTCTGCGCGACATTGCCGACCACATTCTGCGGCAGGTTTTCCAGCTGGCCGACAATGCTGTCACCAATATCTTCCAAGGCGCGTTCCAAACTGTCGAACACCGTGGTGAATTTCGGCATCTGGGTGTTCAGCGTATCGGCAAGCTCCTTGGCCGAATCGCGGAACACGCGCGCATCGCTGCTTAAGGATTGATTGTCGGCGCTGCCGGCCACCACGCGCGCCCGCGCCTGATCGCCGGCGTGCGCGCGCGCCGGGCCGAAGCGGGGGGGGGGGGCCGCCGTCAGCCGGCCGTAGCGGTTCTGCGGTGTGAGGTTGCGGGCCCCGGCGCGGTAGGGGGGGGCGGAGGGCCGCCGTGTTT
>NZ_JANPCD010000052.1:0-4046 GCF_031430775.1 Sandarakinorhabdus sp. | reverse complement strand
CATGAAAACCGTGCCGATGACCTACTATGCCCCGCAAAGCGGTGTCGGGCTGGCGATGGCGGCTGCTCCGGCGATGTTCGGCCCGGCGGCGCGCATCGGCTTTGTCGGCCTCGGTGCCGGAACGCTGGCCTGTTACCGCCAGCCTGGCCAGACCTGGACCGCGTTCGAAATCGATCCGGTCATCGAAAACATCGCCCGCAAGGATTTCAGCTATATCAGCCGCTGCGCCCCGGACATGAAAATCGCCATCGGCGATGCCCGCCTCACACTGGCCAATCAGCCTCGGGGCGCGTTCAACCTGCTTGCCGTCGATGCCTTTTCCTCCGACGCCATTCCGCTGCATCTGGTGACGCGTGAAGCCTTTGCCGTCTATGGCCGCACCCTTGCCGACGATGGCGTGCTGCTCATCCACATTTCCAACCGTTTCCTTAATCTGGAACCGGTGATTGCCGCCATCGCCAAGGACGGCGGCTGGCAGGCCCGCGCCCGCACCTACAGCCCGGTCGGCGCCCAGCCGCGCGGCCAGATGTTCGCGCAATCGACATGGATCGTGCTGAGCCGCAGCACGGCCCGGCTCGATCAGTTGCCGGGGCAATGGCGCGCGGTGGAAACCGATGCCGCCCTGCCGGTGTGGCGCGATGATTTTGCCAGCGTGCTGCCGGTGCTGCGTTTTCGCCGCGACACGCACTGACAGTTCGCTGACACATCGCTGACACACTTGTCTTGCCGCTGGGGACGGGGGCGGCTACACGCGCTGCCATGCAAGGTGGACCGCGCCCATACTCCCACCCGGCCATAGCCGGCGGCGCCCATCCGTTTCCGCATTCGCATCTGCTGGGCATTGCCGATCTCAAGCCCTGGGAAATCCTGTTCCTGCTCGACGAGGCGGAACAATGGATTGCGCTCAATCGCAGCAAGGCCGCCAAGCACGACAGCCGCCTTGCCGGCCTGACCCAGATCAACGCCTTTTTCGAAAACTCCACCCGCACGCTGCTCAGCTTCGAAATCGCAGGAAAACGTCTTGGTGCCGATGTCGTCAATCTCGGCGTCTCCGGCTCCAGCGTCAAAAAGGGCGAAACGCTGCTCGACACGGTGCTGACGCTCGATGCCATGCATCCGGACGTGATCGTTATCCGCCATGGCAGTTCCGGTGCCGTCGGCCTCATCGCGCAAAAGGTCGGCTGCCCCGTCCTCAATGCCGGCGATGGCCGCCACGAACACCCGACGCAGGCGCTGCTCGATGCGCTGACCATTCGCCGCCGCAAGGGCCGTATCGCCGGGCTGACCGTGGCGATCTGCGGCGATATCCTGCACAGCCGGGTGGCGCGGTCCAACTTCATGGCGCTGGCCTCGCTTGGGGCCACCGTGCGCGCCGTGGCGCCGCCGACGCTGCTGCCCGCCAACATCGACACATTCGGCGTCGAGGCGTTCACCGACATGGACAAGGGCCTGGCCGGCGCCGATGTCGTGATGATGCTGCGCCTGCAAACCGAACGCTTCGAAGGCGCATATGTGCCATCCACCCGCGAATATTTCCGCTTTTTCGGCCTCACCGAAGACCGGCTGGCGCGCGCTGCCGATGACGTGCTGGTCATGCACCCCGGCCCGATGAACCGGGGCGTCGAAATCGATGGCGCCATCGCCGATGATATCGCGCGCTCTGCCGTGTCGCAGCAGGTCGAAATGGGCGTTGCCGTGCGCATGGCCTGTCTGGATGTGCTGACCCGCCGTCGGCGCGGGATCGAGGGTTGGGCATGACCATGCTCGCAATTACCGGCGCCCGGGTCATCTGCCCTGAAAGCGGCCATGACGGCATCGCCAATGTGCTGGTGCAGGACCGTGTGATTATCGCCCTTGGCCCTGACGCGCCGCCTGCCGGCGCGCAGGTCATCGAGGCATCGGGCCTGGTGTTGTGCCCCGGCCTCATCGACGCCTGTGTGTTCCGCGCCGATGCGGCGGCGGCGCAGGCCGGCGGCATTACCCGCGTCGTGCTGATGCCCGACCAGACACCGCCTCTGGATGATCCAGCGCTGATCGCCTTTGCGCAAGGATCCGGCAAGCCAGACGTCTGGGTCCACCCGCTGGTCGCCGCTACCCGCGACCTTGCCGGCCATGAACTGGCAGAAATCGGCCTTGGCCAGGCCGCCGGCGCTGTCGGTATCGCCACGGGTCGCACCGCAATTGCCAGCAGCGCGGTCATGCACCGGCTGCTGACTTACAGCCGTGCGTTCGACATGACCGTCGTGTCGCATCCCGAAGATGCGGCCATGACCGCCGGCGCCGTGGCGACCGAGGGCGATTACGCCACGCGCCTTGGCCTTGCCGCTGCGCCGGCGTTTGCCGAAAGCCTTGCCATCTCCCGCGACATTCGTCTTGCCGAGGCGGCGGGCGCCCGGCTGCATCTGCGGCAGGTGACCACTGCCGAGGGGCTGGCGCTGATCCGCGCGGCGCAGGCGCGCGGCGTGCGCGTCACGGCCGGCATCACGCCGGCGCATGTGCTGCTGAATGAAACCGCCGTGTCGGGGTTTCGCAGCTTTGCCCGGCTGTCGCCGCCGCTGCGCAGCGAAAGCGATCGGCTGGCGGTCATCGAAGCCATCGCCGATGGCACCATCAGCGTCATGGCGTCCGGCCATGATCCGCGCAGCGCCGAAGACAAGCGCCAGCCTTTTGCCGATGCTCGGCCGGGCATGGCCGGCGCGCAGACCTTGCTCGCGCTCGGACTGGTGCTGGTGCACGACGAGGTGATCGATCTGCCCCGTTTGATCGAGATGATGACGATCGAACCGGCGCGTTTATTCGGTTTGTCCGGTGGAACCTTGCAACTCGGCGCACCGGCCGACCTCATGCTCTTTGACGAACGCGCCCCCTGGCGTATCGACAGCGACCGTTTCTGCGGCGCCGGCAACACCCCGTTCGACGGGATTCCCGTCTCCGGCATGGTGAAACTGACGATCAAAGGTGGAGATGTGGTTTGGCGCGCATGAACAGGCTTTGGCTGTTGCTCGCGGCGGCTTTGATTGCCGACCCGGCGCTGGCGGCGCGCAAGCCCCGCAAGCCCGTGCCGGCGCCCCCGCCCGCCGCGCCTGCTGCACCGCAGGCATCCGTCAAGCAGGGCGCCGAACTGTGGCGCAAGGAAGAATGGGCAGGCGCCGTCGCCATGTGGCAGCCGTTTGCCGACCAGGGCGATGCCGACGCCATGTTCAACATGGGCCAGGCCAACAAGCTGGGCCGGGGCGTGCCGCTCGATAAGGGCCAGGCGCGCGAATGGTACCGCAAGGCTGCCACCAAGGGGCACCTTCCAGCCCAGGCCAATCTGGGTATCCTGCTGTTCCAGGCCGGCGAAAAACCCGAAGCGATCAAATGGCTGAAAATGGCCGCCGATCGCGGGGAAATGCGCGCCCAATATGTGCTGGGCGTCGTCCATTGGAACGGCGACGGCGCGCAAAAATCCCTGCCGCTGGCCTATGGCTATCTGGTGCGCAGCGCCGGGCAGAACCTGCCCGAAGCCGTCAAGGCGCTGAACGAATTGTCGCTGGTCATCCCGCCGCTCGACCGGGCCAATGGCTGGGAAATCGCCGCCAGCCTCGCCGCCGGCAAGGGCATTCCCGGTCAATTCCAGCCCGCTGTGCAGATGGCCAGCGCCAGCCCCGCGACCGGTACTGCGCCGACCCGTGCCGTCACGCCGTCGGCACTGCCGCCGTTTGCGCCGGCCAAGCGCAATGCTGCTGCCGCACCCGAGCCAACCGCGAGCGATGAAGACAGTGCCGAAACCGAGGATGCGGCGAAGGACGCGCCGCCCGAAAAGCCGACATCCAGCAAGGCTTTGGCGCAAAAGCCGGCGCGCACCAAGGCCAAGCCTGAACCCGAACTCAGCGGCTGGCGCATCCAGCTTGGCGCAGGCGTCCTTGGCGTCGTCGCGAGTCTTGAACGGGCCGGCCTGGAGCTTGAAGATGCGGCCCGCCGGCTCATAGGCCGGGCGCAATTTGGCCGTGTCCTTCTTGTGCTTTTTCTTCAGCTGTTCCCACGCCGCCTGCGCCTGGGCCTTC
>NZ_JANPCD010000051.1:0-9932 GCF_031430775.1 Sandarakinorhabdus sp. | reverse complement strand
GAAAATAGATCAGCGCCCAGACCCCCTTGCCATAAGACAGGAACGCCACCAGCCCGCTGGCCAGCATGATCAGCAGATACGCCCGGCTTTGCGCCAGTTGGCGCAGTGCCGCCATCGCGGCCAGGCGCGGCGGCGCGGCGGCGCTCTGGGCCGCGGTCAGTCGTTTTCGCGGGTCACGCAGGGCAAACCACACGAACAGCGCCAGAGCGACACCGGGCAGGCCGACCACCAGGAACGCTCGCCGCCAGCCAAAGGCATCGGCAAGGCTGCCGCCGATGATGGTGCCCAGCAGCGTGCCGATGGGAATGCCAAGGCCATAAAATGCGATGGCCGTAGCGCGGCGCGACGCCGGCACGGCATCGGTGATCAGGCTGTGCGCCGCCGGTGTGCAGCCCGCCTCGCCAACGCCAACGCCAATGCGCGCCAGCAACAACTGGGTGAAATTCTGCGCCAGCCCACACAGCGCCGTCATGCCCGACCAGACCACCAGGCTGGCGGCGATCAGGCCGACACGGTCCGAGCCGGGCCGGTCTGCCCAGCGCGCGATCGGCACGCCCAGCACGGCATAGAACAGCGCAAAGGCCAGGCCGGTCATCAGGCCAAGCTGGGTATCGGACAGGCCAAGGTCGCGCTTGATGGGTTCGGCCAGGATCGAGACGATCTGCCGGTCGAGGAAATTGAAGATATAGACGAGCAACAAGGTCCAGAGCAGCAAACGCTCGGCAGACCGCGACGAAACGGCGACCGTCAGTGGTGCAGGCGTGGATGCCATGACGCGATTCCTCCCCAGGATTCGTCTGATTTTCCCGCAGCGTGCCGGAGCGGCTTGGGACTGGCAAGCGACCCCGCTATGAAAGCGCTTTGGTGTCGCGGGATTTTTGCCATGAATGCGTATGAAACCACCCTTGGCCTTTTCATCGACGGCCAGTGGCACACCGCCGGCACCGGTGTGCACGAGGTCATCAACCCCGCCAGCGGGGCAGTGCTGGGCAGCCTGCCGCTGGCGAGCAAGGGCCAGCTTGACGCGGCGCTGGATGCCGCCGCGCGCGGTTATCCGCTGTGGCGGGCGGCCAGCACCGACGAAAAGGCGGCCGTGCTGACGGGCGCAGCGCGGCTGATGCGAGAAAGATCCGAACGCATTGCCACGCTGGCGACATTGGAACAGGGCAAGCCGATTTCCGAGGCGCGCGGCGAAGTCGGCTATGCAGCCGCGCTCATCGATTTTTATGCCGGCGAAGTGCGGCGAGGCCATGGCCGGGTGCTGGCGCGGCCGGCCGGGATGCGCAGCCTGGTGGTGCATGAGCCGGTGGGGCCGGCGCTGGCGCTTTGCCCCTGGAACTTCCCCATCCTCAACCCGGCGCGCAAGCTGGCGCCGGCATTGGCCGCCGGGTGCAGCATGATCATCAAGCCGCCCGAAGAGGCGCCCGGCACCGCCATCGAAGTGGTGCGCTGCTTCATCGATGCCGGGCTGCCGGCGCCGGTGGTATCGGTGGTGTTCGGCGTGCCCGACATGGTCTCGCGCCATCTCATCGCGTCGCCAATCATCCGCAAGATCAGCTTCACGGGATCGGTGCCGGTGGGCAAGCATCTGATGAAGCTGGCCGCCGACGGCATGAAGCGCACCACCATGGAACTGGGCGGCCATGCGCCGGTCATCGTCATGGACGACTGCGACCTGGAGAAAGCAATCACAATGGCGTCGGCCTTCAAGTTCCGCAATGCCGGGCAGGTCTGTGTGTCGCCGACACGATTTCATGTGCACGAGGCGGTGCATGACCGGTTTCTGGCCGGCATGGCGGCGCGCGCCGGGGCTTTGCAGCTTGGCCCCGGCATGGACCCGACCACACAGATGGGGCCGCTGGCCAATCCGCGGCGGCCAGCCGCCATGGTCGGGCTGATCGAGGATGCGGTGCGCAGCGGCGCGCGGGTGGCGGCAGGCGGCGAGGCGCAGGCCGGCGACGGGTTTTTCTACCGTCCCACCGTGCTCAGCGATGTGCCGATGGCGGCGCGCATCATGCATGAGGAGCCGTTCGGGCCGGTAGCGCTGGTGCGGGCATTCTCGCGAATCGAAGACGCCATCACCGAAGCCAATCGGCTACCGTTTGGCCTTGCCGCCTATGCCTTCACCGAAAACGCCCGCACGGCGAACATCCTGTCGGACGCGCTGGAAGCGGGCATGGTCGGCATCAACACCATGGCGATGAGCGCGGTCGATTCGCCGTTCGGCGGGGTGAAGGAATCAGGCCATGGCAGCGAGGATGGGCCGGAGGGCATGCGCGCGTTTCAAGTCGTGAAGGCGATTCATCAGGCGTGAAAGCGCATCGCCCGTTTTGCGGCGAAAGACGTTCAGCCAGCGAAAAGGTGGGGCGCCAGCCCGGTCACGCCGCCGGTGTCCACTTCGAACAGCGCGCCGGCCAGCGCATCATCTTGCCGACCATCGGCGGCACTGGTCACGAACATCCGATCAAGGTTCGGGCCGGCGAAGCAGACGTTGGTGAGTTGCGGAGTCGGCAGGTCGATCTGGCGGTCGGGTTGGCCATCCGGGGTAAAGCGGCGTACGCAGCCGGCGCCGTAGAAGGCGATCCAGAGATGGCCCTGGCTGTCGCAGCACATGCCATCGGGGTTGTCGCCGAGCGCAAATTGCAGATGCACCTGCCGGGGGCCGAGCGCGCCGTCGGCGTGCAGTGCAAAGCGCCAGACGGTCCGCTGCCTTGTGTCGGTGTGATACAGAATGGCGCCATCCGGGCTGAGCGCCGGGCCGTTTGCAATGGTGATGCCGGTGTCGTGGCGGGTCACGGTGCCGTCCGGGTCCAGCCGATAGAGTGAGCCGGTCGGCGCCTCGCAGGCTGCATCCATGGTGCCGGCCCAGATGCGCCCCTGCGCGTCTGCCTTGGCATCATTAAGGCGGTTGCCCGGCAGTTCGCGTTCCAGTTCGGCCAGAGTCTCGGGCTGCATGGTGGCAGGATCGAGCCGGCACAGGCGGCGATCGATGCCGGCCATCAGGCCGCCGCTGGCGCGCTCGACCACCCAGCCGATGCGGCCTGGCATTTCGTGGCCAGTGATGGCGCCGTCAGCGAGGCGCATCTGCCACAATTTGAGGCCCAGTATGTCGGTCCAGTACAGGCACTGGCTGCGAGGCGACCAGAGCAGGCCCTCGCCCAAAATGTCGCGCTGCGGCCGCGCGATGAGGTGCCAGTCGGGCATCACAGGGCCTCGCATTGGTGGATCGCGCCGATCGCCAGCGCCTGGGCGACGAGCGCCAGCGGCGACAGATCGGTGTCGCTGCGTCCGGCGGCGATGAGCGCGGCGAATCGCCGATAGAGTGCCGGGTACTCGCCTTTAGGTTCCGCCATGGCCTGTGCTTCGCCGTCCAGCCACAGCCGGGCGCCACCGTCCGACAAGCGCAGCCGGCGCCCCGAAGCGCAGGCGATGGCAATATCCCAGCATTGTGGCCCAGCAATACGCCAGTCGAAATCGGCGGTGATTGCACAGCCGTCCGGGCCGGACAGCGCCAATCGCGCGGCAATTGGCGCGGCACACCCCGCCGGCACTGTCAGGGCCGCAGAATCCAGCAAGACCCCCGGAAAGAGATGCGTCAGGATGGACAGCGCATTGATGCCGGCGTCGAACACGCCAAAGCCGTCGGCGCGCCAGATCCAGTCCTGCCCCGGGTGCCAGACGCGCCAATCCTCGTGCCAGGTGATGGCGACATTGGTGACCGTTTCGCCGGCAAGGGCAGTGCGTGCCGCAGCGACCGCAGAGGCACAACGGCTGTGCCACGCGAACATCAGGCTGCGCCCGGCAGACGCGCGCAGCCCGGCGGCCTGCGCAGGGGTCGCCGCTGGCGGCTTTTCGAGCATGACGTGCCAGCCGGCAGCCTGAGCCGCGATGCCGGCGCGCACGCCCGGAGGCGTGGCAATGCTGACGGCATCGACCATCAGGCCCGAGGCACGCAGCGCAGCCACATCGGGAAAGTGCGGCAGGCCCGGCAGTGCCGGCGCGGCCGGATCGACGCTGGCCACCAGTGCAAACATGCGGTCGGCGGCGAGCGCCGGCAGGTGCTGGTCATGGGCAATCTTGCCAAGGCCGATGATGGCGATGCGAATTGGCTGCATGGGCGCCACATTGCCGCCTATCGATGCAAAGGGCCAGCTTTGGCGCAGCCAAGTTTTTCCGCCTGCCCCCGCGCGAACTTGGCGCTATGACAGCAGCATGCGCTATGACAGCATCATGAGTCTGAGCCATCTGCAAAAGCTGGAAGCCGAGAGCATCCATATCCTGCGCGAGGTGGTGGCCTGTAGCGAGCGGCCGGTGATGCTGTATTCGATCGGCAAGGATAGCAGCGTCATGCTGCATCTGGCGCTGAAGGCGTTTTACCCCGGCCCTTTGCCGTTCCCGCTGCTGCACATCGCGTCGGGCTGGGATTTTGCCGCCATGCTGGCGCACCGCGACATGATGGTGGCGCGCCATGGCCTTGAGCTGATTGTCGCGCACAATGCCGAGGCGGCGGCGGCCGGCATCAACCCCATGGATACGCCGACGCCGGTCTACACCCGGCTGATGCTGACCGACACGCTGAAACAGGCGCTGGCTGATGGTGGCTTTGATGCGGCCTTTGGTGGTGGCCGCCGCGACGAGGAAAAGGCCCGCGCCAAGGAACGCATCGTCTCGGTGCGCGGCGAAGGCCAAGGCTGGGACCCGCGCAACCAGCGGCCCGAACTGTGGCGGCTGTACAACCCCATGCTGCACAAGGGCGAATCGCTGCGGGTGTTTCCGCTGTCGAATTGGACCGAGGCCGATATCTGGGAGTATATCGCGGCCGAAAATGTGCCGCTGGTGCCGCTGTATCTGGCCGCCATGCGCCCGGTGGTGGTGCGCGGCGGCATGTTGCTGTTGCTGGATGATGACCGGCTGGCGCTGCGCCCCGGTGAAGTCGCAGAGCAGCGGATGATCCGGTTTCGCACCCTGGGCTGCTACCCCTTGTCGGGCGCGGTCGAAAGCACGGCGGCGACTCTGGACGCTGTTATCGCCGAAATGCGCGTCTCCACCATGTCGGAGCGCATCGGCCGAGCCGTGGACCATGACCCGACAGCGAGCATGGAGAAGAAGAAAAAGGAAGGCTATTTCTGATGGCCGCTGCCCCAGTCTTGGGCCTGCCGTTGGTGCGGGTCATCACTTGCGGATCGGTCGATGACGGCAAATCCACGTTGATCGGCCGGCTGCTGTATGATGCCAAG
Organism: Sandarakinorhabdus sp.; assembly: GCF_031430775.1. Classification (GTDB taxonomy): domain Bacteria; phylum Pseudomonadota; class Alphaproteobacteria; order Sphingomonadales; family Sphingomonadaceae; genus Sandarakinorhabdus. Next base: position 4,695 of record NZ_JANPCD010000051.1, on the reverse strand, counting down.
GCGGTGACGGCCGACCAGATGGAAGCACTGGCCGCAGACAGCCGGCGCATCGGCACGCAAGGCGCCGCGCTGGATTTCGCGCTGCTGGTGGACGGGCTTTCGGCGGAGCGGGACCAGGGTATCACCATCGACGTCGCCTACCGGTTCTTTGCCTCGGAGCGTGCGCGGTTCATCCTCGCCGATTGCCCCGGGCATGAACAATATACCCGCAACATGGTCACTGGCGCTTCGACCGCCGACGCCGCCATCGTGCTGGTCGATGCGCGGGGGGGTGTGCTGACACAGACCCGCCGGCACACCATCCTGGCGCATCTGCTGGGCATTCGCCACGTCGTACTGGCTGTCAACAAGATGGATCTGGTGGGCCATGACGAGGCGGTGTTCGCGCGCATTGCGGCCGATTTCGGGGCCTTTGCCGCGACATTGGGCCTGGGCGATGTCGCTGCCATCCCGATTTCGGGCCTGAACGGCGACAACATCACACTGAATTCGGCGCGCATGGGCTGGTACCAAGGGCCGACCCTGATGGAATGGCTGGAGCAAGTCGAAGTGACTGGGCTGCTTGAAGCGGAGGGGCTGCTTGAAGTGAAGGGGCTGGGCGCCGCCGGCGGCGGGCTGCGCTTTCCGGTGCAATGGGTGAACCGGCCGGGGCCAGATTTTCGCGGGCATGCCGGTCTGATTGTCGGCGGCCATGTGGCGCCCGGCGATGACGTGCGCGTGTTGCCATCGGGCAGGCAGACCAAGGTGGCCCGCATCGTGACGGCAGACGGTGATTTGCCTCAGGCTGTCGCCGGGCAATCGGTGACGCTGACACTGGCCGATGATATCGATTGTGCGCGCGGCGATGTCATCGTGGCGGCACAGGACCCGGCACAGGTGGCGGATCAGTTCGAGGCGACATTGGTCTGGATGGCGGACGATGCGCTGCTGCCGGGCCGCGCCTATTGGCTGAAACTGGGCACGCAAACAGTGTCGGCCACCGTCGCGGTGCCGAAATACCGGCTCAATGTCGATGATGGCTCGCATCTGTCGGCGCGCACGCTCGAGCTGAACGGGATCGGCGTTGCCGCCGTGACCACCGCGCGCCCCATCGTTTTCGAGCCATATTGCGACAATCGCGACATGGGCGGCTTCATCCTCATTGACCGGCAGAGCCATGCGACGGTGGCTGCCGGCATGATCCATTTCGCGCTGCGCCGGTCACAGAATATCCACCTTCAGGCCAGTGACGTCAGCCCGGCGATGCGCGCCGCCGCGCTGGGACAACAACCTGCCGTGCTGTGGATGACCGGGCTGTCGGGCGCGGGCAAATCGACTATCGCCAACATTGTCGAGGCACGGTTGCATGCGCTTGGCCGGCATACCTTCCTGCTGGACGGCGACAATGTCCGCCACGGGCTGAACAAGGACCTGGGCTTTACCGAGGCCGACCGCATCGAGAATATCCGCCGCGTCGGCGAGGTCGCGCGGCTGATGCTGGACGCCGGACTGATCGTCATCACCGCGTTCATCTCGCCGTTCCGCGCCGAGCGCGCCATGGTCCGTGCCATGGTGCCCGAAGGCCGCTTTGTCGAAGTGTTCATCGATACGCCGCTGGCCGATGCGGAGGCGCGCGATGTGAAGGGGCTGTATGCCAAGGCCCGGGCCGGAGCGCTGAAGAACTTCACCGGCATCGATTCGCCCTATGAGCCGCCCGAAGCGCCCGAAATCCGGATCGACACCAGCGCCCTGAGCGCCGAAGCCGCGGCCGATCTGATCATCGCAAGGCTGCTGGGTTGAACATGAGCCGCCCATCGGCCTAAACGGGCTCATGAACGACGCCGCCCTTGCCCGCCAGCTTGCACAGGATGCCGGGAGGCTGCTGCTGGCTTTGCGAGATGGCGATGGCGGGGACGCACGCGCGCTCGGCGATGCCGGCGATGCCCAGGCCAACCGGCTGATCGTCGATGCGCTGCGCCGTTATCGCCCGGACGATGCGATATTGTCCGAGGAGGAAGCCGCCGATGCCGCCCGGCTTGGCGCGCGGCGGGTGTGGGTCGTCGATCCGCTCGATGGCACCCGCGAATATGGCGAGCGCCGCGACGATTGGGCAGTGCATGTCGCGCTCAGCATCGATGGCCGGCCGGTCGAAGGCGCCGTGGCACTACCGGCGCTGGGGCGCTGCATCTGCACGGAATTTCCGCCCGCTCTGGTGGCCGAAGCCGCGCCCTTGCGCCTGCTGGTCAGCCGCACCCGGCCATCGCCGCTGGCGCAGGGCGTCGCCGAAGCATTGGGAGCCGTCACGGTGCCGATGGGCAGCGCCGGGGCCAAGGCCATGGCCGTGCTGCGCGGCGAAGCCGATGTGTATCTGCATAGCGGCGGCATGTATGAATGGGATAATTGCGCGCCGGCCGCCGTGGCGATGGCTGCCGGGCTGCACGCCAGCAGGCTGGACGGCGGCGCGCTGGTATACAACCAGCCCGACCCGCTGTCGCCGCAGGTGCTGATCTGCCACAAATCGCGCGCTGCGCAGATCATTGCGCTGGTGGGCCGGCTGTCAAATCCATAGGCTGCTGCACCCATAAGGCGGCGCTGCCTTGCGATTGCCGCATTGCAGCATGATATGCGCTGGCATGACCCGCCGGCTGCTCGCCTCGATCCATGACGTGTCCCCGCGCTTTGAACGCGAGGTGGATATTCTTGTCGAACGGCTCGAACGCCGCGTCGGCCCCGCCGGTTTCGCCATGCTGGTGGTGCCCGACCATTGGGACCAGGCGCCGATTGCCGGCAATGCCGCCTTTGGCGCCCGGCTGCGCGGCTGGGCGGACCAGGGCACCGAAATGTTCCTGCACGGCTGGCGGCACCGCGATGATGCGCCCCGGGGTTTTGCCGCGCGCCACATGACCGCCGGCGAGGGGGAATTTGCGCATCTGGACGAAGCCGGCGCGCGCGAACGGCTGCGGCGTGGACGCGGCGTGATCGAGAACGCCATCGGCCGGCCGGTGGCAGGCTTCATCGCGCCGGCCTGGCTTTACGGCGCCGGTGCCCATGCCGCCATCCGCGCCGAAGGCTTTGCCCTGGCCGAGGACCATATGAAGGTTTGGGAGCCGGCCAGTGGCCGCGTGCTGGCGCGCGGGCCGGTCATCACCTGGGCCAGCCGGTCACCGGGGCGTATCCGTTCGTCGCTGATGTTTGCCGGCTTGGCGCGGCACGGCCTGGCGCTGCTGCCCAACGTGCGTGTGGCCGTGCATCCCGGCGACACCGGCGTGCCGGCGCTGCTTCATAGCCTGGATGCGACGCTGGCGGCGCTGATGCAGGGCCGCAGTGCCGGACGTTATGCGGAACTCCTGGTGCGATGAGCCGTTCATCGCGCGGCAAAGCTGGGTCTGCCAAAGGCTGGTCCATAATTTGCCATAGTGTTTCGGTATCAGCGTATCGTGCAAGAGTTGGATTTGAGCGTAGCCATGTTCCAAGGTAACGGGAACGCAGAGGTTGCCGGCATGACGGATTATCCGTCACGCGCAGCCCATGCAGAAACAGTCGCACCCTTGCCGGCGACGGAGCGCGGCTGGGCCTGGTGGCTTGGTACAGTCATCACGATTGCTGTTCTGATGGCGTCGGTGTGGCAGATTTCGCAGGTCGATTTCCGCGCTGTGATGGCCATGGTGCCAGTCTCGCCGATGTTCTGGCTGGTGTTCGCATTGGGCTATCTTGCCGGGCCCATTGGGGACCACATCATCTTTCGCCGGCTGTGGCAGATACCGATTGATGGCTTTGTGGCGTTGCTGCGCAAGCTGATCGGCAATGAACTGATTACCGGCTATATTGGCGAACTGTATTTCTACACTTGGGCGCGGCAGCGCACCGGAATGGTGTCGGCACCGTTCGGCGCGATCAAGGACGTGGCCATCCTGTCGGCAGTTGCGGCCAATGTCGTTACATTGGTGCTGTTGGCCATCGCCTATCCGCTGCTTGGCACGCTCAAGCTGGGGCTTGAAGGATCGGCCCTTGTCGCGTCGGGCGGCATCATCGTGGCCATGTCGAGCGCGATCCTGCTGCTGCGCAAGAAACTGTTTTCGTTGCCATCGGCTGATCTTGCCTTTGTCGGGTGGGTACAGGGTCTGCGCGTCGTGATGTCGTTGTTGCTGACGGGGTTGGCGTGGCACCTCGCACTGCCGGATGTAGCGGTACAATGGTGGCTGTTGCTGGCAGCCACGCGCATGCTGCTGTCGCGGCTGCCGTTCCTCCCCAACAAGGATGTGGTGTTTGCCGCGCTGGCGGTGTTCATGATCGGCCAGGATGCGCAGGTCGGCGCGCTGATGGCAATGATGGCCAGCCTGCTGCTGGCAACGCACCTCGGGCTGGGTTTGGCTTTGGTGGGCGGCGAAGCCCTGGGATGGCGCAAGAAATGACGAAACTGGTTCTGGCGGCGCTGTTGGCGCTGATCCCTGTCGCGGCGTCCGCGCAGGTCGAATCCAATCCCAATCTGGGCAAGGCCGAAGGGCAATGCCGATCAGGCGAGGCTGGCCCCGCCGTGCTGCTCACTGCCGTTGGCCTGAAGGACCGGCGCGGCGTGCTGCGCGCCGAGCTCTATCCGGACAACGACAAGGATTTCCTGCAGGATGATAATATCCTGGTGAACCAGGCCAAAACCTTCCGCCGGGTCGAAATGCCGGTGCCCGAAACCGGCGCTGTGACCGTGTGCATCCGCACCCC
>NZ_JANPCD010000050.1:0-2239 GCF_031430775.1 Sandarakinorhabdus sp. | reverse complement strand
GGTGCCACAGGGGACATCGATCAGCCTGCCGGTCGAAAGCCGGTACAGTTTTGACAATTTCATTGTCGGGAAGTCGAACGAGTTGGCCTATAATGCGGCGCAGGCGGTTGCCGAGCCGGGCGTGCTGGGGTTCAACCCGTTATTCCTGCATGGCACCACCGGGCTGGGCAAGACCCATTTGATGCACGCCATCGGCAACGCGTTCCTGGCGCGGCAGCCCGATGCGCGGGTGGCGTATATGTCGGCCGAAAAGTTCATGGTCGAGTTTCTGGCGGCGTTGCGGGCCAAGGATACCATCGCGTTCAAGCAGCGGTTGCGCTCGGTTGATCTGTTGATGATCGATGATGTGCAGTTCATTGCCGGCAAGGAATCGACGCAGGAAGAATTCTTCCACACGATGAACGAGATCATCAGTGCGGGGAAGCGCCTGGTGATCACGGCGGATCGCAGCCCGCAGAACCTGGAAGGCATTCAGGAGCGGATTCTTTCGCGGATGGCCTGGGGGTTGGTCGCTGATATCAACCCGGCGGATTATGAGCTGCGGTTGAACATCCTGCACGCGAAGTTGCAGGGGATGACGCAGAACATTGCGGTGCCGGCAGAGGTCATCGAGTTTCTGGCGCGCAAGATTACGGCGAATGTGCGTGAGCTGGAGGGGGCGCTCAACCGGGTGATTGCCTATGCTGCGCTAGTGGGCAAGCCGGTGACGCTGGAGTTCACGCGCGAGACGCTTGCCGACCTGCTGCGGGCGCATGAGAAGAAGCTGACCATCGACGAGATCCAGCGCAAGGTTGCCGAGCATTACCGGTTGAAGCTGACCGATCTGCTGTCGGCACGGCGGGCGCGCGAAGTGGCGCGGCCGCGGCAGGTGGCGATGTACCTCGCCAAGAAGCTGACGCCGCGGTCGCTGCCGGAGATCGGGCGGCGCTTTGGTGGCCGCGACCACACGACGGTGATGCATGCGGTGAAGCGGATCGAGGAGCTTAGGGCTTCGGACCGGGAGATCGATGCGGATGTGGGGCATCTGACGCGGTTGTTGGATGCTTGAGCAGCGCGGCCGGCGGGCAGCGAAGCTGCACGTGGACTCGCGCAAGCACGGCCGGCGAGGCAGCGCAGCCTTCCTGCGCTGAACTCGTCCGACGCCAGCATGGGCTTTGCCCATGATCTTGTTTTTTTTGCGATAATCTCGCCGTCAACAGCGGAAGGTCACACCTGAATCGCGATTTCTGGCACCCGATGGCTCGGGAAGTCGACACCTCAATCGACCTTTTTAGCGCGCCGGCATCGCTGCGCGCGAGGTTGGGATGATTGAGATGTCAAACAACGACTACTAAAAAATCTATCCTATATGGTCATAAATGTCACGTATCGTTCAGAGTAGAGCGTCCGGCGGGTAGGGGACGGCGCCCCCCACCTCTTTCCAGCGCTAGTAGATTCGATATTCCTTCCAAGCGCTAAAGCCGAATGGCGCGCCAACGTCGAATGGTTTCAGTACTTTGACGGTTGCCGACTTGTCTGGCCCAGCCGTATACAAAAGCTCGAGGCCCTGAAAGCTGAGCAGCGTAGAGCCGTCTGGCTGCGGCTCCGCCTTCATCGTAATTCCCAATGGCCCGATAGCGCCGATGTTGATGGCAAACGCCGTTGCGGGGTCGCGCTTGCTGCCGACATGGACAAGCTTGACGTTGAAGTCCGCGGGCGCATTGGTAACCTTTTCATAGGGTGTAGGAGCGATCGGATCGGTCTTGCTGGTGAAACGCACCTCCGGATTGGCGGGCCGCCACTCATCGAGCTTCCCATCCTGATCGGAATCGAAAAGGCACGAGCCAAAATGATCGACCTTCCAGCGATTGGGTGCCCAGTTTTTTGCCTGATACTCGTCATGGCCGCAAAAAGCCGTGAAGCCCGAGCGTCCTTGACCGAAATTGCCGGGCATTGGTTTCACCCTCAGAATTGTTCCGGCCTTCAACCGCATGCGGGTGCTATTGTCCTCCCAAGTCGCATCTTCGAGTAACTTCGCTGCGACCGGAAACGCCAACGGTTGTTCCCACACGACGGCTTTGCGCGCCACGACGCGGGGTTCGCGATCGGGCAGCGCGGGCGCCGCCAACGTCACATGGACTTCGGATCCGACCATTTGCGCCTCCGCTGGTTGCGGCATGGCGAGTAGCGCAAAGCTGGAAGCTGCAACTGCAAGGCAATGTTTCATAAGCATAACAGCAGATTATTGCGATCAACCAGG
>NZ_JANPCD010000049.1:0-16592 GCF_031430775.1 Sandarakinorhabdus sp. | reverse complement strand
CCGGCATTATCCCGCTTGCAAACTTGAACGTGCAGTATCGAGTCTCGGTCAGTGTTGCAGGGGGTAGGCGTCATGATTTCCATCCGCTATTTTTCGCCTGCGCCGCCGCTGCGACCTTTTCTGTCGTCCTATTACTGGTTCGAATCCAATTTGCCGGCCTTCAGCGACCTGATGCGGGCCGAACTGCCCCAGATCCGCCTGCTGGTGCGCGGCACGGCGTGCAACACCTATGCCGATGGCCATAGCCGCCTCGCCAGCGGCGCGACCCTGCAGGGGCCGACATCCGGGCCGGTCAGCTTTGCCAGCAACGGCGCGTTGCACCTGTTCGGGGTCGGGTTGATGCCGCTGGGCTGGGCCCGGCTGCTGGGGCTGCCCGCCGATGCGCTGGCCGACGACCTGACTGATCTGGCTGCGCTGATCGGCGCCCCGGCGCGCGAGGCGCTGGAGGGCATGGCTATGGCGAGGACGGATGCGGCGCGGGTTGCGGTCGCGGATCGCCTGTTCCTGACGCTGCTGGCCAAGGCGCATGCCGCGCCGGCCTGGTTCACTCGGGTCATGGACGACTGGCTGGTCGGCTCGCCCGACCCCGATGTCGATACGCTGGTGGCCGCATCGGGCATGTCGGCCCGTTCGGTCGAACGGTTGGCACTGCGTCTGTATGGCGCCAGCCCCAAGCTGATGGCGCGCAAATACCGGGCGCTGGGCGCTGCCGTGCGGCTGGGCACCGGCGATGCCCATGACTGGGCCGATGCCGCCGGCACTGCCTTTTATGACCAGGCGCATTTCATCAAGGAATTCAAGCAATTCACCGGGATGACCCCGGCGCGTTTCCTGGCCGAGGCGGCGCCGGTGACGCGGCTGACCATCGCCCGGCGGCAGATGATGCCCGATCTGCCAAGGTTGGCGCTGTTCAGCTGAGGCAAAACAGCCACGAAGCAGCCCCGAAACAGCCGGGGGGCAAGCGGTTCAATATACGCAAAAAAACATGGCTTCCTGTGCTTTTGATTGACAATCCGCATTGCCCGGCGTCATAAGACGACAAATATCGTCCGCTTTACCTTTTCGGTCGGGGACTGCCGCGTGATTCGTTTGACCAATCTTGCTGATTATGCGGTCGTCGTGATGGCGGCCGCAGCGCGTGAGCCCGGCGCGAGGCTTTCGGCGACGCGCGTGGCGGAATTGACGACCATCCCGGCGCCGACCGTGGCCAAGCTGATGGGCACGTTGGCCCGCGCGGGTCTGTTGGTGGCGTCGCGCGGCGTGGCCGGCGGCTTCACCATGACGCGCGATCCGGCCACCATCAGCGTGGCCGCGATTGTCGAAGCCGTTGATGGCCCGATCGCGCTTACCAGCTGCGTTTCCGGCAATGTCCATGACTGTGCGATGGAGGGCCATTGCGCCGTGCGAGGCCATTGGGGCCCGATCAATGCGGCAGTGCGCGGCGCGCTTGCGGCAGTGACATTAGCTGATCTCTTGCAGCAGCCGGCACCAAAAGGTGCGGCATTTCCGGGTGCGGCAGTTGCGGGCGTGGCGCCTGCCGTGACCTTGGTGGATGGATAATCGCTATGAATTCCGTGACCGACCTGACCGCACCCGATGCCGGTGCGACCGATATCCCGCCCGTACAGGATGCCGCTGCGCGCGCCGCCGTCGATGACCTTGCCACCTACAAATGGGGCTTTGTCACCGATGTCGAATCAGAAATGGCGCCCAAGGGGCTGTCCGAGGACACGGTCCGTTATATCTCCGCCAAGAAGGGCGAGCCGGAATGGCTGCTGGACTGGCGGCTCAAGGCCTATGCCAAATGGCTGACGATGGAGAGCCCGGACTGGGCCAAGCTCGACATCACGCCGATCGATTATCAGGACGCCTATTATTATGCGGCGCCCAAGGCGCGGCCGACCATCGCCTCGCTGGACGATCTCGACCCCGAAATCCGCCGCACCTATGAAAAGCTCGGCATTCCCATCGGCGAGCAGAAAATGCTGGCCGGGGTCGAAGGCGCCCGCAAGGTCGCGGTCGATGCCGTGTTCGACAGCGTCAGCGTCGCGACCACCTTCCGCGCCGAGCTCGAAAGCGCCGGCGTCATCTTCCGGTCCATCTCCGAGGCCGTGAAGGAGTTCCCCGACCTGGTCAAAAAATGGCTCGGCAGCGTCGTGCCGGTGCAGGACAATTTCTTCGCCTGCCTCAACAGCGCGGTGTTTTCCGACGGCACATTTGTCTACATCCCCGAAGGCGTGCGCTGCCCGATGGAACTGTCCACCTATTTTCGCATCAATGCCGCCAACACGGGGCAGTTCGAACGCACGCTGATCATCGCCGACAAGGGCAGCTATGTGTCCTATCTCGAAGGCTGCACGGCGCCGATGCGCGATGAAAACCAGCTGCATGCCGCCGTGGTCGAACTGGTCATCCTCGATGATGCCGAGATCAAATATTCGACGGTGCAGAACTGGTATCCTGGCGATGCCAATGGCGTTGGCGGCATCTATAATTTCGTCACCAAGCGCGCAAACTGCCTCGGGCTTCGCAGCAAGGTCAGCTGGACCCAGGTCGAGACCGGCAGCGCCATCACCTGGAAGTATCCATCCTGCGTATTGTCGGGCGATCATTCGGTGGGCGAATTCTATTCGGTCGCCGTCACCAACAATCGCCAGCAGGCCGACACCGGCACCAAGATGATCCATCTCGGCAAGAACACGACCTCGACGATCATCTCCAAGGGCATTTCGGCCGGCCGCAGCCAGGGCACCTATCGCGGACTGGTTCGCGTTGCCGGTTCGGCCAACGGCGCGAGGAATTTCACCCAGTGCGACAGCCTGTTGCTCGGCGCGCAATGCGGCGCCCATACCGTGCCGTACATCGAGGTGCGCAACCCGACCGCGCAGATCGAGCATGAGGCGACGACCAGCCGCATTTCCGAAGACCAGATGTTCTATGCCCAGTCGCGCGGGCTGGATGCCGAAGCCGCTGTCGGCCTGATCGTCAACGGGTTCTGCCGCGATGTGCTCAAGCAATTGCCGATGGAGTTTGCCGTCGAGGCGCAAAAGCTGCTCGGCATCAGCCTTGAGGGCAGCGTCGGGTGATGACGCGCGCCGCCCCCGGGGTGGCTGCTGTGGTGGCCGCGGTGCTGCTCGCCGGATGCGACGCGCCAGCGCCGCGCCCCGACAGCAAGGGCCAGGCCATGCGCGCGCAGGTTGACCGGCTGACGCGCGCCTATGCCGATTGCGTCAGCGCACAGGCGCGCGGTGCGCAACTGAATGGCGATCCTGCCGGCTCCATCGCCATGGGCTTGATGAAGACCTGCCGGCCGCTGCGCGGACCATTGAAGGCCGGCGTCGCGGCCTTTCACAAATTCGGCCATCCCAAGGAAACCGACCAGGTCGCCGATCTCGTCGCCGAAGCCAGCGTCGGCGTGCTCGACGCCGATCTTCGCCAATCGGCGGTTGTCATCATCGTCAAACGCCAGAATGCATCCCCGCAAGAAAGCAAAGCCCCCTGATGCTCGAAATTTCCAATCTTCACGCCGAAGTCGAAGGCAAGCCCATCCTCAAGGGCCTGACGCTGACTGTCGGCGCCGGCGAAATCCATGCCATCATGGGACCCAACGGCGCCGGTAAATCGACCCTGTCCTATGTGCTGGCCGGGCGTGCCGGTTATGAAGTGACCGGCGGCAGCGTCACCTTCATGGGTGCCGACCTGCTGGCGATGGCGCCGCATGAACGCGCTGCAGCCGGCGTGTTTCTGGGCATGCAGTACCCGGTCGAAATTCCCGGCGTGTCGAACCTGCTGTTCCTGCGCACCGCGCTCAATGCCCAGCGCACGGCGCGCGGCGAGCCCGAAGCCAGCGGCGCCGAGTTCATGAAGCTCGCCAAGGCCGCCGCCGAGCAACTTGGCCTGCCCTATGAGATGATGAAGCGCAGCGTGAACCAGGGCTTTTCGGGCGGCGAGAAAAAGCGCAACGAAATGGTGCAGATGCGGGTGCTGTCGCCGCGTCTCGCCGTGCTCGATGAAACCGATTCCGGCCTTGATATCGATGCGCTGCGAGTGGTGTCGGACGGCATCAACGCGATGCGGGCGCCGGACCGGGCAACGCTGCTCATCACCCATTATCAGCGGCTGCTCGATTATGTCGTGCCCGATCATATCCATGTGCTCATGGATGGCCGCATCGTCCATTCGGGCGGCGCGGATCTTGCCCATAAGCTGGAGGCGGAAGGCTATTCCGCCATCGCGGCGTGACCGTGCAGGCCCTTCCCACCCGCCGCCTAGAAAGCTGGCGCTATGGCAATCTTGCCGCGCTCGCCACCGTCTGGGAGCAGGGTGAAGGACACAGCCGCACCATCACCGTCGCGCCGGGCGATACCGGCCGGCTGGACGATGCGCTGATCGGCAGCAAGTGGCATCATGACCGGGTGACGGCGACCGTGCAGCAGGATGGCCGCCTGACAGGTGTCATCGATGCCGGCGGCGATGATGTGACAACGCAGCATTATGAGATCATCCTCGAAAAGGGCGCATCGGCCGATCTGGTCGTGCTGGTGCATGGCGGCCGCTATGGCCGCATCGCGATTGACGTGACGTTGCACGAACGTGCCGATTTCAAGCTGGGCGGCATCTTGCTGGCCGGCGGCGCGCAGACCGCCGAAATCGTCACCACGGTGCGCCATGCCGGCCCCGGCGGCACCAGCCGCCAGATCGTGCGCGCCGTTGCAGCCGGCGGCGGCACTGCCAGCTATCTGGGCCAGGTCGCGGTGGCACGTGCGGGCCAGAAGACCGACGCCGGGCAAAGCTTCAGGGCGCTGCTGCTCGATCGGGGTGCCACGGCCAATGCCAAGCCCGAGCTGGAAATCTTTGCCGATGACGTGAAATGCGCGCACGGCGCCGCCATCGGCGAGATCGATGCCAATGCGCTGTTCTATCTCCAAAGCCGCGGCGTGCCGCTGCCGGCGGCGCGGGCGCTGCTGACCCGGGCGTTCCTGTCGGATGCGCTGGAAAGCCTGGACGACGCGGCGCGCGACACCATCGAAGCGCGTGTCTCTGCGCTGATGGCTGCGCTGTGAGCGCGTCGCTGAGCCTTGATATTGCTGTGCCGCCTGCCGGCATTCGCCCGAATATCCGGGGGGAATTCCCCGGCCTGGCCGGCAATTGGGCTTATCTCGATACGGCGGCAACAGCGCAGAAACCGCAAGCCGTGATCGATGCCATCGCGCGCTGCTACGGCGTGGACTATGCCACTGTGCACCGGGGCGTCTATGAGCGCTCGGCGACCATGACGCTGCGCTTCGAAGAGGCGCGCGCCAAGGTTGCGCGGTTCATCGGGGCCGCCAGCCCCGACGAAATCGTGTTCGTGCGCGGCGCTACCGAAGGCATCAACCTGGTGGCGCAAAGCTGGGGGCAGCGGTTGCAGCCCGGCGACCGCATCCTGATTTCGGCGCTTGAGCATCACAGCAACATCGTGCCCTGGCAGATGCTGCGTGACCGCACGGGCGCGCATCTCGATGTGGCGCCGCTGACGGACGATGGCCGCATCGACGAAGATGCACTGATCGCCATGATCGGGCCTCGCACGCGCATGGTGGCCATCGCGCATGTCTCCAACGTGCTTGGCGGTGTCGCCGATGTGCGGCGCATTGCCGATGCTGCCCATGCCATGGGCGCGCTGGTCATGGTCGACGGCTGTCAGGCGGGCCCGCGCATCGTGCTCGACATGGCGGCGCTGGGCGCTGACTTCTATGTCCTGTCCGGGCACAAGCTTTATGGCCCGACCGGTATCGGCGTGCTGTGGGGCCGGGCCGAACTGCTGGAATCCATGCCGCCGTGGCAGGGCGGCGGCGCCATGATCGAAACCGTGAGTTTTGAACGGACCACCTATGCACCGCCGCCGGGCCGGTTCGAGGCGGGCACGCCGCATATCGAAGGCGTGATCGGGCTTGGCGCGGCCATCGATTACATCGAGGCCATTGGTGTTGCGGCCATCCACGCCCATGAAACGGCGCTGCTGCACGAAGCGCGTCGCCAGATCGGCCAATTGAACAGCGTGCGCATGCTGGGGCCGGAATCGTCGGCGGGCATATTGTCCTTCGTGATGGAGGGGGTGCATCCGCACGACATCGGCACCATATTGGACGAGGCAGGTGTCGCGGTGCGCGCCGGCCATCATTGTGCGCAGCCGTTGATGCAGGTGCTGGGCGTGCCGGCGACGGCGCGAGCGAGTTTTGGTGTGTACAACGACATGGACGACGTCAGCCGGCTGGTGCGCGGGCTGGAGCGGGTGACCCGGATTTTCGGAGTGAAATGATGAGCGAGCGCGAATTCGAGATCGAGGAAGTCAGCGAAGCACGGCCCGTCGCCAAGGCGCCGCCGCTGCGCGCCATGGCAGATGCCGGAATGGAGACCGTGCCCGTCCAGCGGGAGCCCGATTATCTCGAAGGCTTTCTGGCCCAAAAGCCCGAGCCTGCCGGCGACGGAGATGACAACGCCCTTACCGACGAAGTCATCGCCGCGATCCGCCAGATTTTCGATCCGGAAATTCCGGTCAACATCTATGACATGGGGCTGATCTACGGCGTCGATATCGACAATGGCCATGCCGTCATCACCATGACGCTGACGACTCCGCACTGCCCGGTGGCCGAAACCATGCCCGGCGAAGTGGAAATGCGCGTTATGTCGGTGCCCGGCATCGCGTCGGCCGAAGTCAATCTGGTCTGGTCGCCAGCCTGGGATCCGGGCAAGATGAGCGACGAGGCCAAGCTGGAAATGGGGATGCTGTGATGGATGCACCCACGATCGTTCCTGGCACCACGCTGCGCCGCCCGCGCCCGGCACCGATCACCGTTACCGAGCGGGCGGCAAACCGCATCGCCGACATCATCGCACGCGCGCCGGCAGACACGGCGGGCGTCCGCTTGACCACGCCCAAGCGGGGTTGTTCCGGCCTGAGCTACAGCCTTGATTATGTGCCGGCCGCGCGCCCCGGTGACGAAGCCGTGCCGACACCGGGCGGCACGCTGTTCATCGATGGCGGCAGCCTGATGTATCTTATCGGCAGCATCATGGACTGGAATGAAGACGATTTTGCTGCCGGCTTCGTGTTTCAGAACCCCAACGCCAAGGGCAGCTGCGGTTGCGGCGAGAGTTTCAAGGTTTAACAGAAGGTTAAATAATTTTTGACTGTGCTTGCCGGCGCAAGGGCGGTTTCTTGCGATTGCGCCCGGTCCGGCAGCCATCGCCCAAATGGCCAGAACACAGCATTTTCCCCGCATTTTCATTGACAAACTTTGCACATTGTCCAGAGTTGTGGCTTGAAATTCAGGGAGTCGATCATGGACCGGCGGAGTTTGAGGGCATTTGTGCCCGTCGCAGTCTATGCTGTCGCGCTTTTGTCGGCTTCAGCATCCGCGCAATCAGTGGAAGACCTGGCAAAGCAATTGGCCGCACCGGCGCCCGTGGCTGCCGGACCGACAGCGGCTGACGCGGACTGCCCGGCCAAGCTGCCCGACGGCACCTGTGCCGACATGCCGGATACGCGCCAGATGGTGCTCAAGCGTGGCGGCGTGGCGGCGGCTGCGGCCGCACTGGCGGCGCCGATCCGTTCCGACATCAAGATGAGCTTTCTGGTTGGCTCTGCGCAGCTTACTGCCGATGCCCGCGCGACACTCGACCGCTTTGCACGCGCACTGGCCTCGGTGGGCAGCTATCGGCCGTTCGTCGTGGAAGGCCATACCGACAGCAGCGGGACCCGCGCATCCAACGTGGCATTGAGCCAGGCCCGCGCGCAGTCGGTTGTCAGCTATCTGTCGGCCAAGGGTGTCGATCGCATGAAATTGTCAGCGCGTGGCTATGGCTTTGATCGGCCATTGCAGGGGCGTGGGCCAAGCGACCCGGCCAACCGGCGCGTCGAGGTGACGGCGCGTTGAGTTGAGACGGCTCATGCCGGCCGCAGTGATGCTCTCAGGAGAATATCGAATGACTGCAGGTAATCTGGTTTTGAAATGGGCGGCTGCCGGTCTGCTGGCAATCGTTGTCGCCGTGCCTGCCTCGGCACAATCCGTCGAATCCCTGGCTGATGCCCTTTCAGATTGCCCGACTGCCGGCGTCACCCAGGTCAACCCGGACGGCACCAGGCCTGATGTTCCCTGCACCCGGCAATGGGTCAAGGGCAAGGTCGTGCGCCAGGACATCAACATGTCTTTCGAAAAGGGATCGGCCCGTTTGACGGCGTCGGCCATGGGGACGCTCGATCGTTTTGCTGCTGCCTTGCGCAGTATCGGCAGCTTCCGTTCATTCTCCGTCGAGGGCCACACCGACAGCAGCGGCAGCCGCGCGCTGAATGCGGCGCTCAGCCAGTCACGCGCGACGGCGGTCGTTGGCTATCTCGCCGGCAAGGGCGTTGACCGTTCGCGCATGTCGGCGCGTGGTTTCGGCTTTGACCGGCCGCTTTCCGGTCGCAATGCGGCTGACCCGGCAAATCGCCGTGTGGAAGTCGTCGCACGATAAATTGTCATACTCGCCCGGCATGACGGGCGGACACAAATGGGCGAGCAGTCGGAACTGACGCAGTCCAAACGAAAAAACGGCTCGGGCGTGCCGGAAAAATTGTCAGACATGCGAATGCCATGGCCGGGGCTGGCAATGGTTCTTCGACTTGGGGGAATTGCGTATGGGGCTGCGTCTTCGCCATTGCGCCGTGCATCACGGG
Organism: Sandarakinorhabdus sp.; assembly: GCF_031430775.1. Taxonomy (GTDB): domain Bacteria; phylum Pseudomonadota; class Alphaproteobacteria; order Sphingomonadales; family Sphingomonadaceae; genus Sandarakinorhabdus. Next base: position 7,888 of record NZ_JANPCD010000049.1, on the reverse strand, counting down.
GCATCTGCAATGCCTGAGAATGCAATAGCTGGCATGGCCGGCCGGCCGGGCAGTGTCCGCGCTGGCGCTTTGATTGCATGTGGCCTGTCGCTTGCCGCGCTGATGTCGGGCTCGGCCCTGGCCCAGGCGCAAAACCCCGGTGCCGCAGCACGGCCTCCGACGGCGCAGGAGCTTGACCGCACACCGCCCGCCAACCAGTCGCAATCGCCGCAGGTCAGTGTCAACAGCCGGGGCATCGGCGCGGGCCCTTGCCCGGACGCCATTGCGAATTCGCCGCTGACGGCGCCGCTGACTTCGGTCAATTTCGCCGGGCCAGCCGGGGCAGCGCTTCCGCCAGAAATCGCGGCCTTGCTGGCCGGTGTGGGCGCCGGTCTGGACGGCAGCGCACGGCCGCTGGCCGAAATCTGCCGGCTGCGCGACGCCGCCAGCGCGGCGCTGACCGGTGCGCGCTACGTCGCGGCTGTGCAGGTGCCCGAGCAGACCCTTGCCGATGGCGTGCTGAATCTGACCGTCGTGACGGCCCAGATCACCGAACTGCGCGTGCGCGGCAACCCTGGCCGCTCGCAAGTACGGCTTGAGGAGCTGCTGGGCCGGCTCAAGGAACTGAACCCGCTCAACGAACAGGATGCAGAACGCATCCTGTTGCTCGCCAGCGACATTCCCGGCACCTCGGTGACGCTGGAACTGCGGCCTTCGGCCAGCGGCAAGCCGGGCGAGGTCATCGGCGAAATCGTCATCGACCGGCGCGGCGGCAGCCTGATCCTGAACGTCCAGAATTACGGGTCCGAACAGATCGGCCGCTGGAGCGGCGTCGTGCGCGGTGAAATGTACGGCCTGACAGGCCTTGCCGACCGCACGTTCCTGAGCGTCTTTGCCACGACCGAGTTCAAGGAGCTGGTCGTGCTGCAGGGCGGCCATGATTTCGGCATCGGCAACAACGGCCTGCGGATCGGCGCCAATGTCACCTATGCCTGGACCAAGCCGACACTGCCCGACGCCAACCTTGGCCTTGATCTGCAATCCCGCTCGATCTTGGCATCGATCACCGCCAGCTATCCGCTCGTTCGCACATCGTCGCAAAATCTGCGGGCCACCGGCGGTTTCGACATGGTCGAGCAGCGCACCCGCGCTGTCGGCCAGCTCATCAACCTCGACAAGATCCGCACGGTTTATGCGCGGCTCGATGGCGATGCCCAGCCGCGCCGGCTGACAATCCTGGCGCCGGCCTGGCGCATCGGCGGCTTTATCGAGGCGCGCAAGGGTCTTGGCATATTGGGCGCGACACGCACCGGGCAGGTCAGTGGCACGGCGATCCCGACGCGGTTCGAAGGCAATGCGCAGGCCTTCATTGCCCGTGCCGGCTTCAATGGCGAGGCGCGGCTGCGTTTTGGCCCAAGCTCGCCTTATGCTGCGACGGTGTCGGCCGACATTCGCGGGCAATGGACCAATGATCCGTTGATGGCGTTTGACGAATTTGCCGTCGGCAACCTGACGCTGGGCCGCGGTTACGACCCCGGCGCCACGGCGGGCGACCGGGTCATCGGCGGCGCGTTCGAATTCCGGCTCGGCAAGCCGGTGCCGATCACGCGCAATGACTGGGCGCTGGAGGCGGTGGCGTTCTACGACCGCATCCATATCGAAAACCTTGATACCAACAATTTCGAAAGCAACCGCAACCTCGCCAGCGTCGGCGGCGGTGTGCGGGCGACCTGGGGCAGCCGGTTCCGGCTCGATGTGATGTACGCCAAGCCGCTCGACAAGGCGCTGGCGATCGACACCGTCAAGCCGCCTGGCCGCGTGCTGATTTCATTCACCGTTCGTGCGCTCCCGTGGCGCTGACAGGGAAGACCGGTATGATGACAACCCTGAACCAGAAGAATTCGCGCCGGCATCTGTTGTCGGGCGCGGCGGCCAGCGCCCTGCTTGCCATGACGGCCATGCCTGCCGCAGCGCAGAATCTTCCGAATGATGGTACGGTCGTATTCGGGACTGTAACTACGACGACCGGCTTGGGTGGCCGCAACAACAATACACTGGGCGGTGCTGCCGGCTCAGGCCCGGGCGGCAGCAACCCCGATATCGATCCCGGCAACAACGAAGCAAGCTTCACGCTTCAGGTCGGCACGCCCTCGGCGGTCATCAACTGGGACAGTTTCAACATCGCCAGCGGCCGGACCGTCATCTTCCAGAACCGCCCGGTGGCGACGAACCCGGATCGTAGTGACGCCAACACCGTGGGCACCGCGCCGTTCACCATCCTGAACCGCGTGACGGGGGCCAATAACCCTTCGACTATCGCCGGCAATCTGCGCGGCGATGCAGGCGCCGCTGCGGGCAATCGCGGCACTATCTGGGTGGTCAACGAGGCTGGCATCAGCTTTTCCGGCAGTGCCAGGGTCACAAACATGTCTGGCTTTGTTGCCAGCACGCTAGGCGTTTCCAATACCGAATTCGCCAAGTTCGGCGGTGCCGACGCCGTTGGCTTTGTCGGCAGCCGCGACGGCGACAACAATCCGACTGCCGACCGGGCGATCACGCTGGGCGCTGCAAGCGGCGCTGGCAATGCCGGGGCGACGTTCACGGTCGATGGCGTTCTGCTCATGGTGGCACCGAGCATCGATGTGCAAAATGGCGCGTTGGCGATCAACAGCGCGAGCATCACGGCGGGCGGCGATGTCGGGTTTGTCGTGGCGCAAGACGCCAGTGTGCGCCTCAACGCCACGAGTCTGATCAGCGTCGGCATCACCGCCGGCACCGCGCTGGCGGACGGCAGCCTGATCCTGAACGGCAACGTTCAAGGCAACCGCGTCTATGCCACCGTTGCCAGCGCCGAGCAGATCGCCGCCAGCCTTTTGAATGTCGGCGGCGCGATCACTGCCACCCATGCGACGCTGACCAACAGCGGCATCGTGCTGTCGGCCGGGCGCGCCGTGAATGACGGCAGCGTCGCGGTCACTATGCCGGCGTCCCAGGAGACGCGCGACATCAGGCTTGCCGACGGGGCCAGCCTGACGGCGGCGGGCAGCAACATCGTCGTAACAGCCAACGGCGCGCTCAATGCGGCCAGCACGGCAACCATGACCACTGGCGGCGCGCTGACCCTTGCCGGCGCCAGCGTGGCGCTTGGCAATGCGCTCTATTCCGCTGCCGGCGAAATCACGGTCACGGCCACTGACGGCGCCATCACAACGGCAGGCGGCACGCTGCGGTCCAACAGCGGCAATGTCACCGACGGCACGGCACGCGGCATCGCCTTGTCGGCGACCACCAATGTCGGCACGCTGGCCAACCGCATTGCACTGGCCACCGGCAATGCCACGGCCAATTTCCGCGCCGTTTCGGTCACTGCTGGCGCGACCCGCACGGTCAGTCTCGGCAACATCAGCGCCAGCACCCTTGCAATCCTGCCGGCAGGTGTCGGCAATATCGCGCTCGGCAATGTGTCGCTGACCGGCGGCCTGACGCTGGACGGTGGGGGTTCTATCACCATTGGCGACCTGACCACTGCCGGCGATATCGACCTTGATGCGGTGGGCGCACTGGCTGTCGGCAGCATCGCCACCGGCGCGGCTGACACCGTCGCGCTCGAAGGCGCAAGCGTCACGGTTGTCGATGCCGATGCCCTGCGGGTGACGACCGCCAACGCCACGGCGGGCAATGTGTCGCTGACGGCCACGGGCGCGCTGACCGCCACCGGCGCGATGACGGCAACCGGCGGCAACCTCGCGCTGGAGGGCCTGAGTGTTGCGCTTGGCGGCGCCGCCGCCGTCGTGCATCAGGCGACAGGCAGCACGTCGGTAGGCGCCACAGGCGGCGACATCACCGTGGGCGCGGGCGGCGTCACCTTGCGCTCCAACAGCGGTAACGAGGACGATGGCGTGCGCTCGCTCGGCCTGACGGCCACCGGCGATATCGGTGCCGGCGGCGCGCTGACACTGACGGCAGGCGACAGCCAGTCCAGCGGCAAGGCGATCACCATCGCGGCCGGCAACGGCGGTACAGTCACGCTGGGCAATGTCACGGGCGGCAGCATTTCGGCTGACCTGGCCGGCGCGCCGCGCATGGCATCGATTTCCATCGGCGACGTGCGCGCGCTGTCGGGCGATATCACGCTTGATGCGACCGTCCTCGCCAGCCTGGGCAGCCTTGCGGCCCGCGATGCGATCAGCCTGACCACGCCAGGCGCCGTCGTGCTGACCACGCTGCGTGCCGGCGGCGATGTCACGATCAACAATGGCGCCGCTGGCGTCGCCAGCCTTTCGGCTGATTCCATCGAGGCCAATGGCGATATCGCCATCAATGTCATCGGCACGCTGACCATGAATGGCGGCGGGCCGCTGGCGACGCGTGCCGGCACCATCAATGCTGCCCTCTCTGGTTTTGCTGCCAGCGGTGCAAACCTCGGCAATGTCACCGCGCGCGCCGGCGACCTGGTATTCGGCAACGCCAGCGCGACGCGCGATCTTTCGCTGACACGCACCGCCGCCAGCCTGTTCAACCTGGCCGGCAAGACGTTGACCGCCGGTGGTGACCTGTCGCTGACGGGCGGCGCTGCCGGTGTGCAACTGGGCAATGGCGGCACCTATTCCGCTGGTGACGACCTGACCATCAATGGCCCGCTGACAGGTGTCGGCGCGCTCACGATGACGGCGACGGACGGTGTTGCCACTTTCACCGATGGCGCCACCATCGAAGGGTCGCTGGTTCTCACCGCAGATTCGGCCAATCTCGGCACGGTTGCCGGCGCCGCCGGTTCGACCACCATCAACCTGACCACGACGGGCGGCAATCTGGCGGTCGGCAATGTCGCGGCCCGGGGCGCGCTGACGATGAGCGCGACCGGCGGCAATGTCGTGACGACAGGCGATGCGGCGCTGACATCTGCCACCAGCACGGTGCAGGTCACCGGCATTATCAGCCAGAACGACACGCTGACGGTCACCGGCACCGGCGTCACCATCGGCAATGTCATTCTGGCCGGTGGCGGCGCTGGCCTTGGCTCGGGTGATGTCACGCTCACGGCGACGACCGGCAATCTGGTCGCGGGCAATGTGCGGGCGCGCAACAGCGTGCTGGCCCGCGCCGAATCGGCAGGCGGCGATGCCACGCTGGGCGGTGCAACCGCTGGCCAGGCTGTCACAGTGCTTGCCGATGATACCGCGACCGTTCGCGGCGCCGTCAGCACCGGGAACAATCAGGACTACACCGTGCGTGCCGCCAGCATTGCGCTGGGCACCACCGGCGAGAGCTTTGCCCAGAATGCCGCCGGCGGCGCGTTGCTGCGCGCCAGCACCGGCAGCATTGCGGCATCCGGCACGCTTTCGGTCGGCGCCGCAACACGGATCGTGCTCGATGCCGCCACCACCATCACGGGCGGGCCCAGCTTGCTCGGCGGAGCGGCAGCCGATGTGCTGGTGCATGTCGGCAACCAGGCGCTGGCACTGGCGCTGGGCAATGTCACCGGCACCAGTTTTTCACGCGCCGCAGCACCTGCGGCGGCAGTGCCGGTTCTGGCGGATTATACGGCCATCACCGCCGGCGTGTTCGACAGCACGGGGTCGATCACGCTGGGCCAGATCACCATCACGGACGCGATCTCCATCTTCAGCACGGCCGGCAATGTCACGGTCGGCGGCGCCCGTAGCACGGCGGGCGGCGTCGACATCAGCGCCAATACCGGAACGTTGACCGTCGGGTTCGATGCGGACGACACCGGGTTGGTGCAATCGGCGGCCGGCTTTGGTGTGACGCTGAATGCCGGTGGCGGTGATGCGCTGGTGCGCGCCAACATCAACGGCCAGGCTGGCCTGCAGATCACTGCCAGCCGCGATGTGGCGCTGGGCCGGACGGGCTCGACGGTCCTGCAGCAGGCGCAAGGCAATATCCGCATCGCCGCGAACCGCGGCCTGTCCGGTGTGGGCGCGCTGACACTGTCGGGCAATCAGGCCGGCGCACCGGGCGGCGGTGTGCTGCTGATCGCAGGCGCCACGGCGCCGGCAGCCGGGCGCAGCATCGATTTTGCATCCGGCACGACCATCACCTCGGGCATCAGTTCGGGCAGCGATGTGTTCATCAGCCAGGGCGCGAACGCCAATGGTCTGCGGCTCGGCGATGTCGATGCGCGGGCGCTGGTTGCCGGCGGTGCGGCCGAATTCACCACCACCGCCAACGGCGCGATCAGCGTTGCCGGTGCGGCCGATCTCGGCGCCATCACGACTGCCGAAGGGCTGGCGATCACAAGCTCTGGCCTGTTGACAGTCACCTCGGTCAATGTTGCCGGGCGGGGCGGCCTGCGGCCAGATGGTCTGGCGACATTGCGCGATGACATCGTGCTGACCGGCAATGCCGGGGCCAGCATCGGCAGTGTCCGCAACGCCAGCGTGACCGATGATGGCGGCGATATCAGCATCACCGGCACCGGCGGCGCGCTTACGCTGACCTCGGCCACTGCAAGGCGCGATATAACGCTGCTCAGCAATGTCGCCATCGCGGGATCGCCAGCATTGCTGGCCGGAGGCGTGCTGTCACTCACCACGCCGACCCTGACGGCTGGCGCCGTGCGCGCCGGCAGCGGCGTCGAGATCCGGGCAACGGCAGGCAATGCCGATATCGGCGTCGTTACCGTTGCGGGCCGGCGCCTCAATGCCGGCATGACCAATTTCGATCCTGGTGCACCGGTTGTCGCAACCGGCGTGTCGATCAACGCTGTCGGCAATGCCGAGGTTGACGGCATCATCACCACAGCTGGCGGCGATGCCCGCGTGCGCGCCACCGGCCTTGTCGATACCGGCGCCATCAGCGCCGCCGGCAGCATCGTGCTGACCGGTGCCAGCATCATCAGCAGCGGCACCAATGTCGCGGGCAATGATATCATCATGGCGGCGGTCGGCACGATCAGTGCCAGCGGCAGCCTGACCACCAATGGCACAGGCGGCGATGCGGCGGCGCTGGATGCGCTGGGCAATCCCGTGGCTGACCCGACCGGCGGCCCGAACATCACCGGCATCGGCGGTTCGAACATCATCCTGCGCTCCGCAGCGGCAATCACGGCCAGCGGCGATGTCTCGGCCCAGTCACTCTATGACGTGAAGGGCCAGTCGGTCCGCCTCGGCCAGATCGGCACGGCCCTGGCGCAGCAGGCGCGCGGCGGCGTGTCGATCATCGCCACCGGCGGCAACATCGGGCTGATCGGCAATGGCGGGCAGCTTCGCTCGAACACCGGCGGGGCCGGCGGCGACCTGATATTGACGGCGAGCGGCGGCATCGACAATGGCGCTGGTGGCCGCGCGCTCCCGGCGCTTGATGCGGCGGGTGCGGCCAATGTCGCGGTCGGCGCCAATGGCGCAGCCGGCATGCAGTTGACCAATGTCACGGCCGGTATCGACATTCGCCTTGCAGGCACGGTGATCAATGTCACCAACGCCAACGCCGGGCGCGACCTGTTCGGCGATGCCAGCGGGCTGCTGACGCTTGGCAGCGGCGGCGCGGCGCGCGATGTCAATCTCGTTGCCGCCAGCCAGTCGCTCGGCACGTTGTTGGCGGGTGACGATCTGGTCGCCATTGCCACCAATGGCGACCTGTCGGCGGTCTCGTTGACCGGCAATGCAACAGGCAGCGATGCAACTGACCCGGTGCGCGGCAACGGCGCCGGTGTGCCCGATCCGATCCTGGGCGGCACTTTGGGCGCCCTGCCGGGCAGCAGCGTCGTCGCGCTGGCCAGCGGCACGCTGAATGTCGGCACGGCCAATGCACCTGCACTGATCCGGTTGGGTTCGTTCGGCGGCGTCATCGACGTGAACGATCTTGACGGCGCCAACATCGATCTGGCCGGTGCCAGCATCAGGGCGCGCAACGTCACGGCAAGAGGCCGAATCTCGATGGTCGCGGC
>NZ_JANPCD010000048.1:0-7877 GCF_031430775.1 Sandarakinorhabdus sp. | reverse complement strand
TGGTGCGGCACCCAAGGGGGCGCCACACGCGCGAAGCTGACCGTCGGACAAGCCCAAGGCTGCGCCAGGTCGATTAAATGAATTGTCCCCAGAATTCAGTCCGGCCAACGCCGCTGGCATTCGTGTACGCCACCACCGAGCCGCGATCGCCCGGCCCATCGCCCCAGACATAGCGGCGCTGGACCGCGCCTGACGGATTGGCGACCTCGGCCGCCATCTGGGCGTCCTGATACAGGAAGCGGGTCGATGCCGACTGGTTCAGCTCCACCAGCCGCCCGGCCGGGTCATACTGCGCCGACACGCCGCCGCTGGCGCTTTTGAGCATGTTGTCGGCGGTATAGGCGTAGCTCGTGCTGCCCGAGCTGGTCAGGTTGCCGCGGCCATCATAGCCCAGCGCCACGGAGCCAGCCGTGGTGAGCTGGTTCAGGCCGTTCACGCTGTACGCCCGATCGACATTGTAATGACCGCTCCACGCATAAAGGTCATTGTCCCGGCTGACGCTCGCAAGCTGCGAGGCCGGAGTGTAGCTGAATGTCGTGACCGCGTCATGGGTGGTGGCAGCGAGACGGGGGCCAAAGCCATGAGAGCGGCAAGCTGACAAGAGTTTAATGTAGTATCCCCAGAATTCCGATCACTATGATGCAGCACCGTTTATATTAATGATCGTTCCACATTTCGGACAAATCTTGTTCGGTCGTAACAACGGATCATATCGTAAAAATGTTCTACGCATACCTGCATCAGGAATAAATAGATTGTGCCCACAATTCTTGCACCTAAATAAAAATACAGTCAGCGCCAGTACAATTGCAGCAACAAAAACTAGATTGTAATATTGATAAAACAATGAAAAAACAAGAAAAGCCCAACAAGTATATACAGCTAATCTATAAAATGTCGCAAAAAGATAAATATTCATCTCTAGCAAGCCGGATTTAATGATGGAGTGGCAATTGTACCTTTTGCCTCCAACGTATGATTCACGTCGAAACCTACTCCTATACTACCACGAACGTGGCTGGGTCGAACTATATCAGAGGCGATGGATGCCGCTCCCTTACCCTGTCCACCCAAAATGCTGCCATGATTAATCGAGCCCCCGAGTATACCAACCATGAAATTCGTTTCTTGTACAACGTCAAAATCGGACTTCAAGGCGTCTTGAGAAAACCCGAACTCCCCACCAAGCCCAGCGCCGAAACCTACTCCGGGCCCCAAGCCAAATTCCAGTGCCATTGTCCACTGTGACAAATCTACCGATAGGGTAAGGTTGGCCCCAACGCCCGGTCCAAAGAACGCATCGGCTGCTGCCCCCAGCGAGACCACATTTGGCGCGGGACATGGCTCAGGTTTTTTATCTGGTATCCTCTCAGCACGCTCACTGCGCTCTCTGGTTATGGTTTCTCGCGGACCAGGCTCTGCAAAACAACTTGCAGCGTGAAAATAGAATCCATCGCGATAACCATTTGTCTCAACAGCCGACCATTGTCCTACACATGTAATTGGCCCCGCTGTAACCCAACTTGCCTTGCCTGTAGGATCCGACATATTCACCGGATCGCCCCCCACATAGGCATACATGTTCATCCCATCGCCATAGCCGATGGGGTCGCTCTGCAGGAACCGGCCCAGCGTCGGGGAATAAACCCGCGCCTTGTAGTGGTACATGCCAAGCTCGGACAGCCATGCCTGGCCGGTATACTGGAACCGACCGATGTTGCCTGCGGCGGGGATGCCATATTCGTCATAGCTGTTGATGGCGAGCGCGGCGCCGCTGGCGCCCGTATACGCCACGACCGATCCGCGTTCGTCCGCCACCGCCCAGCGGCGGTCGCTGGTGCCGGCGCCTTCATACCAGGTGATCAGTTCGTCCGGTCCATCGCCCCAGACATAGCGGCGCTGGACCGCGCCTGACGGATTGGCGATCTCGGCCGCCATCTGGTCGTCCTGGTACAGGAAGCGGGTCGATGCCGACTGGTTCAGCTCCACCAGCCGTCCGGCCGGGTCATACTGCGCCGACACGCCGCCACTGGCGCTGCGCAGCGGGTTCGGGGCGTTCATCGTGCAGGGCCGATCACCATGCCTTCATTTTACCGAAATATGACCGCAGCGCCATGCCCGGCCCGCCACAATTCGCCGCCCTGTCATTTCCCGGCCTTGCCTCTCGCCCCATGTGGAGTAGCAATACGCAAAATGCACTTTGGGGACTGTGGCCATGACTGAGCCGGCATATGATTTCGTGATTGTGGGGGCTGGCTCGGCCGGCTGTGTGCTGGCCAACCGGCTTTCGGCTGACCCGGCCTCGCGCGTTTTGCTCATCGAGGCGGGCGGCAAGGACAATTCGATGATGATCCAGATGCCCGCTGGCATCGCCCAGATCATTCCGCCCGAAAAGGCCAGCCCATTCGACTGGGGGTTCTGGACGGTGCCGCAAAGGCATCTGGGAAACCGCAAGCTGTACTGGCCGCGCGGCCGCGCGCTGGGCGGATCATCGTCGATCAACGGCATGGTGTATATTCGCGGCCATAGCAGCGACTACAACCGCTGGGCGCAGCTGGGCCTCAATGGCTGGGGCTGGGCCGATGTGCTGCCGTTCTTCCGCAAGGCCGAGGATTCCGAACGCGGCAGCGACGAATTTCATGGGGAGGGCGGCCCGCTCCACACCAGCCGCAAGGGCGCGCTGCCGCATGTGCTGAACGATGCGTTCCTGGCGTCTGCCGCACAGGCCGGCCATCCGCTGACCGATGATTTCAACGGGGCGCAGTTCGAAGGCGCCGGTTTCTATGACGCCACCATCAAGGACGGGCAGCGTTTCTCGGCGGCCAAGGCGTATCTGACACCCGAAGTGAAGGCGCGGCCGAACCTGACGATCCTCACCGATGTGCAGGTGGACCGCGTGCTATTCGAGGGCAAGCGTGCCGTCGGCGTGGCCTATCGTGCCGGCGGGCGCGAGGCGGTGGCGCGCGGCGGCGAGACATTGCTGTGCGGCGGCGCCATCGGTTCGCCGCATCTGCTGCTGCTGTCCGGCGTCGGCCCGGCTGACCATCTGAAGGAGATGGGCGTATCGGTGGTGCATGATGCGCCCGATGTCGGCGGCAATTTGCAGGACCATCTCGATATCATCGTGCAATGGGATTGCACCAAGCCGATCACGCTCAACGGTAATGCGAAGTTCAGCGCCAAGCTTACGGCGCTGGCGAAATGGGTGTTCGCAAAAACCGGCAACGGCGCGCACATGCCGACGCCAACGGGCGCGTTTCTATCAACCCGCGAGGGGCTGGCGGCGCCCGATGTCCAGATCCATTTCATGCCGGTCAAGGGCAGCCCGCATGGCCGAGGCGAAATGAGCGCGCAGCACGGCTATCAGATGCACGTCTGCCAGTTGCGGCCCGAAAGCCGAGGCACGATCCGGCTGGCGTCGGCGGACCCCGCGCAGCCACCGGCCATCGATCCCAATTATCTGTCGGCGCCCGAGGATGTCGAAACCCTGTATCGCGGCGTCTGCCTGGCGCGGGAAATTGGCCGCCAAGCAGGCTTTGCCGAATATAATGCCGGGGAGGCCTGGCCGGGACCGAACGTGACGGAAAAGGAGCAGCTGGTTGCCGCAATGCGCGACTGGGCCGAGACCATCTATCACCCCGTCGGCACCTGCCGCATGGGCATAGACGAAAAGGCGGTCGTCGATGCGGAATTGCGCGTCAATGGCGTCGAGGGGTTGCGCGTCATCGATGCCAGCGTCATGCCCTATCTCGTGTCGGGCAACACCAATGCACCGACCATCATGATCGCAGAGAAGGCCGCCGACATCATCGGGCAGAAGCTGCGCCTGGCGCGCAAGCTGGGCCTGGCAGCATGACAGTCACGCCCTTCACGATCCCGGTGAACGAGGCGGAGACAGCTTGGATCGCCGAGCGGGTGGCAGCGTTCCGCTGGTTCGAGGAGCCGGAGGGCGCCAGATGGAAACATGGCGCCAACCGCGACTACATGCAGCGGCTGCGGGCCTATTGGCTGGACGGCTTCGACTGGCCCGCCGCCGTGGCCCGGCTCAACCGGCTCAGCCATGTGCGGGTCGATGTTGGCGACGGCTTTCACCTGCACGCCGTGCACATGCGTTCCTCGCGGCCCGATGCGCGGCCGCTGCTCATCGCCCATGGCTGGCCGGGATCGATTCTCGAATTCGACGCCATTTACGAACGACTGGTCGAACCCGAAGACCCGTCGCAGCCGGCCTTCCATGTCGTGGCGCCGTCGTTGCCCGGCTATGCCTGGTCGGACCGGCCGAAACAGCCGCTCGGCCCGCGTGCGATTGCTCGGCTCTATGATGCGTTGATGCCGGCGCTGGGCTATGATCGCTACGTCTACCAAGGCGGTGATTGGGGCTGCGTCATCGGCGGCTGGGTCGGCCTGCAATCACAGCGGCTTGACGGTTTGCACCTCAACGGCTTTGGCCTGCGACCGGCCAACATGTCGCCGGACACACCGGAACAGGGCAAATGGCTGCAAAACGCGGTGGCGGTACGCGACGCGGAAACCGCCTATCTGCAATTGCAGGGCACCAAGCCGCAAAGTCTGGGCTTTGCCATGATGGATTCGCCCATGGGCGTCGCGGCTTGGCTGGCGGAAAAGTTCACCGGCTGGTCCGATGCGAAATCAGGGGTCGATGATCCGCCCTATGGCTTTGACACCATGCTGACCAATATCATGATCTATCTGACAACACGCAGTTTCTTGACAGCGACATGGATATATCGCGGCATGTTCCTCGAAGGCGGCTTTGCCATGCCGGCTGGTGCGCGCGTGGACGTGCCCACCGGCGTTGCAGCCTTCCCCAAGGACCTGCTTGCCTTCCCGCCGCGCGCCATGGTCGAACGGGGATACAATGTCGTGCATTGGACAGACATGCCGCGCGGCGGGCATTTCGCCAGCCTGGAGGAACCCGAACTCTTCCTCGCCGATCTGCGCGCATTTGTATCGGGCCTGTGACGACTGCTCTGCCTGAATGGCGGGTGGAGCCGGGGCTGCTGCCCTATCCGGACGCAATCGGTGCCATGGAGGCCCGTGCAGCGGCCATCCGCGATGCCGCTGCACGCGAGCTGGTCTGGCTGGTCGAGCACTCGCCAGTTTATACCGCCGGAACAAGCGCCAATGCCGCCGAGTTGCTCGATCCGGACCGTTTCCCGGTGTTTGCCGCGGGGCGGGGGGGGCGCCATACCTATCACGGGCCAGGCCAGCGCGTCGTTTATGTCATGCTCGATCTGGGCAACCGGGGACGGGACCTGCGCGCCTTTGTCGCCGGGCTGGAAAACTGGGTGATCGCGGCACTCGCTGATTTTGGAATCGCCGGGCGCATCATCTGCGGCAAGGTCGGCGTCTGGGTCGATTCGCCTGCCGGGCCAGCGAAAATCGCGGCAATCGGCGTGCGAGTCCGGCGATGGGTCAGCTTTCACGGCCTTTCCATCAACGTCGAGCCTGATTTGTCACATTTTAGCGGAATTGTGCCGTGCGGCCTGTCCGAACCGGTCACCAGCCTTGCTGCAATGGGAAAAACCGTCACGATGGCGGATATCGACGCAGCCCTACTACGTCATTTTTCCCGATTTATTGCGACCGACGGGACCGATAACGACATGAAAGGTGCATGAGGGCGCTTGCAGCGCACATGGCTTCTGGCTAATGTCTACTCAGGTTGGGGGATTAGGACTGTGCCGACCCAACTTGTCCTGGGTCCAGGATTCACCATCATACGGAGAATTTGAAATGACGATCGTCGAAAAGCTGAAGACCGCCACCCTGATCGCCGGCGCTGCCCTGTTTGTCGTCGCTTGCGGCGAAAAGAAGGCCGAAGAAGCCGCTCCGGCCGCTGACGCCACCACCGAAGCTGCTCCGGCTGCTGACGCGATGGCCCCGGCTGCTGACGCCGCCACCACCGAAGCTGCTCCGGCTGCTGACGCGATGGCCCCGGCTGCTGACGCCGCTGCTGCTCCGGCTGCCCCGGCTGCCGACGCCGCTGCTCCGGCTGCCAAGTAAGCCTTCGACTCAACGTCGAAATGCCTTAGGAAGGGCCGTCCCATCGGGGCGGCCCTTTTTATTTGCCTGCAAAGGAACCGAACAATGAGCCTGGAACAGATTACTACCACCATGAAGGACCGCATCGGCGCCGGCGGCGTCTTCAAGAAATCGGTGAAGTTCGATTTCGGCGGCGACGGCCTGGTGCGCATCGATGACACGGTGTCACCTGCAATCGTCGACCATAGCGCCGAAGCCACTGACTGCACCGTCAAGGTATCCATGGCCGACTTCATGGACATTGCGCAGGGCAAACAGAACGCCCAGATGGCGTTCATGATGGGCAAGCTCAAGGTTGAAGGCGACATGTCGGTCGCTTTGCAGCTTGGTACGATTCTGGGCTGAGGACGGTGACCGCAAGTGATCTACTTGCGGTTATTGATCAGACGTCCGGGCCGGGAGCATGTTCCCGGCCCGGCACCCGCCGTTTCGACAAAGAAGCACAAACAATGCGCACGTCATTGACTCTTCCAGCCCTCCGTCCGCGCCGGGCATTTGCCTGGGCCGCTGTCGCTGCCGCGACCGGACTTCTGCTGTCCGCGCCTGCCGATGCAGCGCCGCGCAAATCGGCGGGCAAGGCCAGCAGTCGATCAAAGCCGAAGTCCGTTGTAAAGCCAGTGCCGGCAAATCCGGGCGGCATCATGATTCCCAAGGCTTTGGTTTTACGGAAACCCACGCAGGCCGAAGCACAAGCTCATGCCGTCTGGAGTGTTCGGGCCGGTCTGAATGTCGCCGCCCTACAATGCCGCTATTCGGCCTGGTTGCGACCGGTCGCGAACTATAATGACATGCTAAACAACCACCTGACTGAACTGTCAGACGCGCAAAAAGTGATGCAAGGCCATTTTCGTCGCCTCGACGGGGCGCGCGGGCAAACGACGTTCGATCAATACAACACGCGAAATTATAACAGCTATTCCACGCTTGATGCCCAGTACAATTTTTGTGATGTGGCAGGCCGCGTTGGCAAGGACATAAGAGCCCTGCCAATCGGCGGTCTTGGACCCTTTGCCATCGGCGCGATGAACGACTTGCGCGCAGCGCTTGGCAGGGTTGTGATGGCGCCAGCACTCACCGTCCAGATGCCCCCACTGCCCAAGCCGCCACTGTTCGTCGCTTCGCCCGACTGATCCCCGCTGTCGCGGGCTATCGCCGGCACCAATATGCCCAACCATTATCCAATCGGAACCAGCGTGATACTGGCCAAAGCCCTATGGCCGCCTGCGAAGCTCCCCGAGACGTCGAAGCTCAAACATCCCCAAACTACAAAACAAAAGGGCCGCTCCAATGGAGCGGCCCTTCAGTATTTTTGGTCTGCAGACCGATCTTACGGCTGGCAAGGGCCAGTCGATACCGGAGCCGGAGCACCGCTGAAGGTGATTTCAGCACGGCGGTTCTGCGGTTCACGCACACCGTCGGCCGTTTCGACCAGCAGCTTGGTTTCGCCAAACGCTTCGGTTGCCACAGCGGCTTCGCCAACGTTCTTGGAGACCAGATAGGCCTTCACGGCATCAGCGCGGCGCTGCGAGAGCTTGGCGTTGTAGTCGTCCTTACCCGAGGTGTCGGTGTAACCACCGATGGCAACGCTCGTCTGGCCGGTGGCAGCGAACTGCTCGGCAGCACGATCAAGGATCGCCGAAGCTTCAGCGGTGATCGCCGACTTGTCCCAATCGAAGAAGACCAGGAACGGACCCGGCGTCACAGCAGCCGGCGGGCACGGCGGCAGCGGCGGAGGGGGCGGAGGGGGCGGAGGTGGCGGCGGCGGCGGCGCGGGGGCCGGCGGCGCTTCAGCTTCGAAGAAGTTGTAGGTC
>NZ_JANPCD010000047.1:0-1561 GCF_031430775.1 Sandarakinorhabdus sp. | reverse complement strand
GCTTGGCCCGCCACCGACCGGGATAGAGTGCCCCTGTCTCGTCACACGACAGGAGCCGTTCGATGATCCGACCCCACCCCCGCGCTGCGGCGCTGATGCTCGGCCTGACCATGCTGAGCGGCTGCGCCCGATGGAACACTGCCTATCGTTCGGACGTTCTGCCCGCAAATCGTCCATCTGTTGTGACCGTGGATGCCAAGCAACGCCATGTGTTGATGGTGCCGGATACCAAAACCACCACAACAACTTCGCCAGACGGCAAGATCACAACGACCGTCGAACAACGCGGCATGCGCATGTGCGCCGAGGCCGCGCCCGACGTGTTCAGCGCGCTGGCGGCGAGCGGCAATCTCGACATTGGCGTCGATGCCAAATCGGCGGCGCAGGTCAATGTGGGCGCCGCCATTGCCGCAACCGAAACCGCCGCAGCGATCCGCCGCACGCAAACCGTCAACGTGATCCGCGAAAGCTTTTTTCGGACATGCGAACGCTATCTGTCCGGTGCGATCGGACCGACCGCTTTTGGAGTCCAGGCCGCGCGCGATTATCGACAGGCGATTGCCATGCTGGCCATCGAGCAGCTGACCGGCGTCGTGCAGGGACCCAGCACGATCATCAGTCCCGGCGCCACCAACACGGCCCAGACCGACACCGCCGCCTATTACAAGGAACTGAAAGAGGCCAGCAGCACGCTGGCTGGCGCGAAATCCGCTCATGACGCCGCCAAGGACGCGGCCAGCCCCGACAAGGCGCCCTGCAAAGCCAAGGACGGCGAAACCGCTGACGAGAAAAAGACGCGCGAAGGCCTGTGCACGGCCGCCAAGACCGCCGAAACCGATGCCAAGACCAAGCGCGACGGCGCGCAAACCCATCTCGACCAGTTGACAGCGCTGGGCAAGAGCGGGGCCGGCCAGGGCGGGATCACCGCCGGCGCCAGCGAGGGCACCATGGTCAACGATGGCGGCACGCAAACGGCGCCGTCGGGTATCAGTGCCGTCACACTGGCCGTAACGCATATCGCGGACACGGCCATGAACACGGACGAAACCCTGATGTTCTGCCTGCAAGCCCTGTCGGGTGACGATGCCAGGCTGTCAGCAAAGACTGGCCGCATGGCTGCCGACAACACTGTCTCGGTTGACGACACATGCAAGAATTACCTGGCTGTAAAGATCGATGCAGAAGCGGCGGTGCTCAAGCGCAAGGCCGCCATGCGCGTCGCGGCCTATGACAATGTCATGGTCCGGCTGGCCGCAAGGATCGGCACGGCACCTGCAGCATCATATCCCGGACTTCTTGCCGAGATCAGGAAAATCGACGGCGGCTTCTGCAAGAACAAGGACACTGATTTTGACCAATCGACTTGTGCAGCCCGCGTCGCATCGCTCCGGGAACTCGATGCCCAGGACTTCGACACGCTCGAAGCGAGGCTGCGCGCGGCGAGGATTTTCTGAAACGGTTTTCACAGCAGCAGGAGAAGGACGATGACCAACCGCATCTTGACGTTCGGCAGCCGTGCCGCCGCGAAGGCCAAGGGAGACGACTATCGCGCGCTTGGCCG
>NZ_JANPCD010000046.1:0-60272 GCF_031430775.1 Sandarakinorhabdus sp. | reverse complement strand
CCGGGGGAGAGCAGGCCTAGGCTGCCATCTTGACCGGCGCCGCGCTCCACTTGGCCCATAGGCCGGTCCGGCGCACCGCCACTTCGCCGCGCGCCTTGTCCTTGACTGGCCCGAACCCGCGCACATCCATCGGCAGCCGCGCAATCGCCAGCGCCAGCCCCATGCGCGCCGGGTCCAGTTCGGCGATCAGCCGGTCAACCTCGGCTTCGAACGCAGCGATATCGGCGCGTTCGTGGCGGCGTTCTGCGCTGTAGCCAAAGATATCGAACGGCGTGCCGCGCAGGCCCTTGCCCTTGGCCAGCAGCTTGAACGCCGTGAAAATCCACGGCCCGAAGCTGATTTTCTTCGGGCGGCCCGTCGCCGGGTCGATGCCCGAAATCAGCGGCGGCGCCAATTGCACCCGCGCCTTGCCGCCCGAAAACTGCGCATCGAACGCCGCCTTGAAGCGGCCATCGGAATACAGCCGGCCAACCTCATATTCGTCCTTGTATGCCATCAGCTTGTACAGGCTGCGCGCCACGGCTTCGGCAAAGGCATCACCGCCGGCGGCGCGCGCCCGGGCGACAGTGGCGCTGAAGCGTGCAGCATAATCGGCATTCTGATAGGCGGTCAGGTCGCTCACGCGGCGGGCAATCACCTCGTCCAGCGACTTGGCCGGCGGCTCGGGCTGCGGGCCTCGTGTTTGTTCGACCAGCGCCGTGACCTCGTGCGGGCGCACGGCCAGCAGCCGGCCCAGCCCAAAGGCGCGCTTGTTGAAATCGATCGCCACGCCGTTCAATTCGATCGCCGCCTCGATGCTTTCGCGCTTGAGGGGGATCAGCCCCTTTTGCCAGGCATAGCCCATGACGATGATGTTGGCGGCAATGGCATCGCCCATCAGCGCCGTGGCAATCGTGTCGGCGGCGATGAAATCACAGGCATTCGGGTTGGACGCGCCGCGAATGGCGCGTTCGACTTGTGCGCTGCGGAAATCCAGGTCGCGGTCGCGCACGAAATCGGCCGTCGGCGCAATATCGGCGTTGGCAACCACGGCGGTGCGCTGCGGGATCATCAGCGTCTGCGTCGGCTTGTCGGCCGCCACCACGGCATCGCAGGCCAGCACCAGGTCGGCACCGCCGGCGATGATGCGCGGGGACAGCAGATCGTCGTTCTTTGCCGCCAGACGGACATGGCTGTAAACCGCGCCGCCCTTTTGCGCGAGGCCGGCCATGTCGGCGGTCGTCGATGCCAGCCCCTCAAGGTGCCCCGCCGTGCCGAGCAGCGCCGACACGGTCAGCACGCCGGTGCCGCCGATGCCGGTGACCATGATGTTATAGCCATGGCCCGGCGCCGGAATGACCGGGTCAGGCAGGCCGTCCAGCCCGAATGTCGCGCGCGATTTCTTCACTTCGGCGCCCTCGACGGTGACAAAGCTGGGGCAGAAACCCTTGAGGCAGGAATAATCCTTGTTGCAGCTGGATTGGTTGATGCGACGCTTGCGGCCGAATTCCATCTCCACAGGCTCGATGGACACGCAGTTGGACTGCACCGAACAATCGCCGCAGCCTTCGCAGGCGGCGGTGTTGATGAACACCCGCGTGGTCGGATCAGGCATCAGCTTGCGCTTGCGGCGGCGGCGCTTTTCGGCGGCGCAGGTCTGGTCGAAGATGATGACCGTGCAGCCCGGCGTGGCGGCAAATTCGTCCTGGATGGCCGGCAACGCCGACCGGTCGAGCAGGCGCACGCCCGGCGGCAGGGTGACGCCCTTGTAGCGGTCCAGGTCCTCGGTCAGCACCGCGACCTTTTTGGCATGTTCGGCAACCATCTGGGCAGCGATCTGGTCCACGGCCAGATCGCCATCATGCTTCTGGCCGCCGGTCATGGCAACGGCGTCGTTGTAGAGGATCTTGTAGGTGATGTTCACTTGCGCCGCGATCGACTGGCGAATGGCGAGCAGCCCGGAGTGGAAATAGGTGCCGTCGCCCAGATTGGCAAAGACATGGTTCTGCGACGTGAAGGGCGCCTCGCCGACCCAGGTGACGCCTTCGCCGCCCATCTGGGTGAAGGTTTCGGCCCGGTCCATCCACAGCGCCATGATGTGGCAGCCGATGCCGGCCAGCGCGCGGCTGCCTTCAGGGGCCTTGGTCGATGTGTTGTGCGGGCAGCCTGAACAGAAATACGGGCTACGCTTGATCGGCGTCTGATAGGCGGCGCTCTTGCCGGCCTGTTCCTTGAAGAACGCCAGCGTCGACCTGATCCGGTCGGTGTCATGGATGCGTTGCAGGCGCGCGGCAATGACATGGGCGATGGTGCCGGGTGACAGTTCATTGTCGGGGCTGAGCAGCCATTCGCCGCTTTCGTCATGCTTGCCGACCACCTTGGGCCGCACGGCCTCGCGCCAATTATACAGCTGCCATTTCAACTGATGCTCGATGAATTCGCGCTTTTCCTCGATGACCAGCACTTCCTCAAGGCCCTCGGCAAAGGCGCGGATGCCGTCAGGTTCCAGCGGCCATGGCATGCCGACCTTGAAGACGCGCAGGCCGATATCGGCCGCAACGCGCGCATCGATGCCAAGCTCGTCCAGCGCCTCCATGGTGTCGGCATGGGCCTTGCCGGTGGTGACGATGCCGAAACGCGGACGCGGCGTGTCCCAGACCATGTGGTTGATGTTGTTGGCCTTTGCAAAGGCCATGGCGGCAAAGCCCTTGTAACGTTGCAGGCGTGTATCTTCCTCGCGCCACACGTCGCTGCCCCGGATATGGACGCCGCCATCGGGAAATTCGAAATCGGGGATGATGATCTGGCGGTGTTCGCGGGCAAGATCGATGGTGGCCGAGGTTTCGACCGTATCGGCGGTGGCCTTGAAACCGACCCAGGTGCCGGCAAAACGGCTCATGGCCAGGCCGAGCAGGCCGTATTCGACGAATTCATGCACCGAAGCCGGCGCCAGGAACGGCACGAACGCCGCCTGGAAATTATGGTCGGACTGGTGGGGCAGGGTGGAGGATTTGGCGCCGTGATCGTCGCCAACAATCGCCAGCACGCCGCCATGGGGCGAAGTGCCTGCGGCATTGGCGTGCTTGAGCACATCCATGGCGCGATCAAGACCGGGGCCCTTGCCGTACCAGATGCCGAACACGCCATCGAATTTCGCGCCGGGGTTCATGCCGACATGCTGGCTGCCCCAGACGGCGGTGGCCCCCAGTTCCTCGTTGATGCCGGGAGTGAAAACAATGTCATCTGCGGCCAGCAGTTTCTTGGCGCGCCACAATTCCTGGTCATAGCCGCCAAGCGGCGAGCCGCGATACCCCGAGATGAAGCCCGCCGTGTTCAGTCCGGCGGCGCGGTCGCGCGCCTTTTGCACCAGCGGCAGCCGCACCAGCGCCTGCACGCCCGACATGAAAACCCGGCCTTCGGTGAAACGATATTTGTCATCAAGCGATACGGGAGGCAGGCCGGCGACCATCGGTGACTTTCTGTTGCAACTGCGAAGTAGGTCAACAATACTGACCTTTTTCCTCGCTGGCAATGGCCTGCAAGCCAGTCTGGGATCAGCAAGGCGGTCTGGCGCCCCCTTCCGGCAAGGTTGCTCCTGCGATCAGTCGCCTTTGTTCATATTACCCTGTGTGGCTGGCGCTGCCGGCAAATTTTCCTGCGCAAGGAACCAGCGGTCGAAGTGGGTTTGCACCGCAGCGATGGGGCCGACCTCGGCCTCGACCGCCGCCAGCGCTGCTGCTGCCGGGTCATCGCTGTCGCCGGGCTGCAAAGCCTGCATCCGGGCAAAAACCTTCGCCAGCTTGCCATGCTCTTGCAGGTAAAGCGCAAAATAGCGGGTGGTCGCAAACTGCACCATGATGGACTGCGTGGATTGCGGCGGCCCGCGATATTCCATGTCCTCGCCCGGCGTATCGCTGGCAAACCACGGGCTGGTGATGACCTCGCGCAGCGATGGACGGATCGTCCAGTATTTCGCCAGCACCGGCCCGCGCCAGTTGCGCGTGCCCAGCACCTTGCCGTTTTTCGTCACCGACACTTCGTACAGCGCCGCCATGCCTTCATCGAGCCATTGCGGCACATCGCCAAAACTCGACCGCACCACGAGGTGAAAAAGCTCGTGCAGCAAGGTGCCGGTGACGGTGCCCGGAATCAGCGCCACAGCGGATTGATCGTCCTGGAATGTGTATCCGATGGTCGCCGGGCTGACATCAAGGTTGTGCAGCGTGCGGGCTGTCTGCCGCAGCTGATACTGCTGCGGCACGAGCCACAGCGTGAGGTAATTGTCCGGCAGTTTCAAACCGAAGCCGCTGTCCAGAAACGCCAGATAGGTCTCCAGCCGGGCCGCAATCGCCTGCAATTGCACGTCGGTCTGGCCCGATGTGGTGACAAAGGCGAAACGCCCGATGACCTTGATCCGCGCATCCTTCGGTGCCGCCTTGCGCAAGGCCTCGGCAATCCGTTCGGGCTGGCCCAGAGGCACCACCCGCGCCGTCAGTTGCGCCATGTCCAATGGCCCCAGGCTGCGCGCGGCATAGGTGGCCACCGGCTGGTCGCCATTGGCGAGATAATAGGCCTTGCCGCGCGCCATGGCGCCGGCTGCAACCGCCAGCGATGTGCGCGCCGTGCCGTCTGCCAGCACCGGCATTGCCATCGCGCCAAGGCACAGCCCCTGTTCGCGCGCCACCAGCGTGCGGCTTGAGGGCGTCAGCGGGTAGCGATACAGGATCGACCCCAGCACCCGCGCGCCCCATTTTCGCTGGTCGGCAATGCGGCAGCCGCTGGTGCCCAGCATGTAATCGACCTCGGCGGTGCGGCCGAAACCGGCGCTGCGATAGTCCAGCAAATTGCTGCGGGCCGGCGGATAGCTGCGCGCCAGCCAGTCGCCCTTGCCGCGATCATACCGCGGATCGGCGCTGGCCGGAGATGCCAGTGCCAGCAGCAGCAGCGCCGCTGCAAGACCGCGTCTATCCCGCCGTTGGTCCAGGTTCTGCATCGTCTGCTCCCTGCGCTGCGTCCGGCCGTGCTGCATCCGGCCCGAACAATTCGCGCTGTTCGGCGTCACTGCCGGGCAGGGTGGCAGGTGCCGGAATGTCAGCCGCCTGTGCCGCGCCGCCCACATAGACCGCGACATCATTGGTGGCGAAATTGAACGGTGATGTCAGCGTCACCACCATCAGCACCGTGCCCAGCACCGCCATCACGATACCGGGCGAACTGGTGGACAGGCTGGCCTTGATGCCGGTAGTTTCTCCGCCAAGCTCGGTGCGTTCCTCCGACAGGCGCGTCAGGATGAACAGCGCGCCCACCAGCGCCATGATCATGCCGGTGACGAAACCTATCTGGCGCGTCCAGGCGCGCAGCAGCAGTGTCGCATTGACCTGTGCATACCGCTGGCGAACGGTTTCGGCCTCCAGCACCGCCAGCGTTTTCCAACGCACGAGTTCTGCCGCCTCGCCGGCCGGCAGCACCGCAATCGGCGCATCGAGCTGCGCCAGCGATTTTTCCAGCCTCGTATCGGGGGCATAGCGGACGGCGTCGGAAAACCGTTCAAGCTGGATGAAACTGGCGACAAGGAAAAACGCCCCCATCAGCGCGATGCCGCCGAACACGAACGGCATCAGCCGGTTCTGCCACTGCCAGAGCCGGCGCCCGTCATGCGCCGACAAAGTGTCCTGCGCCGAAATGGGATCGATTTCCTGTTGCGCGTCGGCCTCCCCGTTCAGATGGCGGATGCTATCATCGCGCTGCTTGTCCCGCGACCCCCCAAATGGTCCCCCGGCGGCGCCTGACCCGGCCACCGGCATTTGTCTTGGCGGCCAACTGGCGCTAACCCTGCTGCCATGGCGCATGGGGTGACACATGACCGCGATACCGCTGCCGCCCGCTGCTGCGGCCCGCCATGCTGACGATTGCCAGCTACAATATTCACAAGGCCGTGGGCGCCGACGGCCGGCACAATCCTGAACGCATCCTCGATGTTCTCGACGAGCTCGGCGCAGCAGTCGCCCTATTGCAAGAGGCCGATACCCGTTTTGGCGTTCGCACCGCCGTGTTGCCGGCGGCGCTGCTGGCGTCGCGCGGCTGGCAGGCGGCACCGCTGGCCGATCAGCCACGCGCCATGGGCTGGCACGGCAATGCTGTCCTGCTGCGTGGTCCCGTTACACTTGCCCATGCAGCGCGCATCCCGCTGCCGGCGCTGGAGCCGCGCGGCGCGGTTATGGTCGATATCATCGCGCCTCATGCCCCGCACGCCGGTGCCGGGCCACGGTTGATCCGGCTCGTCGGCGCGCATCTTGATCTGTCCGGCCTGTGGCGCACCCGTCAGGCCCGCGCCATGCTGGCCGCCATGGCCGCCCGGCCCGGCAACCCGCCGGCCTTGCTGATGGGGGACCTGAACGAATGGCGGTCGGGCGGCGGCACCATCGCTGCATTGGCCGGGCGACTGGCGGCGGTACCGCTGCCTCCCAGCTTTCCGGCGCGCCTGCCCATCGGCCGCCTCGACCGGGTTTTTGCCCATCATGCGCTCAAGCTTGCGGCGGCCGGGGTCCACGCCTCCCCGTTGGCTCGGCAGGCGTCCGATCATCTGCCGATCTGGGTGGGCCTGGCCGATGATTGACATGACCGCTGCCGCTGCTGGCACTTTTGCTACTGCTCTTGCCTGGCTGCTGGTGCGCCACTGGCTGCGGCTGCCGGTCCCGCACTCGCAAAACACGCACGAACACGCGCGTCGCGTGCCCGCAACCGGCCCGCTGGCGGCATTGCTGGGGCCGCTTTGCGCGGCCCGTCCCGGCAAAAGCGGCGTGCAGCTTTTGCATGACGGTCCCCAGTCGCTTGCCGTGCGGCTGCTGCTGATCCGCAAGGCCAGCGTGTGCATCGATGTGCAATATTACATCTGGCGGGATGATGTGGCCGGCGGGTTGCTGCTGGACGCACTTGAGGCGGCGGCAGACCGCGGCGTGCAGGTGCGCCTGCTGCTCGATGATTTTGGCACCACCGGTCTCGATGCCCGTCTCATGCACCTCGACAGCCATCCAGGCATCGCTGTCAGGCTGGTCAACCCGTTCCGCCTGCGCCGCCCCAAGCTGCTCAACCTGCTGTTCGATTTTTCCCGCCTGAACCGCCGCATGCACAACAAGGGCCTGGTGGTGGACGGTGTTGCCGCCGTGATCGGCGGCCGCAACATCGGCGATGAATATTTCGATGCCGGCCATGCCGAACTGGTCACCGATCTGGATGTGCTGGCCATCGGCGCCATCGTCGCTGCCGTGGACGCCGATTTCGACAGCTATTGGCATTGCGCGGCCGCCTATCCGCTGGCCAGCATCGTGCGTCCCCAGTCCAGATCGCCTGCCGCGCCGTCCGGCACCGCGCTGCGCGCACGATATGAAAGCGCTGCGGCCAGTGACGCGGTGCGTGCGTTGATGGACGAAACCAGTGATTTCGAATGGGCGGATGTGTGCATCATGAGCGATCCGCCCGGCAAGCTGCTGGGTGTGGCTGCCCCGTCCGACCTGCTGTTGCCCAAATTGCTGGCGGCGCTGTCACCCATCAGCCGGCGCCTTGTGCTGGTGTCGGCGTATTTCGTGCCCATGGCCGAGGGGATCCGCCTGCTCGCAGACCTGGCGGCGCGCGGCGTGCAGGTCGATGTGCTGACCAATTCGCTGCGATCAGGCAATGTGGTGGTTGTCCATGCCGGCTATGCACCGCTGCGGCGCCGGTTGCTGGCGGCCGGCGTGCGGCTGTGGGAAATGAAGGGCAGTGGTGCGGGCAGGGTGCGGCTTGGCCTGGTGCCGCGCCGACTGCGCCGAAACGGCAGCAGCGCCAGCTTTTTCCGCACCAGCGCCTCGGCGCTGCATGCCAAGACGTTCATCGCGGATGGCACAAGCCTGTTCGTCGGATCGGTGAACTTCGATCCGCGGTCGTGGCGGCTCAACACCGAAGTGGGCTTTCTGATTGCGGCGCCGGCGCTCGCCGCACGCCTCGAGGCGGAACTGGATGCGGCCCTGCCGGAGTTTGCCTGGTCGCTGCGGCTCGAAGATGGCCAGCTTGCCTGGGACAGCAAGCCGGAGCGGCTTGATGCCGAACCCGGAACCGCCGCCTGGCAGCGTGCCGCCATCTGGCTGGTCGGGCGGCTGCCTTTCGCCTGGATGCTCTAGGGTCAGGACCCTGGGGCCAGGCCTGCCTCAGCTCAGGCCCTCGATCCGCCCCCCTGCGTCCAGATGAATGCCCAGCGCAGCAGGCGCGCGCGGCAGGCCAGGCATGGTGCTTATATCGCCGCAAAGCGCCACGACAAAGCCGGCGCCAGCCGACAGGCGAACCTCGCGGATCGGCAGCACATGCCCCGACACGGCGCCGCGCTGCTTTTCGTCGGCGGTGAAACTGTACGGCGTCTTGGCCATGCAGACGGGCAGGGCGCCCAAACCCTGTTCCTCCAGCAGCTTGACCTGCCGCGCCGCAGCCGGCGACAGCACCACATCGGCAGCGCGGTAGATGCGCCGGGCGATGACCGCCATTTTCTCCGCCAGTGGCATGGCGGCCGGATACAGCGGCTGGAACCGCGCCGCCGGGTCGCTGTTGGCATCGGCCAATGCGGCGACTGTGCGCGCCAGATCTTCGGCGCCCGCCGGGCCATCGGCCCAGTGGCGGCACAGATGCGCCGGCACGCCCAGCACGTCGCGGCAATGCGCCAGCACCTGCGCGTGCTCGCCGTCCGTGTCGCCGCCAAATGCATTCAGCGCGACCACAACCGGCAGGCCGAACGCGCCCAAGTTCTCGACATGACGGGTCAGATTTTCAAGGCCGCGCGCCAGCACGGCGGCATCCGGCGTGCCCAGATCGGCCAGCGCGGCGCCGCCATGGTATTTCAGCGCGCGCACTGTTGCCACGACAACGGCAACCGCCGGCGTCAACCCGGCGCTGACGCATTTGATGTTGCAGAATTTCTCCGCGCCCAGATCGGCGCCGAACCCGGCCTCGGTGACGCAGAATTCGCCCAGTGCCAGCGCGCTGCGGGTGGCCACCACCGAATTGCAACCATGGGCGATATTGGCGAACGGCCCGCCATGCACCAGCGCCGCCGAACCATGGATGGTCTGCACCAGATTGGGCTGCATCGCATCAACCAGCAACGCCGCCATGGCGCCGGCGGCACCGATATCGCCCGCTGTCACGAACCGGCCCGCCGTGTCGCGCCCGATGCGAATACGCGCCAGCCGCGCCGCAAGGTCGGACATATCGTCCGCCAGGCACAAGATTGCCATGACTTCGGACGCCACCGTGATGTCAAAGCCGGTTTCGCGCACCTGTCCGTTGCCGGCGCCGATGCCGGTAACGACCTGGCGCAGCGCGCGGTCGTTCATGTCCATGACCCGGCGCCAGACAATGTGCCGGGCATCCAGCGGCGCGCCGGTCGCGGTCGGCAGCGCAAAATGCACCGCATTGTCGATCATGGCGGCCAGCAGATTGTGTGCCGAGGTGATGGCATGGAAATCGCCGGTGAAATGCAGGTTGATGCGCTCCATCGGCACGACCTGGCTCTGGCCGCCGCCGGTCGCGCCGCCCTTGCGCCCGAACACCGGGCCAAGGCTGGGTTCACGCAGCGCAATAACCGCGCGCCGGCCGATACGGTTCAGCGCATCACCCAGCCCGATGGTGGTTGTCGTCTTGCCCTCGCCCGCCGGGGTGGGGTTGATAGCGGTGACCAGGACCAGCTTGCCGCGCGGGCGGGCCGCCAATTCTGCCACCGCTGCTGCCGACACCTTTGCGATATGGCGGCCATGGGGCTCCAGCGCTTCGGCAGGCAGGCCGGCACGTGCGGCAATGTCGGTGATGGGGCACAGTGTCGCTGCCCGGGCGATTTCAATGTCAGATGTCACTATAGCTGCCCCGAATCCGTTGTACTGCCCTAGCCAAAGCCCGGCGTGTCGGGAAGGACCATGATGTTCGACGATTTTTCTGCCCTGACATTGGCGCGGATGCAATTTGCCTTCACCGTGTCCTTCCACTTTATTTTTCCGGCCTTTTCCATCGGATTGGCCAGCTTTCTCGCCGTGCTCGAGGGGCTGTGGCTCAAGACCGGCCGCGACGTCTATCTGTCGCTGTTCCAGTACTGGCTGAAAATCTTCGCTATCGTCTTTGG
Organism: Sandarakinorhabdus sp.; assembly: GCF_031430775.1. Taxonomy (GTDB): domain Bacteria; phylum Pseudomonadota; class Alphaproteobacteria; order Sphingomonadales; family Sphingomonadaceae; genus Sandarakinorhabdus. The sequence continues at coordinate 50,155 of NZ_JANPCD010000046.1, read as the reverse complement.
CATGGGCGTCGTGTCGGGTATCGTCATGGCCTATCAGTTCGGATCGAACTGGGCGGTGTTTTCCGACAAGGCGGGTCCGGTCATCGGGCCGCTGATGGCCTATGAAGTGCTTACGGCGTTCTTCATGGAATCGGGCTTTCTGGGCGTCATGCTGTTCGGGCTGAACCGGGTCGGCAAGCGCCTGCATTTCGCCGCCACCTGCCTTGTTGCCGCCGGCACCACGATTTCGGCGTTCTGGATCATTGCGGTCAACAGTTGGATGCAGACGCCGCAAGGCTATGGCATTGCCGCCAACGGGCAATTCTATGCCACGGACTGGCTGGCGGTCATTTTCAACCCGTCGATGCCCTATCGGCTCGTCCATGTCGTTCTGGGCGCCTATCTGACCACGGCGCTGGTTGTCGGCGGCGTCGGTGCCTGGCATTTGCTGCGCGACCGCCGCATCGGCCGGACGCCGCAAGAAGCAACGCGCATCATGTTCTCCATGGCGATGTGGATGGCGGCCATTGTCGCGCCGATGCAGATATTGGCGGGCCATGAACACGGGTCAAACACGCTTACCTATCAGCCGGCAAAAATCTCGGCGATGGAGGGGCATTATGACAGCTATCCGGGCGGGCAGGGCGGCGGCGCGCCGCTTATCCTGTTCGGTATTCCCGATGATGCGGCGCAGGTAATGCGCCACAAGGTCGAAATCCCCGGTCTTGGTTCGTTGGTTCTCAAGAACGACCTGGCGGCGCCGATGGACGGCCTCGACAAGGTCGCGCCGGAAAACCGCGCCAAGGTGACGATCCCCTTCTTTGCCTTTCGCATCATGGTGGGGCTGGGTGTGCTGATGCTGGTGATGGGCCTGTGGAGCCTGTGGGCGCGGGCGCGAGGCAATCTGTTCGCGGCGCCCTGGCTCCACCGCATGGCGCTGGCGATGGGGCCGAGCGGTTTCGTCGCCGTGCTCGCTGGCTGGATCACCACCGAAGTCGGGCGCCAGCCCTTCACGATCTTTGGCGTGCTGCGCACGGCCGACAGCGCCTCGCCATTGGCCGCGCCGGCGGTGGCGGCGTCTCTGGTCGCCTTTGTCATCGTCTATTTCTTCGTGTTCGGCGTCGGCACCTGGTTCATCCTAAAGCTGATGAATGACGAACCCGGCCCTGGCGAGCCAATACCCGGGCCAGAAACGGCGATCGAAGTCGGCAGCCTGCCGCCCGAAGCCGCCATCGCACTGGCGGAGTAGGACCATGGCAGCAGACCCCATCCTGACGCTCATCTGGGCCGCGATCATCGGCACGGCGATCTTCGTCTATGTCATCACCGACGGCTTTGATCTTGGTATCGGCATCCTGTTCCCGGCGCTGGCACCGGGCGGCGAACGCGACACGGCAATCGCCACCATCAAACCGGTGTGGGATGCCAACCAGACCTGGCTGGTGCTGGGCGGTGGCGGCGTGTTCGCGGCCTTCCCACTCGCCTATGCGATCCTGATGCCGGCGGTTTATGCGCCGCTCATCGCCATGTTGCTGGGGCTGATCTTTCGGGGCGTTGCCTTCAAATACCGGGTCCGCACCAAGCGCGTCTGGCTGTGGGACGGGGCGTTCTTCGCCGGATCGACGCTGGCGGCGTTCTCGCAGGGCGTTATCCTGGGCGCCATCCTGCAAGGTGTTAAGGTGTCGGGCCGCAGCTATGCCGGCGGCTGGTGGGACTGGCTGTCGCCATTCTCGCTGCTCACCGGCGCGTCGGTGGTGGCCGGCTATGCGTTGATTGGCGCCTGTTGGTTGATCTGGCGGACAGAACACCGCGTGCAGGACCATGCGTTTCGGCTTGCCAAGCGCGCCGGACTGGCGACGCTGGTGGCCATCGCCTCCGTCAGCGCCGCAACGCCGTTTTTGAGCCACGATTATTTCAGTCGCTGGTTCGAGGCGCCGGGGCTGTTCTGGACCGCGCCGGTGCCGATTCTGGTGGCGGTGACCGCGTTTGCCCTGCGCCGGGCGCTGGCGCTGCGCCGTGAAATCCAGCCCTTTGTGCTCGCACAGATGCTGTTCCTGCTCAGCTTCACCGGTCTGGGCATTTGCATCTTTCCCTGGGCAGTGCCGGGGCAGGTCACCATCTGGCAGGCAGCCACGGCCGCCAATGCGCAGTCGTTCATGCTGGTCGGTGTCGGCATCATGCTGCCGATCATCCTCGCCTATACCGGGTACGGCTATTGGCTATTCCGTGGCAAGGTCAGCGAAAAGGACCATTACTGATGCATCCGGCCTTGAAACGATTGGGCTGGTTTGTTCTTTTGTGGGCTGCCGGTGTCGCCGTGGTTGGGGCGACGGCGCTGGTGCTCCGGGCCTGGCTCGGCGTTTCGGGCTGATGGTTAACTATTCCGTCAGAAAGATTGAGATATAGTAAATTTCACTTGCATTCAGGGTCCGATTGTAAAGAATTGGTGAACGCGTTGGTGCGTGATTCGCGCTGCGCTATCAAGGGGCCTGACATGCAACTCGACTACAACACGGTTTGGCTGCTCGGTACCGGGTTCATATTCCTGTTTGTTTTCAATTTCATGCCGACTGCCGTTGCCTATGTCTCGGACCATCCGGACCGGCACCTGCTCGCGGCAATCAACGTGATCGCGCTGTTCTCCTTCGCCCTGTGGTTTGCGCTGATGGCTTGGGCCGCGACCGGAAATTCCGAACATCCGCTCATCAAGCGCTTTGTAGGCACGCCCAAGCACCGTGGCCGGCTGATGGCTGGCGTGCTCAGCCTTGTGCTGGTCGGTGTCGGCATGTCGGCCTATTCGCTGAACCTCGTCTGATTGCAGCCGATCCCGCTGCCAATCCTGCCAGAGTCATGGGCGCTTTGACACAAGCAGCCTTGCGCTTGCCGCATCCCCTGATATAGACGCGCGCTTCCTGCCCAAGTGCGGGCGTGGCGGAATTGGTAGACGCGCTGGTTTTAGGTACCAGTGTCGAAAGACGTGGGGGTTCGAGTCCCTTCGCCCGCACCAGAGCTGTCGCGCCGCGCGTGGGCGACACGGATTTGCCCAGAAAGTCGAGCCTCTGCCATGCACATCTCCGAAACCATGAACCAGGGCCTGCGCCGCGAATATTCGCTGGTCATCCCGGCCGATGCCATCGCCAAGCGGCTTGATGCCCGGCTCGCCGAAGTCTCCAAGACGATCCGCATGCCAGGCTTCCGTCCCGGCAAGGTGCCGCCGAATCTGGTGCGCAAGATGCATGGCCCGACCCTGCGCGGCGAAGCGCTGCAGGCGGCACTGAATGACGGCGTCAACCAGGTACTCAGCGAAAACAACCTGCGCCCGGCCACCCAGCCGCAGGTCGATGTCGATGGCGAACTGGCCGAAGACGGCGACGCCCGCTTCAAGGTCAGCCTCGAAGTGCTGCCGGTCATCGCCGATGTCGCGATCGACGGCATATCGCTCGAAAAACTGGTCGTGCCCGCCGATGCTGCCGCGATGGACGCAGCCATTGCCCGCCTCGCCGAATCATCCGAGCGGACCGAGCCGGCGGCTGCCAAGTACAAGGCCAAGACCGGGGACACAGTGGTCATCGATTTCGAAGGCAGCGTTGACGGCGTGCTGTTCGACGGCGGCAAGGGCGAAGGCATGCGGGTCAAGATTGGCTCCGGCCAGCTCATCCCCGGCTTCGAAGACCAGCTGGTCGGCGCCAAGGCCAATGAAGAACGCACCATCAAGGTAACGTTCCCGGCCGATTACGGCTCGGCAAACCTTGCCGGCAAGGCCGCGCAATTCGCGATCACCGTGCAGGGCGTCGAAACCGCTGTGGCCACCGCCATCGACGACGAATTTGCCAAGGGCTTCGGCCTCGACAGCCTCGATGCCCTCAAGGAAATCCTCAAGGATCAGCTCGACGCCGAGCTTGGCGGCCTGTCGCGCACGCACCTCAAGCGCAAGCTGCTCGACACTCTGGCATCGCGTCATGATTTCGACGTGCCCGAATCGATGGTCGACGCCGAATTCGGCCAGATCTGGGAACAGCTTGAGCAGGAAGCCGCCCGCGACGAAAATCCTGACAGCGCCCGCGCCCAGATCGAAGGCGAGCGCGACGATTATCGCCGCATTGCCGTGCGCCGCGTCCGCCTTGGGTTGCTGCTGTCGGAAATCGGCCAGAAGAACAACATCACCGTTTCGCAGGCCGAAATGAACCGCCTCATCGGCCAGGAAGCCGCGCGCTATTCGCCCGGCGAACAGCAGAAGGTGGTGAAGTTCTTCCAGGAAAACGCCATGGCCGCTGCCCAGTTGCGCGCGCCCCTGTATGAAGACAAGGTCGTTGATTTCCTCATCGGCAAGGCCGAACTGACCGAGCGTCATGTCAGCCGCGCCGACCTTGAAGCCGCCATCGAAAGCGAGGACGAAAGCCCGCTGTCTCTGGCCGGCACCCAGGGCCACGACCATGGCCATGTCCATGGTCCGGATTGCGACCATGACCATGACCACGCCCCGGCCAAGCCCAAGAAGGCCGCCAAGGCCAAGGCCGCGCCAGCCGAGATCGTGACCGAAGCCGAAGCCCCGGCCAAGAAGCCCGCGAAGGCCAAGGCCGCCAAGGCTGACGCAGAACCGGCTGTCGAAGCCGCCGCCGAACCCGCTGCCAAGCCCAAGCGCGCCGCCAAGAAGCCGGCTGCGTGATCCTGAGAGCGGTTGCTGCACTGCTGCTGGCGGCGTTCATGCTGCCGGCGCAGCAGGCCACCGCTCAGGATGCCGCCGCTGCAGATGCTGCCCGGGCCAAACAGGCCTGGTGGGTCTATGCCGGCGGCATGGCTGCTCGTTCGGCCATGGATTCGCTGTCCGTTGTGCGCACAGGCAACATTGCGCGCTTCAACGAGGTGGTGGTCAGCACCGCCGGCCAATGGAAGACGGGCGACCTGCCGTTCGACTATATGGCCGCCAGCATCGAATATGATTGTGCGGGCAAGACTGCGCGGGCGGTTCGTATCGAATATTTCGACCGCGCCGGCAAAAGCCTGAAAATCACCTCGACCCCCGATTCCGCGTTCATCAGCGGCGCCGAGGGTTCGGAATTCACGCATTTCGCCCCCGTGGCCTGCCGCGATCTTTCGGTGGGCACGGCGCCGGGCCAACACGAGACGCTGGCCGGCTTCCTGGCTGCCTATGCCTTCTGGAATATCGCCGCCCGCAAGTAAGAGCGCCGTGACCACATGGCAGCCGCGTCATCTGGCGCGCCATTTGGCCGCGATGGCCCAGATAGATCAACAGGGGGGCTTGAAACTGGCCGCCAAACATCCGACCTTGTCGGTTCATGCAAAGGATTCCCATGCTCGACACTCCTAGCTTCAATCCCATGGCTGGCCTCATTCCCATGGTCATCGAGACCTCCAACCGCGGAGAGCGCTCGTTCGACATTTATTCGCGCCTGCTGCGTGAACGCATCGTTTTCGTGACCGGCCAGGTCGAAGACCATATGGCGTCCGTCATCGTTGCCCAGTTGCTGTTCCTGGAATCGGAAAATCCGAAGAAGGACATCTTCATGTACATCAACTCGCCGGGCGGCGTGATCACGGCCGGCATGGCGATCTATGACACCATGCAGTACATCCGCCCCAAGGTCGGCACCGTCTGCGTCGGCCAGGCATCGTCGATGGGCAGTTTCCTGCTTGCCGCCGGCGAGCCGGGCATGCGCGTGGCGCTGAAAAATGCCCGCATCATGGTGCATCAGCCGTCCGGCGGCGCCCAGGGCCAGGCCACCGACATCGAAATCCAGGCCCGCGAGATCCTGCGGATTCGCGGCATCATGAACGATCTGTATGTCAAGCACACCGGCAAGGACATCGAGACCATCGAACGCGCCATGGAGCGCGACAAGTTCATGAGCGCCGAGGAAGCCAAGGAGTTCGGCCTGATCGACGAAGTGGCAGAACGCCGCCCGCTTCCGACCGATGCCGAAGCGCAACTCGCTGCTTGATCAGGGCTGTTTCGGCCCGAACTGACCAATATGGCGCCAATGTGACAGATTGGCGTCGGCCCGCCCTTGCCGGGAGGGCCTGTTGCCAGCTACACTCGCAACCAAGCGAGAGAGGATAGTCATGACCAAGCTGAGCGGCGGCGACAGCAAAAGCACGCTCTACTGCAGCTTCTGCGGCAAGAGCCAGCACGAGGTGCGAAAGCTCATTGCGGGGCCAACAGTGTTCATCTGCGATGAATGCGTTGAACTGTGCAATGACATCATCCGCGAAGAAACCAAGACCGCGCTGGTCAAGAAATCCGGCGATGTCCCGACTCCGCGCGAAATCTGCAAGGTGCTCGATGATTATGTCATCGGCCAGACACATGCAAAGCGCGTGCTGTCGGTGGCCGTCCACAATCACTACAAGCGCCTCAATCACGGCGGCAAGGGCGCCGAGGTCGAACTTGCCAAGTCGAACATCCTGCTTGTCGGCCCCACCGGCTGCGGCAAGACATTGCTGGCGCAGACGCTGGCGCGCATCCTTGATGTGCCGTTCACCATGGCCGATGCCACGACCCTGACCGAGGCCGGCTATGTCGGTGAAGATGTCGAAAACATCATCCTGAAACTGCTGCAAGCCAGCGACTACAATGTCGAGCGGGCTCAGCGCGGCATCGTCTACATCGATGAAATCGACAAGATTTCCCGCAAGTCCGACAACCCGTCGATCACCCGCGACGTGTCGGGCGAAGGCGTGCAGCAGGCGCTGCTCAAGATCATGGAAGGCACCACCGCGTCGGTGCCGCCGCAGGGCGGGCGCAAGCATCCGCAGCAGGAATTCCTGCAGGTGGACACGACGAACATCCTGTTCATCTGCGGCGGTGCCTTTTCGGGCCTCGATCGCATCATTGGTGACCGGCTTCAGGGCAAGTCCATCGGTTTCGGCGCGCATGTTGCCGCACCCGAGGAACGCCGTGTCGGGCAGCTGCTGATGAAGTGCGAGCCGGAAGATCTGTTGCGCTTCGGGCTCATACCCGAATTCATCGGCCGCCTGCCGGTGATCGCCACGCTCGAAGACCTTGACGAGCCGGCGCTCATCAAGATTCTCACCGAGCCGAAGAACGCCCTGTCCAAGCAGTATTCGCGTCTTTTCGAGATGGAAGGCGTCAAGCTGTCCTTCACCGCCGACGCGCTGTCCGCAATCGCCAAGCGCGCCATCGAACGCAAGACCGGCGCTCGCGGGCTTCGTTCGATCATGGAGGGCATATTGCTCGATACCATGTTCGACCTGCCCGGCACCGAAGGCCTTGAAGAAGTCCAGGTCGACAAGGACGTGGTCAGCGGCATCAAACAGCCGGTGCGCCTGATGGTCACCGACAAGGCGGCCTGAGGCTTCGGCTCCGCGCCAGAGAGGGCCGCCCTGTCATGGGGCGGCCCTTTTGCTATTTCAGCGACCTGGCCGGAGTTGTGCCAGCCGCGTTCGCCAAGATTGTGACGTCGGTGACGCGGCCCCGGATGACAAAGTGAACGTCACCGGCGGCCGCATTGCACCCGTATTGCCGTCATAAGAAGACGCATTGATGAACAGCGTTTTGCCCAACCGCTGCCGGCCTGCCGCCGCATGAACATGTCCAAAGCAATGCACGCGCGGCGATATGCGCCTCAGTTCCTTCGCCAGAGAGGGGCAGCCGAGCGACCGGTCCCTGCTGGATCTGTCGAGAATGCCCTTTGGCGGCGTATGCGTGACCAGGATATCGATGTCAGGCGGAACCCTGGCCCAGGCTGCCGCCAGCGCTGATGGATCTCGGAAGAATGCATGGGTCCTCAACTCCGGCACCCACGGGGCGCCGAAGATTTTCAGTCCCCGGAATTCGACGATTTCATCTTTCAGGAAATGTGCATTCCGAAATGGCTGTGCTTGCCGCGACAACTCGGCCTCAAGCTGACGATCATGATTCCCGCCGGTGCACAGGATTTGCGCGAACTTCTGCTTTCCGAACCACTCATCCATTGCGAGGATTTGCTCCGGCGCCTTTGTGGAGAGATTGAACATGTCACCGCAATGGATCAGCAAATCGCCAGTAGGCAGGACGATCTCGTCATGCCTGCAGTGCGTATCGCTGATGACGGTGACGCGCGTTTCCATGCGACTGCTTGCCAGTTCCCCCTCAATACCGCCAGCTCGTCAGGTCCGCACCCTTTGGTGCCGTTGCCTGCATCCGCGCCAGCATCTTGTCCATGTACATGGTGTTGTAGCGCAGGCGTGACAGGGCGTTGGAGACGTTCGGGTCGCCGTTCCAGCAATGCTCGAAGCGGTCGCCGTATTTGACTTCTGCGTTTGCTGCGGGCTCGGCGGATTTCAGGAAATCTTCGGCCAGATAGACGGCGTTGTTGAGGTAGTAATTGTCCATGTCGCCGACATACAGATGGATCTTGCCAGCCACCTTGGGCGCCAATTTGGCCCAGTCGCGCTTCATGATGTGGACTAGGTCGTAATTCTCGCGCCAATAGGCCGCGACCTTGGGGTCGATCACGCCGGTGCGCTTGTCGAAGATGCGCTGCGGATAACCATCGCTGCCCATCGGCGAATATACCGCTTCCCAGATGTCCCATTGCCCGCCCGAGCGCGTCTTGTCGCCGAGCACCAGTTCGAGGTGATTGTCATCGGCCATGGTGCGGCTGACCTGGCCCAGCCAGTTGCGGTGCGCGGGCCGCGCCGTGCGGCCGAACGGGCCTTGCTGCCAATAGGCATTCTTGTCGTCATAGAGGTTGAACACCGTCATCGCCCGGAAATCTACTGGGTCGGGGCAGGCGGCAAAGGCGCCGTTGAAATCATCGGGGTAGAACAGCTGCACCGCCAGCGCCTCCCAGCCGCCGGTCGATCCGCCATAAGTAAAGCGCGCCCAGCCCTGACCCAGCCCGCGAAACTTCGCTTCAAGCGCGGGCAGGAATTCCTTCATGATCGCATCGCCATAAGGGCCGAGATTGGCCGAATTCACGGCATAGCTGTCGTCATAATACGGGTTGCTGTGGTCGATTTCGACAATGAGTATCCGGGGGAATTTGTCCGACACCCAGCTGTTGTGAAAATCATACGCCTCTTGCTGCTCGGTGCGGTTGTAGCAGGGCAGGCCGAAGCGCGCCGACGGCACGCACGGCGCGGTTTCATCGGGCGGTGTGGTGCGAAAACCGTTGAAATTCTCCGGGAAATGCCCGTGATAGATGGCCAGCGGGTAACGCGCCTCCGGATGCCTGTCGAAATCGCGCGGCACCAGCACATGGCCGCGAATATACACATCGGTGCCCCAGAATTTCGACAGCATGTCCGACCGTACCTTGATATGGCGGACGAACTCGGTGTCCTTCGGCTCGGCAATCGGCGGCAAGACCTTGGTCAGCGGCACGGTGATGGTGCCGGGGCGCGCGGGGTCAAAACTGATCTTGATGGGTTCGGACACGATGTTGCCCGGCTCCTCCCGCCAGTTCTGCCCGGCGCCGCGTGCGGCCGGCAGCTTAACGGTCTTGCCGTTCGCCAGCTTGAATGTCTGATATTTGTGCAGCACCGCTTGTACTGTATATTCGCCCGCCGGCACCGCAGTTAGGAAGGGCTTGGGAAAGCCGAAAGTTTCCGGGCCAATGCTGACCGATCCGCCCGGCTTCAGCCCGTCCACATTGATGCCAAACACCTGCGCCCCATCGAAATCGGCCGACACCTGGGCGATGGGCGCCTTGCTGCTATCGGCGGCAATCACGAGGATGACCCGGCCATCGGTGCTTGCGTCCACCCCCGCTGCCGGCATGGTGATGCGAAAATCCTCGCTCCATGCCGGCGCCGCCAGGGCCAGCGCCGCTGCAAATCCAAGCAATGTCCCGCGCATCATCATTTCCCCTTTGCACCGCAGCATAAGACGCGGTGCCGGCACCGCAAGCTGCAACCATGCATCACGGGATGATGCGGTCAGCGTTGTTTCTTGCTGGTTGCCGCCGTGAAATCCGGGGCCTTGTTGGCCACCCAATCGACGAATTTCCGCACGCTGGGGTTGGCCAGCAGGGAGTCAACATCCATGCCATAACGCTGGAGTTCGGAATTGGTGAAGTTGGCCATCAGCGTTTGCTGGCAAATGGGATGCATGGGCACGACATCGCGCCCGCCCCGGCTCTTGGGCACAGGGTGGTGCCAGACGATGGTCTTGCCGCTCGGTCGGCCACACAGCCAGCAGACGACGTCAGCCGCCGGCGCTTCCTCCTGCCTGTGCAGGTCGCCATAGGGATCGTTTTTCGATTGTCTGCGGGCCATGGGTTTGCCTGAATTGCCTGACTTTGTGCACCCTGCTTAAGGCGCTGCCGGCCGCATCGCCAGAGGCAATGGCGTGCGCCCGATATGGGCCCGCGTCTGGACAAGAATCCGGCGCTCGGTCATCACCGGTGTCCATACGCTGCCCATCCTGTCCGCGCCGGAGCCGCAATGACCGACCTTCTCCCCGAAAAAGGCCTCACCCTCGACCAGATTGCGGCGCGTGTTGACGCCGTGCTGGCGCAGGCGAGCCTGACCGAAAAAATCGGCATGATGTCGGGGCAGGGGTTTTTCGCTGCCTATAAGGAGGACGGCGGCCTGTGGGCGGCGCGGCCGTATCGCGCCGGCGGCGGCATCGAGCGGCTGGGTGTGCCGGCGTTCTGGTTCACCGATGGGCCGCGCGGCGCGGCACGCGGCAACAGCACCTGTTTTCCCTGCACCATGGCGCGCGGCGCCAGTTTCGATATCGATCTCGAACGCCGCATCGGCGAGGCGATGGCCATCGAAATCCGCGCGCAGGGCTGCAACCTGTCGGGCGCTGTGTGCATCAACCTGCTGCGTCATCCCGCCTGGGGCCGCGCGCAGGAAACCTATGGCGAGGATCCGCAGCATCTCGGCGCGATGGGCAGCGCGCTGGGGCAGGGGCTGCAAGCCCATAATGTTTGCGCCACCGTCAAGCATTTCGCACTGAATTCGATGGAAAACACCCGTTTCAAGGTCAATGTCAGCATCGACGACCGCGCGCTGCACGAGGTTTATCTGCCGCATTTCAAGGCCTGCATCGATGCCGGCGTCGCCAGCGTCATGAGCGCCTACAACCTCATGAACGGCGAATATTGCGGGCAGCACACGCATTTGCTCACCGACATATTGCGCGGCGAATGGGGCTTCACAGGTTTTGTCCACTCCGACTGGGTGATGGGGGTATACAAGCCCTATGGCGCCACGGCGGGCCTGGACGTGGAAAACCCCGAGCCGTTGGTGTTCGGGCCGAAACTGCTCGCTGCTGTCGAGGCCGGCACCATCGCCCCGCATGTCATCGACACGGCTTGCCGGCGCATTCTAATGACACTGTATCGCTTTGCTTCCGCGCAGGATCCGCTGCCCGAATATCCGATGTCGCTGGTGGCCAGCTCCGGCCATGTCGCGCTGGCGCTTGAGGCTGCCGAAAAATCGGCGGTGCTGCTCAGGAACGATGGCGTGCTGCCGCTCGATCCGGCAAGGCTGCGCCGCCTCGCCGTGCTGGGCCGCCTCGCATGCCTCGAAAACACCGGCGACAATGGCTCCAGCCGCGTGCGCCCGCCGCACATCGTCACGCCGCTGGCCGGGCTGGCAGCGGCGCTGGGTGCGGACCGCATCGTGACCGGCGATGAAACCGATATCCCCGCCGCCGTCGAGGCTGCTGCTGGCGCAGACGCTGCCATAATCGTCACCGGCTATACCGCGCGTGAGGAAGGCGAGTTCATCCCCGGTGACTTCACGCTCGGCCAGGACGATGCTGCACCTGTCTTGCCGGACGAAGTGAAACAGGCCCGCAAGCGCCGCCCCCATGCCATCGGCGGCGACCGCACCAGCCTCGACCTGTCTGCCGACCAGGTAGCACTTATCAACGCCGTCGCCGCGACCGGGACACCCGTCATTGTCGTGATCATCGCCGGCTCGGCGGTGATGGTGGAGGCATGGCACGACACAACCGCCGCCATCCTCCAGACATTCTATGCCGGCATGGAAGGCGGCACCGCGCTCGCCCGGCTGTTGACGGGTGCAGTCAGTCCATCAGGGCGCCTGCCCTTCACAGTGGCGCGCGATGCCGGCGATTATCCGTTCTTCGACCGTGATGCAGTCGCTATCACCTATGATCACTGGCACGGCTATGCGCTGCTGGCGCATGACAGCAAGGCGGCGCGCTACGCGTTCGGCCATGGCCTGTCCTATGCGCGGTTCGAAATCCGCGCGCTCGGTGCGCATCGGAGCGAAGGCATGCTCGATTTCCGTCTTGCAGTCACCAATCACGGCGCCGTTGCCGGCGATCATGTCGTGCTGCTGTGGGCGGAGCCGCCCGGCGGCGTGTCGCCGTGCTGGCAGCGCCGTCTTGCCGGCTTTGCCCGGATCAGCCTGGCGCCGGGCGAAACCGGCATGGCGCAAATCCGCGTGCCCCTGGCCGCGCTGCGCCACCGCACAGCGGCACGCACATGGCAGCTGGAACAGGGCAACTGGCGCTTCGTCATTGCCGACAATGCCGAGGCGAGCGCCGCGCAAGGCGTCACCGTCCTTCTCTGATCGCCTTGCCCATGTTGCGCCTTGTTGCAGCCGACCTCGAACTGACGCTGGACCGTGCACGCGGCGGCGGCATCACGGCGTTCACCATCGGCGGGCAACCGCTGTTCATCGGCCGCGACGACCCGTCGCCACTGGGGCTGGCCTCGTTCCCGCTGGTGCCCTTTTCCAACCGCATCTCCCATGGCCGGTTCCATGCCGGGGGCAGGTCGGTCACCTTGCCGCGAAACCATCCCGCCGACCCGCATCACCCCCATGCCATCCATGGCATGGGCTGGCAGCAGGGCTGGACAGTCATCGAACATGGCGCCTCCCATGCCGTGCTGCGCCTCGACATGCCGGCCGGCGCCTGGCCCTGGGCATGGCGCGCCCAGCAGCATCTGGCACTGACGCCCACCGGTTTCCACCAGCGCCTCATCCTGGAAAACCGCAGCGACAGCCCGATGCCCGCCGGGATAGGCGCTCATCCGTTCCTGCCCTGCAACGCCGTGACGCGCCTGCATGCCTTGCATCGGGGCGAATGGCAGACAGCGCCCGATGGCCTGCCCATGCATCTGGTCATGACCGATGCCCCGCAGGATTGGTGGCACGGCGCGCCCTTGACCAGCCGCATCGTCGATACGGTCTATGTGGGCCGGCAAGGGCCGATTCGTGTCGTCTGGCCTGATCGCCGCCTGGCGCTTTCCATCGATGCATCGGACACGCTGACGCACACCGTTGTCTATGTCCCGAATGACGCAGGATTTTTCTGTGTCGAACCAGTCAGCCACATGACCAATGCCGTCAACCGGCCCGAGCCGGAGGCGTTGACCGGCCAGCGCTGGCTTGTCCCCGGCGAGACGCTGGCAGGCGATATCTGGTTCCGCCCGTACCGGATTGCCTGAAGCTGGCGTCGGGATGCATGACATATTCGCAACACTTCATTATTTTATGGTTTACACCTTGGAAACATCTCGACAACCGGCGATGTCCTAAGTTAAGTAAGGGGTAATTAGTATCATACGGGTGTTAACGACATGATTGCTCAGCTTTTCGCTTCCGACCTTGCCTTGATCACCATGTCGGCCCTGCTTGGGCTGATAGCCGGCGTCGTGTTGACGAGTGCCCTTGCGGGTGCATTCAACGGTACTGGCGGGTCGCGCAGCAGCAATACGCTGGAGCGAGGTCGCACCCGCCGCAATTCTGATCGTCTGCGCCACGACCCCGAATTCCGCTGAGTTCCCTGCATAATCGAAGGGCCGGCGACAGCGATGTCGCCGGCCCTTTTCGTTTGCGCCAATCGCTGGCGCCCGGTTGGCTTTGATGCCGTGCCGGGCTATCGCAGCGCAGATGGACCTCGCCCGTATCTTGCCTGTATGTCTGCTGCTGCTGGCGTCACTGGCACATGCCCAGTCCAAGGATCCGGCCCAGTCCAAGGATCCGGTCGCGCCGCCCAGCGCCTGTGCCGCACTTCCTGAAACCGGCATGGTCGCAGCGCCGGCCCCGCCACAAAGCGAACCGGCGCGTCCCGCCCCTGATCGCACCTTGCGCTGCCCGCCGGACTGGGCGCTAGACATGACCGGGCGCCTGCCGGTGTGCACGCGGCCCGGCATGGCGCAAAGGCCCGGCAACCCGCGCGCCGCCTGCCGGGCCAGCCTGCCTCTGGGCCCGATCGCTGCCATCGCGCCGCGCTGGCGGCCGACCCGCAGTTGCCCGCAGGCCAGCATCACGTCTGATATCCGCTTGATGGGCGCGGGCGCCGGCATGGGCGATGCAGAACTCACCGCCGTACCGGCCACCGGCGTCACGCTGAAAACACTGGTCGGCGGCCCCGGCGCGGCGCTCGCCGACAACCCGGCAGCGCAGGGCTGTTTTGCCCATGATTGCCGGCTGGTGCGCGTGACCATCGCTGCCGACGCGCCAGACGGTGTGCAATTGCGTTTGTCATGGCCGGGCGGCGAGCCAGTGATGGCGGCGCTGCCGATGGTCACCGTCTGTCCGGACCCTGCGGCCCGCCGCTGAGTGTGGGAACAGGTTTGAATGCCGGCAACGTTTGAATTGGGCCGCACCTTGGGCTAAGGCAGCCACGCATTTCCAATCTCTCGATTATCGGAGCCGTTCGTGGCCTATCAATACGCCTATGTCATGAAGGGTCTGTCCAAGACCTATCCCGGTGCGTCCAAGCCGGCTTTCAAGGACATCACCCTCAGCTTCCTGCCCGGCGCCAAGATCGCCATCATCGGCCCCAACGGCGCCGGCAAATCGACTCTGATGAAGGTCATCGCTGGCATCGACCGCGAATATCTGGGTGAAGCCTGGGCCGCCGAGGGCGTGACCGTCGGCTATCTGCCGCAGGAGCCGCAGCTTGATGCCAGCAAGACCGTCAAGCAGAACGTCATGGACGGCGTGCGCGCCACCGCTGATCTTGTTGACCGTTTCAATGCCATCAGCGCCGAAATGGCCGATCCGCAGGACGATACCGATTTCGACGCGTTGATGAACGAAATGGGCGATTTGCAGGAAAAGATCGATGCGGTCGATGGCTGGACGCTCGACAACCAGCTCGAAATCGCCATGGACGCGCTGCGCTGCCCGCCGGGCGATTCCGGCGTCGAAAAACTGTCCGGCGGGGAAAAGCGCCGCGTCGCGCTGTGCAAGCTGCTGCTCGAAAAGCCCGGCATCTTGCTGCTCGATGAGCCGACCAACCATCTCGACGCCGAAAGCGTGCAATGGCTGGAAAACCACCTCATCGACTATAGGGGCATGGTGATCCTTGTCACCCATGACCGCTATTTCCTTGATAATGTGGTGAAATGGGTGCTCGAGCTTGATCGCGGCCGCGCCATTCCCTTCGAAGGCAATTATTCCGACTGGCTCGAAGCCAAGCAAAAGCGGCTGTCCCAGGAAGACCGCGAGGATGCCAGCCGCGAAAAGGCGATCAAGCAGGAACTGGACTGGATCCGCGCCAGCCCCAAGGCCCGCCAGTCCAAATCCAAGGCCCGCATCAAGGCGTTTGACGAACTGGTCGAAAAACAGGCCAACCGCCGTTTGGGCGAGGCACAGATCCTCATCCAGATCCCCGAACGCCTCGGCAATACGGTGATCGAGGCCAATGGCCTGACCAAATCCTATGGCGACAAGCTGTTGTTCGAAAACCTGACATTCAGCCTGCCACCGGGCGGCATCGTCGGCATCATCGGCCCCAACGGCGCCGGCAAGACGACGCTGTTCCGCATCATCACCGGCCAGGAAACCCCCGATGGCGGCAACATCCGCATCGGCGACACCGTGCGCATGGCCTATGTCGACCAGAGCCGCGACCATCTTGAAGGCAACAAGAACGTCTGGGAAGAAATCAGCCAGGGCAACGACAAGTTCTATTTCGGCAAGAACGAAGTGCTGACGCGCGCCTATGTCGGATCGTTCAACTTCAAGGGCGCCGACCAGCAGAAAAAGGTCGGCCTGCTTTCGGGCGGGGAACGCAACCGTGTCCATCTGGCCAAGATGCTGGTCAAGGGCGGCAACGTCCTGCTGCTCGATGAACCGACCAACGATCTCGACGTCGAAACCCTGCGCGCTCTTGAGGAAGCGCTGGAAAGCTTCGCCGGCTGCGCGGTCGTCATCAGCCATGACCGCTTCTTCCTCGATCGTCTCGCCACGCACATCCTCGCGTTCGAAGGTGACAGCCATGTCGAATGGTTCGAAGGCAATTTCCAGGCCTATGAGGAAGACAAGCGCCGCCGCCTCGGCGATGCCGCCGACCGGCCGACCGCGCTGACCTACAAGAAACTGACGCGCTGATCCTCCCTCTCCCCAGACGCTTCGCATCACTTGACGGCTGCGGGAGAGGGCGACTCGCGCGCCAGCGCGGCGGGTGAGGGGGGCACCACTCGCATCCCCCCCTCGCACAACCCGTCCGCCGCCCTTACTGTCGCCCAATGCCGCTTGAGTCGTCCCTCCACGCCCGCCTCACCGCCACGCTCGGCGACCGGCTGAGCACCACTGCCGCCATCTGCACCGCACCCGGCGGCGGCGAAGGCCTGCGCGACAGCGCCCCGCCCGATGCCGTCGCCTTCCCGCGTACCACCGACGAGGTGGCCGCCATTGCCGTTGCTTGCGCCGCCGCGCGCACGCCGATCATCCCGTTCGGCACCGGCACCAGCCTTGAAGGCCATGTCCAGGCGCTGCACGGCGGCGTCTGCATCGACCTGTCGGCCATGGACCGCATCATCGCCGTCAACGCCGCTGACCTTGATTGCCGGGTCGAGGCCGGCGTCACGCGTGAGGCGTTGAACCTGCATCTGCGCGACCAGGGCCTGTTTTTCCCGCTTGATCCCGGTGCCAACGCCAGTCTGGGCGGCATGGCGGCAACCCGCGCCAGCGGCACCAACGCCGTGCGTTACGGCACCATGAAGGATGTCGTGCTGGGCCTGACAGTGGTGACGCCGGCCGGCGACGTGATCCGCACCGGGGGCCGGGCGCGCAAATCCTCGGCGGGCTATGACCTGACACGGCTGTATATAGGTTCCGAAGGCACGCTGGGCATCATCACCGAAGTGCAATTGCGCCTGTTCGGCATTCCCGAATGCGTGCTGGCCGCCACCGTGCAGTTCCCCGCCCTTGCCGCCGCCGTCGAAACCGTCATCGCGGTCATGCAGTCGGGCGCCGGGCCAGCACGCATCGAGCTGCTCGACGCGCTCCAGATGCAGGCCTGCATCGCTTGGTCGGGCCTGTCCGGGCTGGCGGCGCTGCCGACTCTGTTCCTCGAATTTCACGGCGGGCCAGCCGCGGTTGCCGAACAGGCGGCAACCGTGCGGGCGCTGGCGGCAGAATTCGGCGGCACGGCCTTTGCCGAGGCTGCGACCACCGAGGCCCGCACCGCGCTGTGGAAGGCCCGCCACAGTGCCTATCACGCCGCGCGCGGCCTGGCGCCGGGCAAGGATTCGCTCACCACAGATGCCTGTGTGCCGATCAGCCGGCTGGCGGACTGCATCACGGCCTGTGCGGCGGCGGCCACGCGGCTGGGGCTGACGGCGCCCATCGTCGGCCATGTCGGCGACGGCAATTTCCACATGCTGGTGTTGTTCGACCCGGCTGACGCCGGCGAACGCGCGCGCGCCGAAGCACTGGCCACCGAAGTCGCGGTGCAGGCGCTGGCGCACGGCGGCACCATCACCGGCGAACACGGCATCGGCATGCACA
The DNA here is from genome assembly GCF_031430775.1 of Sandarakinorhabdus sp. Taxonomy (GTDB): domain Bacteria; phylum Pseudomonadota; class Alphaproteobacteria; order Sphingomonadales; family Sphingomonadaceae; genus Sandarakinorhabdus. Next base: position 32,482 of record NZ_JANPCD010000046.1, on the reverse strand, counting down.
AGCTGGATGCCATGCGCGATGAACATGACGCCGGCGCGCTCGGTGCCATGCGCGCCATCAAGGCCGCTCTCGATCCGCTCGGGATCATGAACCCCGGCAAGACTGTGCCGGCAGCGTGACCTGTTGGCGGCTGGATAGCGGCTCTGCCAGCCTGGTTCTTGCCGGCCAGAATGGCCGGCTGGCGCTGGCATATCTGGGCGCGCGCCTGCCGAAGGATGTGATGCCTGATTGGCGCCCGCCGCCAGTGCCGCCCAACAGCCCCGACGACGGTGCCGGTGCAGTCACGCTGTGGCCGGCGAATGGTTGGGGCTTTGGCGGCGAACCGGGGCTGACGGCGGATGGCCATCCTGATCTGCGGCTGGTCGATGCAGTCGGTGACGCGGCCAGTCTGCGGTTTCACATGTCGTGCAAAGACAGCAGCTTGCTGCTGGATGTTCAGGTCCGTGCTGAACAAGGTTTGTTCGTCTGGCAGGTGCGGCTGACCAACAATGGCACGGCGCCGCTGCGCTGCGACTGGCTGGCCTCGCTGGCGCTTCCCCTGCCGGGCTGGGTGACGACTGCGACGCTGTATGGTGGCCGCTGGGCCGGCGAATGGCATGAAACGCGCGTGCCCTTGTTCGAAGGCAGCATCGTGCGGCAGGGGCGCGGCGGGCGCGGCGGCTTTGGCGGCGCCGGCTATGTCGGGCTGGACGACGGACAGGCCAGCGAAACCAGCGGGCAATGCCTTGCCGCGCATCTTGCTTGGCCCGGCGATGGCCGACTGTGCATCGAAACCCGCCCCGATGGCACCGCGCAACTGCAGATGGGCGTCCCCGGCGCGGTCATGATCGCGCCCGCCGAGAAGTTCATGCCGCCGCCTGTCCTGCTCGCAATGTCCGGCCAAGGCCGCGCGCCTATCCGCGCCGCCTTTCATGGCTGGCTGCGCGCCGCCCGCGCTGCAAGCGGTGTCGGGCAGGGGCCGCGCCCGGTGCATCTCAACAGCTGGGAGGCCATGTATTTCGCCATGGACGAGGCCCGGCTGAAGGCGCTGGCCACATCTGCCGCTGCTCTGGGTGTGGAACGCTTCGTCGTCGATGATGGCTGGTTCCAGGGCCGCACCGATGACCGCCGCGCGCTTGGTGACTGGGCTCCTGATTCCGTCCGTTTCCCCGCTGGTCTTGGTCCCGTCATCGCTCATGTGCGCGGGCTTGGCATGGGTTTCGGGCTATGGGTGGAGCCGGAAATGGTGTCGCCCGACAGCGATCTGGCGCGCGCGCATCCGGACTGGGTGCTGGGCCTTGCTAGCCGGTCGCAGCCGACACAGCGCCAACAATGGATGCTCTACCTGACTCGTCCCGAGATTTCAGATCATGTCTTCAATATGCTCGATAACTTACTGATGGATAATAATATAGACTATCTGAAATGGGACTGTAACCGCGACATTTTCCCCGCCGCCGACAGCCGCGCGCCGGTGCTGGCCATGCTGGCGCTGATCGACCGTCTTCGCGCCGCTCATCCGCATGTGGAGATCGAGGCCTGTGCCAGCGGCGGCGGCCGCAGTGATTTTGCCATGATGACACGCTGCGCCCGGCTGTGGCCGAGCGACATGACCGATCCGCTGGTGCGCTGGAGCATCCATGACTGCATGGGCCTGTTCCTGCCGCCCGAAGTCATCGGCGCGCATGTCGGTGCCAGCCCCAACCCGATTTCCGGCCGCCGCGCGTCGATGTTGTTTCGTGCCCGCGCCATGCTGGCCGGCCATTTGGGCGTCGAGGCCGATCCGGCTCGCATGACGGACTCTGACCGCGCGACTCTGGCCAGCGAAATCGCCCGCTGGAAGGACTGGCGCGCGGTGCTGGCCACCGGCGCCATGCACAGGCTTGAGGCCGGCGAGGGCGCTGCCGGGTGGCTGTGTGTCGCCAGCGATGGCGCAACCGCTGTCGGCATCATTGCCAGCATCAGCGGCACGGGCGCACTTGAACAGACCGTTCAATTACATGGACTTTCACATGATAGCTCATATGTAGTGACAATTCCGAAACCCTGGCCAAGCCGCACGCCATTGCACCCCGACTGGGCCGATGGCCGCACGATGACCGGTGCTGCGCTGATGGCGCATGGCATCGCCCTGCCTCTGGCGCAGCCGGAATCGGCTTTTGCCATTACACTTAGCCGGATAATCCCATGAAACTCGGCGTCTGCTGGTATCCCGAACAATGGCCGCAAAGCATATGGGCCAGCGATGTCCGCCGCATGGTCGAACTGGGCCTCACCTTCGTGCGTATCGGCGAATTCGCATGGAGCCGACTAGAGCCCGAACCCGGTCAATTCGATTGGGGCTGGATGGACCGGGTGCTGGACCTGTGCGCCTCGGCGGGCCTGAACGTCGTGATGGGCACGCCCACCGCCACCCCGCCGAAATGGCTGGTCGATGCCCATCCGGGCATTTTGGCGCGCGGCCGCAACGGGCAGGTCCGCCATTTCGGCTCACGCCGGCACTACTGTTTTTCCAGCGACACCTATCTCGGGCAGGCCTGCCGCATAACCGAGGCCGTTGCCCGCCGCTATGGCCGGCACGGCGCCATCACCACCTGGCAGACCGACAATGAATATGGCTGCCATGACACGGTGGTCAGCACATCGGACGCGGCACGCGCGGGCTTTCGCATCTGGCTGGCCGCGCGCTTTGGCAGCATCGAGGCGCTCAACACCGCATGGGGGCTCAGTTTCTGGGCGCAGGAATATCGCCACTGGGACGAGATCGACCCGCCGTACGGCACCGTCACCGAAAGCCATCCGGCGCACCGCCTCGACTGGCAACGCTACAGCTCCGACATGGTGGCGCGGTTCAACCAGGCGCAGGTCGATATCCTGCGCGAACATGCGCCAGGGTGCGATATCCTGCACAATTACATGGGGTTATTTACCGAGTTCGATCATCACAAGGTCGGCGAGCCGATGGATATCGCCGCCTGGGACAGCTATCCCATCGGCTTTCTGGGGCAGGGGCCGTTTTCCCCGGAGGAAAAACGCCGCTATCTGCGCCTCGGCCACCCCGATCTCGCGGCCTTTCACCATGACCTGTATCGCGGCGTCGGGCGCGGGCGCTGGTGGGTGATCGAACAACAGCCCGGTCCGGTCAACTGGGCGGCGTGGAACCCGGCGCCGGCTGCGGGCGCCGTGCGGCTCTGGAGCCTTGAGGCGTTTGCCCATGGTGCCGAGCGCCTGTCGTATTTTCGCTGGCGGCAGGCGCCGACGGGGCAGGAGGCGATGCATGCCGGCCTGCTGCGCCCCGATGACCAGCCGGCGCCGGGTTTTGCCGAGGCCGCAACCGTTATTGGCGAACTTGGCGCGTTGGGGCCACCGCCCGAAACCGAGCGCGCGCCGACCGCGCTGATCTTCGATTATGACAGCATCTGGGGCCTGCAAGCGCAGCCGCAGGGCCGCGATTATGACGGGCTGGCACAGGCGATGCGCTGGTACGGCGCCGCGCGCCAGCTTGGCCTTGATGTCGATATCGTGCCGCCGGGCGCCGATCTGGCGGGCTATAAACTCGTCCTCATGCCAGCCAGCCTGTTCGTCGATGACGGCCTTGCCGCGCGCCTTGCCGCCAGCGGCGCGCACATCCTCGCCGGCCCGCGCACCGGCGCCAAGACACAGGCTTTCGCCATTCCTGCCGATTTGCCGCCCGGCGCGCTGCAATCGCTCATTGCCATCAAGGTCGCCCGTGTTGAATCGCTGTCGCCCGGCATCGTGCTGCCGGCTGGCAACCTGGGCAGCGTCATCGGATGGATGGAGGATATCGACACAAGCGCCAGCACCGAAGTACTAGACTCCCTCTATGATGGCCGGCCGCTGTGGATCGCGCAAAGCCGCTGCCATTACCTCGCTGGCGTGCCCGATGTGGCGCTGCTGGGCCATGTTATCGCCGATATTGCTGCCCGCGCCGGGCTCGCCACCGAAAACCTGCCGGCGCATGTCCGCACCCGGCGGCGCGGCGGCTTGCGCTTTGTGTTCAACTATGGCGACACTGATGTGACGATCGACCGGCCGCTGCGGCTGGGCGTGTCGCCGATCCCGCCGGGGGGCGTGGCGGCATTTGACGATTTGGGGGACCAGCCATGGCCACATTGACCGAACTGACTGTCGCAAGGGCCGATATCAGCGAAATCGCCGCCCATATCCACGACCGCGATCTGGCGCCCGGCGAGGTGTTGCTGGCCGTCGAACGGTTCGCACTGACTGCTAATAATGTCACCTATGCGGCGCACGGCGTTGATTTTGCCTATTGGCAGTTCTGGCCGGCCCCCGAAGGTCGCGGCATCGTGCCGGTCTGGGGCTTTGCCCGCGCCGTAGAAAGCCATGCCGAGGACATTGGGGTCGGCGAACGCTTTTATGGCTATTGGCCGATGGCCAGCCATGCCGTGCTGTTGCCCGGCCCCGTCAGCCGGCGCGGCTTTGATGACATGGCGTCCCACCGTCAGGGTCTTGCGGCCGTCTATAACCGCTATGTCCCGGCCAGCGCCGAATGGGGCGCAGAAACCATCCAGTGCCTGTTCCGGCCATTGTATGCGACCAGCTTTGTCCTCGATGCCATGCTGTCCGCCAGCCCGGCAGATGTGCTGCTGCTGACATCGGCGTCATCAAAAACCGCGCTGGGCCTGGCGCAGGCGGCGCGCGGCCGGCAGCGCATCGTCGGCCTCACCAGCGCCGCCAACCGCGCGTTTTGCGTTGCCACCGGCTATTATGACGATGTGCTGGACTATGACAGCATCGACGAGGTGGCCGGCATGGCGGTGTCGCTGGTGGATTTTTCCGGCAATGGCGCCGTGCGTCATGCCGTTCACAGCCATCTTGGCGAACGCCTGATCGAAAGCCATGTCGTCGGCGACACGCATTGGCAGTCCGAAAAAGGCCAGCCGCTGCCCGGCGTGCGGCCCCAGCCGTTTTTCGCGCCGACGATCATTGCCGACCGCGTCAAGGAATGGGGCGCGCAAGGCTATGACGCGCGGCTGCTTGGTGCCTGGCAGCGGTTTGCCGCTACCCTGTCTTGGCTGCATGTCGAGGAGATGCGCGGCCCAGCGGCGGCGGCGCGGGCATGGAAATCGATGGCTGCCGGGCGCATCGACCCGGCCATGGGGCTGGTGATTTCAATCTGACCGGCCCGCAGCCGTTCAGGCATCCGAAAGCGATGTTGCGGCAAACAGCGCCCCATAGCCCGTCCAATAATGTTGGGGGCGGGACAATCTGTCCCGCATGACAGGGCTTGAGCCTTGGCCGGTGTTGCGGCTAGGGAGCACCACGCGTGAACTTTGCCGCATGTCGCGGTCATATCAGGAGAGAATTCGATGAAGGTTTTGGGTTTCGCCATGGTCGCCGCAGCGTTGGTCGCCGTTCCGGCCGCCGCCAAGGAAATCACCGTCAAGATGCTCAACGTCGGCACCGACAAGACGCCGATGGTGTTCGAACCGGCGTTCGTGAAGGCCGCCCCCGGTGACACCGTCAAGTTCGTCGCCACCAACCCCGGCCACAACGCCCAGACCATTGCCGGCTTCCTGCCGGCCGGCGAAGCCGAGCAGAAGGGCGCCATGGGCAAGACCTTCGTGCTCAAGGTCACCAAGCCTGGCCTGTACGGCATCAAGTGCCTGCCGCACCAGTCGATGGGCATGGTCGCCCTCGTTCAGGTCGGTAACGGCCCGTCGGCCAACCTCGCCGCCGCCAAGGCCGTGAAGCTGCCGCCGCTCGCCACCAAGCGCATGGCCACCTACCTCGCCAAGGCGAAGTAAACAGCGCGGGCTTGCCCGCAGCGTGAAATGAAAAAGGCCGGGCCGCAGATGATGCGGTCCGGCTTTTTTGTGTGTGAGCCTCGCCGCTGTCTGCACAGGCGGCTCTCCGGTCCATGGCGGCATGACACTTGCCGGATTGTTCGCTGTCATGTCGCCATGCGGGTCAAGGCGCTGCGCCAGCGGCGGCTGCCTGGAAGCACCAGCCCATGTGCCATGGTGACGGCAAAATCACCGCTGCCTTCTGACACAACCTCCCTGACGGCTCCGCTTCGTACCAGATGGGCTCGGTGTATGCGCACAAAGCCGTGCGGCGCCAGTTCCTCGGCCAGGGCCGCCAAGGTGACACGGTGGAGCAAACAACCGTGATCGGTAGCGATCTCTACATAATTGCCGGCACTGCTGGCGTGGCTGATCTCGTCTGCTGCGATCATCCGCGTGCGTGCACCGTCCTTCACCGCGAGGCGGAACGGCGCTGGTGTCGGTTGCGCGGCCTTTGCCGGGCCGAATAGTCGGTCCAGGGTCCAGCCGAGGCTTGCAAGCGCCAGCAGGCTGAGCGCATCCTTGCGCCATTCGAACAGCAATTGGCCCCATGACCAGTCGAACCGGTACTGATTGCCCATCAACGCGAACACCGCCGTGCGGGTGGCGCCTAGCCAGGCCGCATGCGACATGACCAGCGGTATGCTCAGCGCCAGATGAGCGGCGAGCGACTGGGGCCAGGACAGGTGCGGGGGACGCAGCCGACGGGAAACCAGCCAGATCGGCAGCAGCATGGCAGCAAAAAAACCGGCACTGGTAAGCTCCAGTGCCAGGAACCGCGAGGCCGGTACGGTCGGGTCACCATCAGCAAGTGACAGGGCATCAACAACGGCCTTGGCAAACATCATCACCGTAACCAGCAGTGCCGCCCAGCGAAGCGCCTGTCCGCCTGTCCCTGTTTCGGTGCCGCTCATCCCCACCCGTCTGCCGTCCGTACCAGTCCCATCGCCGTTCATCACATCAACGCTGAACTGCGGCAAAGGCAAGAGGATAAGGCGGCCCATGACCACCGTATCCCCAACCACCTCTTCAAACCCGTCACCGGCACGCCGCTTCGACCTCGATTGGCTGCGTATCGCCGCTTTTGGTCTATTGATCCTCTACCATGCCGGCATGGCATTCGTAACATGGGACTGGCACATAAAGTTGGCGCGTCTCGAATGGCTCGAACCGGTCATGCTTTTTACCAACGCCTGGCGGCTGATGCTGCTATTCCTTATTGCTGGTATTGCCTCGTCGGCAATGTTGCGCAAAGGTGAAGTCGGTTTCCTGGCCAGCCGGTCCTGGCGGCTGCTGCTACCGCTGCTGACAGGCGTTGTGCTGGTGGTGCCGCCACAGTCGTGGGTCGAACTCCAGGACAAGGGCGTGTGGTCGGGCTCGTTTTACGCCTTCTGGTCGCAGGCATATTTCCGCTTCAAAGGCGACTTGGGTGTCATCCTGCCGACGTGGAACCATCTGTGGTTTGTAGTCTATCTCTGGGTATACACTTGCTTGCTGGCGTTTGTCGGCAACAAGGGCAGAGCTTGGCTGACCGGGGCCATTGATCGCGCGTTGTCCGGCGGCCGTTTCGTCTGGCTGCCGATGCTGGCCATTGCCGTAATTCGCATCACCCTTGCCGACCGTTTTCCTGAGCGTCATGATCTTGTCAGCGACTGGTGCCTCCACTGGCTGTACGGCGGCGCGTTTCTTGTCGGCGCGGCGATGGGCACGGCCGGAACACTTTGGGATGAGGTGCGGCTGTATTGGCGGACAGCCCTTGCGCTCGGTGTGGCCGGTTGGGCCGTGGCTGCCGCCATCAACGGGCTGCCGGGAACACCTGAAGGCATCGACCTGGCAGTCTCCCGGCTTGCACGGGCGATTCAGGCCTGGGGCATGATCGTCGGGCTGCTGGGCGCCGGACAGCGCTGGCTGTCCTTTGATCATCCATGGCGTGAACCGCTCGCCGGTGCGGTCTTCCCGGCTTATCTCATCCACCAGACCATCATCGTGCTGATGGCCTTTTGGCTCAAGCCTCTGGCCATTAGCCTTGCGGCCAAGGCAGCGCTGCTGTTGGCAGCGACGGCGCTGGGCACGGCCCTGTTCTGCGCTGCAACGGCTGCCTTCGCTTTGCTGCGGCCATGGGTCGGACACGGCCCGGCACGCCAGCGCCTACGCCAACACGCCGGCGCCGAAAGCCCCGCAGCCTGATATCAGGCCAGTTAGAGTCCCGCCGCCACCAGCATTGCCGACGCCCCCGCTTCCGCATCATCACACCCCGACCGGAAAAACCCGAACAGCTCCCGCCCGGTCCCGTCGGCATGCACTGGCGCCGGCTCCGGCACGCGGGCCGCCCATTCGGCGTCGTCCACCAGTGCCGCCAACACCCCGTCACGCGCGCACAGCCGCACCACATCGCCGTCGCGCAGGCGTGCCAATGGCCCGCCGATTTCGGCTTCGGGGCTGACATGGATGGCGGCGGGCACCTTGCCGCTGGCGCCGGACATGCGGCCATCGGTGACCAGCGCCACCTTGAAGCCCTTTTCCTGCAACACGCCCAGGCTGGGCATCAGCTTGTGCAATTCGGGCATGCCGTTGGCGCGCGGGCCCTGGAAACGCACCACCACCACGACATCGCGGTCAAGCTCGCCGGCCTTGAAGGCGGTGACCACCTCGTTCTGGTCGGCAAACACCCGCGCCGGTGCCTCGATGGTCCAGCGGCTTTCGTCCACCGCGCTGGTCTTGAAGGTGGCGCGGCCCAGATTGCCGGTGACCAGCCGCATGCCGCCATCGGGGCGGAACGGCCGCGATACCGGCCGCAACATCGTCTCGTCGCGGCTGTCCGGCACGTCCACCCATGCCAGCGCGCCATCGCCGTCCAGCACCGGATCGCGGGCATAATCCGCCAGCGATGCACCGGCCACCGTCATGATATCGCCGTGCAGCAAGCCGGCATCCAGCAAGGTGCGGATGGTGAAGGCCATGCCGCCGGCGGCGTGGAACTGGTTCACATCGCCCGGCCCGCCCGGATACACGCGGGCGATCAACGGCACGGCGTGTGACAGCCGGTCGAGATCCTCCCAATCGATGATGATGCCCGCCGCGCGTGCAATCGCCGGCAGATGGATGGCGTGGTTGGTCGATCCGCCCGTGGCCAGCAGGCCGACCGCAGCGTTGACGATGGCCTTTTCATCGACGCAAAGCCCCAGCGGGCGATAATCGTCGCCGTCCCAGCCGATGGCGGCAAGCTGGTGGACGGCGGCGCGGGTCAGCCGATCACGCAATTTCGTGCCCGGATTGACGAATGCTGCGCCGGGAATGTGCAGGCCCATCACCTCCATCATCATCTGGTTGGAATTGGCCGTGCCATAGAATGTGCAGGTGCCGGGCGAATGATAGGATTGGCTTTCGGCCTCCAGCAATTCCTCGCGGCCGACCTTGCCTTGCGCAAACGCCTCGCGCACCGCCACTTTTTCCTTGTTGGGCAGGCCCGAACGCATCGGGCCACCGGGGACCAGGATGGTCGGCAGATGCCCGAAGCGTAGCGCGCCGATCAGCATGCCGGGGACAATCTTGTCACAGATGCCGAGCAGCGCGACGCTTTCGAACATGGCGTGGCTGAGGCCGACGGCGGTGGACAGCGCAATCGTGTCGCGGCTGAACAGCGACAACTCCATGCCGACCTGGCCTTGCGTGACGCCGTCGCACATTGCCGGCACGCCGCCGGCGACTTGCGCCGTGGCGCCGACCTCGCGGGCAAACAGCTTCATCTGTTCGGGGTATCGCCCATAGGGCTGATGCGCCGACAGCATGTCATTGAAGGCGGTGACGATGCCGATGTTCGGCGCCCTGCCTGCACGAATGGTGGCCTGGTCGCCTTCGGAGGCGGCAAAGGCGTGGGCAAGGTTGCCGCACGACAATTGGCTGCGATTGATGCCGGTGTCCCGCGCCCGGCCGATATGCGCCAGATAGGCGGCGCGGCGGGCGGCGCTGCGGGCGATGATGCGGTCGGTGACGGCGGCGACAATGGGGTGCAACTGGCTCATGCCGGCACTTTAGGACAGCCGGTGCGATTTGGGCAGACCGAATAACCATGCCTCGGGCGGTTGACAGCCAATGGTGAAGCCCGCCAGCGTGTCACCATGGCCACCCAGATCACAGACGCCGCCGCCTGGCAGGCCATCGCCAACCGCAGCCATGCGCTGGGCGACCATGATGCCGCCGATGATGCGCAGCGGCGCGCGCTGGCGGCGGCGGCGACCGATCCCGAATTGCTCGCCGCTGGCCTTGCGCTGGTGGCAGGCGACCTGCCGGTGGCCGAACGCGCGCTTAAGGCCCGGCTGAAACGCGATCCGTTCGATGTGCCGGCCATTCGCATGTTGGCCGAACTGGCGGCGCGCATCGGCCGGCTGGGGGATGCCGAAAAACTGCTGCGCCGCGCCGTGGAACTGGCGCCGCAATTCCATGCCGCCCGCCACAACCTCGCCATCGTGCTGCAACGCCAGGGCAAGGCTGCCGACGCAATGGCGCAGGTCGAACATCTGCTGGCCATCGATGCCGAGGATCTGGATTATCGCATCCTGGCGGGCGCCGTGTTGGTGCGGCTGGGCGAATTCGACCGTGCCGTGACGCTGTATGATGCGCTGGTAGCGCAGGTGCCGGGCCAGCCGAAACTGTGGATGAGCCTTGGCCATGTGCTGAAAACCGTTGGCCGGCAGGACGATGCCGTCGCCGCCTATCGCCACGCCATCGGCCTTGCGCCGCAGCTTGGCGAAGTGTGGTGGAGCCTGGCCAACCTCAAGACGGTGCGCTTTGGTGCCGATGACATGGCCGCGATGCGCAGCGCGTTGGCCCGCAGTGACCTGAGCGAGGATGACCGCTTCCACCTCGATTTCGCGCTTGGCAAGGCGCTGGAGGACGCGCGGGACTATCCTGCGTCCTTCGCGCATTACCTGGCCGCCAATGACCGCCGCCGCGCCGGCCTGCCCTATGATGCGGGCGACACCAGCGCCGGCATGGCGCGGCAGGCGGCGCTGTATACGCGCGAATTTTATGCGGCGCGCGCCGGCTGGGGCTGCGATGCGCCTGATCCGATTTTCGTGGTCGGCCTGCCGCGTTCGGGATCGACACTGATCGAACAGATATTGTCGTCGCATTCACAGGTGGAGGGCACGTCCGAACTCCCCGACCTGATGGCGCTTGCCCGCAGCCTGGGTGTGGGGGAGCCTTATGCCGAAACGGTGCGCGGCCTTGACGCGTCGGGCGCGCGGCGGCTGGGGGAGGCGTATCTGGACAGCACCCGCGTGCAGCGCAAGACCAGCCGCGCGCTGTTCATCGACAAGATGCCCAACAACTTCCTGCAAACCGGGCTTGTCCACCTCATCTTGCCGAACGCGCGCATCATCGATGCTCGGCGCCACCCGATGGGCTGTTGTTTTTCGGCGTGGAAACAGCATTTTGCCCGTGGGCAGGCATTCAGTTACGGGCTAGCGGACGTGGGGCGATACTGGGCCGATTATGCCCGGCTGATGGCGCATTTCGATGCCGTGCTGCCCGGGCGCGTGCACCGCGTCATCTATGAACGGATGGTGGCGAGCCCGGACGACGAAATCCGCCGTCTGCTGGCCTATTGCGGGCTGGAATTCGAGGCTTCGTGCTTGAATTTCCATGAAAACGACCGGGCCGTGCGCACCGCCAGTTCGCAGCAGGTGCGCCAGCCGATGTACGCCTCGGCTGTGGATCATTGGCAACACTATGACAAATGGTTGACACCGATGCGTGCCGCGCTGGGTTCGCTGCTGGACAGCTATCCGGACGTGTAGCAGACTGTTCGCATAACGGCTGGGTAAGGGCCGATGAAACGGGGGAATTTCATGTCGCAACGGGTTCAAGCGCAGCTGCAGGGCCGCCGCGCCTTGCTGCTGATCGGCACCGCGATCGCCGCCGCATGGGCTGCGCCGACACTCGGGCAGACGACGGCGGCCGCCGAGGAGACCGGGGTTGCCGAAATCATCGTGACGGCGACCAAATCCGCGCAGAACCTGCAAGACGTGCCGATTTCGATCCAGGCGCTGGGCACCGAAAAACTTGAACAGCTTCAGGTCCGCGCCTTCAACGACTATGTGAAATTTCTGCCGTCCGTCAGCTACCAGACCAACGGCCCCGGCACGGCGCGCATCTTCTTCCGGGGCGTGTCCACCGGCGAAAACGCCAACCATTCGACCTCGCAGCCCACTGTCGGCATCTATCTCGATGAAATGCCTGTCACCACCATCACCGGCCCGGTCGATCTGCACGTCTATGACATGGCACGCGTCGAGGCGCTGGCCGGTCCGCAGGGTACGCTGTATGGCGCCGCGTCGATGGCCGGCACCATCCGCATGATCACCAACAAGCCCGACACCAGCGGCTTTGCGGCGCGGTTCGATGTCGAAGGCAACAAGATCGATTCCGGCGGCTTCGGCGGCGTCATCGAGGGCATGGTCAACGTGCCCATCAATGACAAGATCGCCCTGCGGGTTGTCGGCTGGTACGACCGGGCGGCGGGATATATCGACAATATCTTCAACACGCGGCGCTACCCGTCCTCGGGCGTCACCATCGACAACCGCCCGTTCGTGAAGGACAATTACAACACCGTCGATACGCTGGGCGGCCGCGCCGCGCTGGGCATCGAACTGGACGATGACTGGACGATCACGCCGGCCATCCAGGTGCAGCAACAGCGCATCAACGGCTTCTTCGGGCAGCAATCCAACCTTGGCTCGCGCCAGGTCAGCCATTATGCGCCCGAAAACGCCAAGGATGACTGGTATCAGGCATCGCTGACCGTCGAAGGCAAGATCGGCAATTGGGACCTGACCTACGCCGGCGGCTACATGAAGCGTTCGACGCCGGCTGACAGCGATTATTCCGACTACAGCTATTTCTACGACGCGCTGTTCGGGTCGGGTGCCTATATCACCGACAATGCCGGCAATGTGATCAACCCGTCGCAGCGCGTGCTGTCACGCGGCAAGTTCAACCGGCAGAGCCACGAACTGCGCATTTCCAGCCCCCAGTCCGAGCGGCTGCGCGCCATCGCCGGCCTGTTTTATCAGCGCCAGACCCACAACATCGAAGAAAACTACGTCATCACCAATCTGGCCGATGATCTGGCCGTGCCCGGCCACCCCGACAACATCTGGCTGACCAAGCAAAAGCGCATCGACCGCGACTATGCCGCCTTTGCCGAAGTGTCGTTCGATGTCACCGACGCCGTGACGCTGACCGGCGGCGCCCGGCTTTATCGCTATGACAACACGCTGGTCGGATTTTTCGGCTTTGGCGCCGGCTTCTCCAGCGGCACCGGCGAGGCGCGCTGCTTCACGCCGCGCGTCGTCATCGTGCCGGGCAGCCCATGCACCAATCTGAATGCCCAGACCGCGCGCACCGATGTGCTGTTCAAGGCCAATGCCACTTGGAAAGTCACCGACGACCATCTGCTTTATGCCACGTTCAGCCAGGGCTTTCGGCCCGGCGGCATTAACCGGCGCGGCGGGTTAAACCCGTTCCGTGCCGATACGCTCGACAATTTCGAATTCGGTTTCAAGACCAGTTGGCTCGACAACATGCTGCGCATCAATGGCGCCATCTATCAGCAGAACTGGCGTGACATCCAGTTTTCGGCGCTGGGCCTCAATGGCCTGACCATCGTGACCAATGCCGGCAATGCCCGTATTCGCGGTTTCGAATATGATATCCAGCTGGTGCCAACCAAGGGCCTGACGCTGGCAACGGGCGGCAGCTTCAACGATTCCAAGCTGGTGACCAATTTCTGTGCCACGCCCGGCCTGTCGGCGACTTGCACCGATGCCGGCAACAGCGTGCTGGCGCCCATTGGCACGCGGCTGCCGATCACGCCGCGTTTCAAGGCCAACGCGCTGGTGCGGTATGAATTCGATGCCGGCAAGGACATGACCGCTCATGTGCAGGCGGCCTATGTCTATGAAGGGGCCCGCACCGGCGACTTGCGTACCGCCATCCGCGCCATCACCGGCGATTTTGCGGCCTATGGCACGTTCGATGTGTCCACCGGCGTGCGCAATGACAAATGGTCAGCGGAATTTTACGTCACCAACCTGTTCGACAGCGGCGGCATCACGCAGCGGTCGGTGCAATGTTCCGAAACCGTCTGCGGCGATCCCGATGGCGAGACGGCTTCGGGCGGCATCTTCTACAATTACATCATTCGCCCGCGCACCTTCGGCCTGAAATTCGGATATAGTTTCTGAAATCCCGATCTGCGCCCACACCTGCGCCAACACTGGGGCTGATCGGTTGCTGCGCGCTTGTCGTCGGCAACATGATCGGCTCCGGCGTCTTTCTGTTGCCGGCCAGCCTCGCGCCCTATGGCTGGTCGGCGATCGGCGGCTGGGTCATCACCATCCTTGGCACCTTGTGCCTTGCCGCCTGTTTTTCGGGCCTGTCGCGCGCATTCCCGCGTGCCGGCGGTCCGTATGTCTATGTCGAAGCCGCCTTTGGCCGCTCTGCGGCCTTTGTCATCGCCTGGAGCTACTGGATCGGCATCTGGGTGGGCAATGCCGCGCTGGCCGTCGCCGTCATGTCCAACCTGTCGGCGCTGGTGCCGGCCATCGGGACCGTGCCCGGCCTTGGCGCCGGGCTTGCAGTGGCGTTGATGGCGCTGCTGTGCGCGCTGAACCTGACCGGCGCGCGCACCGGCGGCATTGTCGCGGCCGTCACCACCGTGCTCAAATTGCTGCCGCTGCTGGCGGTGCTGGTCATTGCCGCCGTGCTGTTGGCGCGTGATGGCGCAGCCGCTGTCGTCACCCCGCCCGGCGGCGTTACCGGCGGCGGCGTCATCACCTGCGTGACGCTGACGCTCTGGGCCATGCTCGGGTTTGAATCGGCGACACTGCCGGCCGACAAGGTGCGCAATCCCGACCGTATCGTGCCCATCGCCACGCTGGGCGGCACGGCGGCCACCGGGCTAATTTACCTGCTGATTTCGGCGGCCATGCTGGCGCTGGTGCCGGCCGGCAGCCTGGCGGCATCGAATGCGCCGTTTGCCGATTTCGTGCGGCCGTTCGTGGGTGACGCCGCCGCCGGCATGATCGCGCTTTTTGCCGCCATCGCCGCGCTGGGCGCCATGAACGGTTGGATCATGATATCGGGCGAAATGCCGCGCGCCATGGCCATCGGCGGCGTGTTTCCGGCTTTTTTTGCTGCGGTCAACAGCCGCGCCGTGCCGGCCCGCGCCACCATCGTCTCGGCGGGGCTGTCGGGGCTGCTGGTGCTGGCCAACTACACCCGTTCGCTGGTCAGCCTGTTCGAGTTCATCATCCTGATTTCCACTGTCGCCATGCTGTTCGCCTATGTCGCGGTGGCACTGGCGGTTCTGAAATTGCGGCTCCAGGCGCGCAGCGATACCGTGCCGATCGGCGGTCGCTGGCTTGGCGGCATCGCCGTGCTGGCCCTCGCCTATGCCGGTTTTGCCATTTATGCCGCCGGGCAGGAGGCCTTGGGCTGGGGCGCGCTGCTGCTGCTTGCGGGCGTGCCGGTGCTGGTGGTCATGCAGCGCGGCAGCAATCCGTAACCTCAGACCAGCGCAAAACCGATCGCGCCATTGACCAGATCGCGCACCGCGCCCAACGCGGCGTTGATCGCTTGTTCGACCATCAACAGGCTCATGCCCTGAAGCGCCAGCATCACCGCCCGCGCCGTGTTTTTCTGCATCTCCAGCAGCACGCTGGCCTCGGCATGGTTGACCCGGCCCAGTGCCGTCAGCCTGCCGATCTGCACCAGCGTTTGCGCCAGCTTCTTGAGTTCGCCCTCGGCAAATTCCTTCACCACCGGCCAGTCCCTGTTGAAACTGCCCTTGGCCGCGCCGATCATCGCCTTGGCCAGAGTGCCGACCGATAGTTCCGCCATCTCAGCCTCCCTGCCCACGTTTCTTGGCCATTTCCAGAGCCATCACCGACCCAAGCTGCTGGTCGAGCAAACTGTGCACCACGCCGAGCAGCGCCGGATTGAGGCGCCTGTCGCCGCGCCCGCTGGCATCGGCGGTGGCGCCATGATCGGTCCGGCAATCCAGGCTGGTATCGATGCCGTTCTGGCGCACCGCTTCCTTTTGTTCGGCATTCAGCGGCGCCGTCACACAGCCCTTGTGGAGCAGCGCCAGCCACGCAAGATTGTCGCGCACCAGCACCAGTTGCTCGATGGTGATGGCGTTCTTGTAAAGCCCGGCAGCGCGCGCCTGCAATGCCGACACATCGATGGCGGCGCGCTTGTAAAACCCCTGGTTGGCGGCAAAAGTTGCCTCGTCACCCATCGGTGCAGCATCGATGCCGACAAAGAAACTGCTCAGGTCACGCTGCAATTTCGCTGCGCCGGCATCGGTCGTCTCGTCGTAGCGCGACACAAGCTGGATATTGCTGCACGCCGACAGCACAAGACCGGCGGCGAGCACAACGGGCATGAACAGGCGGGCAGGGTGCATGGTCGGATCCTTCCGCAGACAGGCTTGAACGTCTGCCCAATCCTCTGCCCCGTCAACCGGGCCGAACGGCCTATTCCGCCCGGCGCCAGCGATATCCGATTTTTCGCCAGCGCTATCCGACCTTTCGCCAGCGGCCGAGGAACTGCCGGTCCGCCAATATCTCGCGCGCCGCATTGTGGCCTGGCGCGCCGGTCACGCCGCCGCCGGGATGCGTGCCGCTGCCGCACATGTACAAGCCGGCAATCGGGGACCGGTAGTCGCCATGGCCAAGAATGGGCCGCGCCGACCACAGCTGGTCAAGGCTCATGCGGCCATGAAAGATATCCCCGCCGATGAGGCCGAATTTGCGTTCAAGGTCCAATGGCGAATGGATTTGCCGGGCAATGACGGCGCCCTTGAAATTGGGGGCATGGTCGGTGACGCGGTCGATGATGTGGTCGGCGACCTGCTCGCGCACATCGTCCCAACTGCGACCATCCGGCAATTCGGGCGCGAACTGCTGGCAGAACAGGCTGCACACATGCATCCCCGCCGGCGCCAGACTGTCATCGACGCTGGTCGGCAGCTTCATCTCGATAATCGGGTTCTTTGACCAGCCGCCGGCGCGCGCATCGGTATAGGCCTGGTCCATGTAATCCAGACTGGGCGCGATGATGATGCCGGCGGTGTGATGCTCGGCCTTTTCCTTGCCCGGCAGCACCGAAAAATCCGGCAATTCCGACAGAGCCACATTCATGCGGAACGTGCCGGAACCGGTGCGGAATGTGCTCATGCGGCGGTTGAATTCGGCCGGCAGGTCGCTGGCGTCCACCATCTGCCGGTACAGCATGGCCGGGCCGACGTTGGCCGCCACGATGGGTGCGGTCAGCTCCTCGCCGCTACGCAAGCGCACGCCGACTGTCTTGCCGCCCGACACCAATATCTTCTCGACCGGGCTTTCGAGGCTGATGTCCACCCCGGCCAATGTGCAGGCCTTTGCCATGGCGATGGTGATGGCGCCCATGCCGCCGACGCTGTGCCCCCACATGCCCTTTTTGCCGTTCACCTCGCCAAAGACATGGTGGAGCAGCACATAGGCGCTGCCCGGCGTGTCGGGGCTGGCATAGTTGCCGACGACGGCATCGAAACCGAACGCCGCCTTGACCGCATCGCTTTCATACCAGCCATCAAGGAAATCGCGCGCCGATTTGACGAACAGATCAAGGCAATCGCGCTGCGCCTCAAGGTCCAGCCCTGCCAGCTTGCGGCCCTGCAACGCCGCCGACAACAGGGCATGGACACCGCCGCCGGCATTGGGCGGGGTTTTCAGCGATATGTCGCGCAACACTTCGGCCACACCCTCCAGCGCGGCTTCGTAGCGCGGGAAGGTTTCGGCGTCCTTCTTGGAAAACCGCGCAAATTCCGCCTGGGTGCGCGCCGTGCCGCCGCCCAGTTTCAGATAATCATTCTCCAGCGGGAAGAAGTTGGAGATCGTCCGCTCGATAATGCGAAAACCGTGTTCATGCAGCCGCATGTCGGCGATGACCTTGGGCCGCAACAGGCTGACGGTGTAGCTCGCGGTGGAATTACGAAAACCCGGCGCGAATTCTTCGGTCACGCACGCCCCGCCGATGATGTCGCGGGCCTCCAGCACCCGCACCTTGAGGCCGGCCTTGGCAAGGTAAAAGGCGCAGACCAGCCCATTGTGGCCGCCGCCGACGATCAGGACATCATGAGACATTCGGGTTCCGATGTGTGTGGCGCCGGCTCCAGCCGGGCGCGGGAGGATGGGGCAGGCGGGATTCGGGCAGGATCGCCCGCACCTTGGCGGCAAAACTGCGCAGGCATACTTCGGTTTCGCTGAGCGGCCCGACAGTAAAATGGCTGGACGACATGCCGGCCTGCACGCGCCCGACCAGCACGGTATCCTCGGCATTCACCTCGCGGTTGATGCGGTCGGAAAGGTAGCGCGCGGCGCGCATCTCGCGGCGATCATCGGGCAGTGCATAGCTGATGACGCGCAGTGCCGTCGTGGTGGGGCCAGTGGGAATGAACTGCATGAAATCGATCTGGTCGGCATAAATGTCGAACGCGATGTTGGGCCAAAGCTTGACGTACCACCAATGGCGCTGGCGGTTTTCAGGCAGGTGATCGACGCGGGGCAGGAATTTGGCATACAGCCGCTCCGACCAGCTGCCAGTGCGCGCCACATCCTGCAACGGCCCGCCCAGAAAGTCCGACCAAGGCCCGGCAATCGTCACATAATTGGGTCCGAACATGCGTTTGAGGCCCGGATGCGCCGGCAAAATGTGCAGATTATCGGAATAATTGTCGCACAAATTCTTCCAGTTCACGTTGCGCGGCCGCACCGACACCGCCCGCAAAGGCTGCATGTCCTCGAAGCGATAGGGGGCGATTTCGGCGTCCCAGGGCGCCATCATTTCGGCAACGGAAGGCAGGCCGCCTTCAAGCCGGACAAACACGAAGCCGCGCCAGATCTCCATCTCCACGCCGAAAAGGCCGTGGTTCTCAGTTGAAAATTCCGGATATGTGGACTTCAACGGCACACCCGTCAGCCGGCCATCCAGGCCGTAAACCCAGGCATGATAGGGGCAGACCAGCTTCCTGATGCAGCCTGAAACACCATCGACAAGCCGCGATCCACGGTGCCGGCAGACATTGGCAAAGGCCCGCACCACGCCATCGTCGCCGCGCAAAACGACAATAGATTCTCCTACATATTCAAGGACTTGAAAATCGCCCGCATTTGGGATACCATGCACATGGCACACGATCTGCCATGATGGCCGGATGATCCGCGCCATCTCGGCGTCATGCCATTCGGCATCACGGTAAATCCACGCCGGCAGTGACCAGCCGGCCTGTGGATCAGTGTCGATTTCGGGCCCTACAGCCACCAGATTCCCCTTCGCTATTGTACAAGTGTATAATAGCGTCGCATCCTTGGCGCAATCGCGTTACACTGCGGCCATGACCAACCCCTCTGCCACGGCCGATGACACAAGGTTGCTGGTGCTGCGCGCCCTGCTGCCAGCCCGCGACCCCGACCGCCGCGCCGCCGACCTGATTGCCGCCTGCGCCCATGTGCTGGCCACCGCTGGCGCCCGAGGCGCAACGGTGCGCGCCATCTGCGACCGCGCCGGTGTCTCGCCCGGACTTTTGCGGCATTATTTCAGCGGTTTGGGTGCATTGATTGCCGCCACCTATGTGCATGTCGCGCAGGGCGTCACCCGCGCATTGGCCGACGCCATGGAGGCTGCCGGTACCGATCCGCAGGCGCGCCTCATCGCCTATGTCACCGCCAGTTTCCGCCCGCCGATCGCAGCGCCCGAATTGCTGGCCACCTGGGCCGCCTTCTGGAGCCTGGTGCGTTCCGACCCGGCCATCGCTTCGCTGCACACCGAAGTCTATGCCGGCTACCGTGACGCTCTTCAGAAACTGCTCATGGCAGCAGGCGTGTCACCTGCCGACGCGCCGCAGGCC
Source organism: Sandarakinorhabdus sp. (assembly GCF_031430775.1). Taxonomy (GTDB): domain Bacteria; phylum Pseudomonadota; class Alphaproteobacteria; order Sphingomonadales; family Sphingomonadaceae; genus Sandarakinorhabdus. The sequence continues at coordinate 12,718 of NZ_JANPCD010000046.1, read as the reverse complement.
GCAGTCGCCATCACCGCGCTCGTCGATGGCCTGTGGCTGGAATTGTCGATGGAAACCAGCGCTTTCACCGCTGACGATGCCAACATCATCGCCCGGCGCTGGCTGGCATCATGGTTGCCGGCCCAGATCGCGACCTGAACTTCACGCCGGTTGCACTCCCCGACCGCTGCGCTACACACGCTGGCAAAAGGGGAGGACTGTTTGGCAACTTACATCAAAGAGGACGCAGCTGATCCCAAGCGCGACCGGCTGGTCATCATTGCCTCCTCGCTTGGTACCGTGTTCGAATGGTATGATTTTTTCCTCTACGGCATCCTTGCCGCGTTGCTCGGCAAGCTGTTTTTTGCCACCGGCAACCCGACGACGGAACTGTTGTTCAGCCTGTTCGCCTTTGCCATCGGCTTTTTCTTCCGGCCGCTGGGCGCGCTGCTGTTCGGCTGGTTCGGCGACCGGGTGGGGCGCAAATACACCTTCCTCGTCACTATCGCGCTGATGGGCGGTGCCACGGCCTGCATCGGGCTGCTGCCGACCTATGAACAGGCCGGTATCACCGCGCCGCTGCTGCTGCTGCTGCTGCGCACCCTGCAAGGCCTGGCGCTCGGCGGCGAATATGGCGGCGCGGCCATCTATGTGGCCGAACATGCCCCCCGGGGCCGGCGCGGCGCCTATACCAGCTGGATCCAGGCGGCGGCTGCCGGCGGCTTCATGCTGACGCTGGCGGTGGTGCTCGGCACCAAGGCGCTGATACCAGAGGCGGAATTTGCTGCCTGGGGCTGGCGCATACCGTTCCTGATGTCACTGTTGCTGCTCGGCATTTCGCTCTGGGTGCGCATGAAGCTGGCGGAAAGCCCGGTTTTCCAGGCCATGAAGGCTGCCGGCACCACATCGACCAACCCGTTCCGCGACAGCCTGAAGGCGCCGGGCAACATCGGCCGGGTGCTGGTGGCGCTGTTCGGCGTATCGGCGGGCTTCACGGTCATTTTCTACACCAGCCAGTTCGGAACGCTGTATTTTCTGCAGAACACCGCCCGCCTCGCCGAACGTGATGCGCTGCTGTATCTGGGCATCGGCGTGCTCGCGTCGGCGCCGGCCTATGTCTATTTTGGCGGATTGTCGGACCGCATCGGCCGCAAGAAGGTGCTGGTCATCGGCTATGTGCTGACGCTGCTGCTGGTGTTTCCGCTGTTCCACCTGATGGGGCGCGGCGCCAACCCGGCGCTGGCCGAGGCCGTCGCCAGCGCGCCCGTCACCGTGTCGTTGCCGGCCTGCAACTACAATGTGTTCACCAAGCAGGAAGCCGAATGCGGCAAGGCGCTGGAATATCTGTCGAAACGCGGCATCAGCTATGCCAAGCGCGACGCCGATACATTGGCGATCACTGTCGGTGACGTGACGCTGCAAGGTTTTGACAAGGATGCGCTTGCCGCCGTGCTGGCCAAGGCCGGCTGGCCCGAAAAGGCCGACCCGGCGCGCACCGTGCCATGGCAGGTCATCATCGCGGTTGTCGGCATCGGCATCCTGTCGGGCATGACCTATGCGCCGGTGGCCGCGATCCTGGTCGAACTGTTCCCGGCCAAGGTGCGCTATACCTCGATGTCGATCCCGTATCATATCGGCACTGGCTATTTCGGCGGCTTCCTTCCGGTGATCTCGCAGTACATCGTCGTCAAAAGCGGCGATGTATTTGCCGGCCTTTGGTACACGGTGGCCATCGTCACCATGGGGCTGGTCATCACCGTGCTGTTCCTGCCCGAAACCAAGGACCGGGACATCACGATCTGAGGGGGTGCATATGGCCGGACCACTGGACGGAATCACGATTCTGGACCTGTCACAGATCGTGTCGGGGCCGATGGCGGCGACGATATTGGCCGACCAGGGTGCGCGGGTCATCAAGGTCGAAAGCCCCGGCGGCGATCCGGTGCGCAGCCTTGGCCCGAAAAAGGGCGACCTGTCGTCCATGTTCATCGCCGTCAATCGCGGCAAGCAAGGCCTGTGCCTCGACCTGAAATCCGATGCCGGGCGCGAGGTGCTGACACGGCTGGTCGCATCGGCCGATGTGCTGATCGAAAACTTCCGCCCCGGCGTGCTGGCCAAGCTGGGCTTTTCGCCCGACCATCTGGCGGCGCTGAATCCGAACCTGATTTATTGCGCCATCACCGGCTTTGGCCAGGACGGCCCCTACAGCAACATCCGCGTCTATGATCCGGTCATCCAGGCCGTGTCGGGCATCGCGGCCACCCAGATCGACCGCGAAGGCACGCCGGGGCTGGTGCGCAGCCTGATTGCCGACAAGGTGACGGCGCTGACAGCGGCGCAGGCGATCACATCGGCCTTGTTCCGGCGAACGCGCACCGGGCGAGGCGAGAAGATCGAAGTGGCGATGCTTGATGCGGCCATCGCCTTCAACTGGCCCGACAGCATGTACAACGACAGTTTTCTGGATGACGCGCCGGCGCGCTGGCCCGAATATGGCGCCCAGATGCGCCTGTGGAAGGCCAGGGATGGCCAGGTGGCGATTGGCGCCCTGCAGGATGTCGAATTTGCCGCCTTGTGCCGCGCATTGGACCGCCCCGACTTGGCCGCCGACCCGCGCTTTGCCGGCACCGGCGGGCGCATCAAGCACCAGAAGGAATGGGCGCCGCAGGTGTCGGCCGAAATCGCCGCCCGTACCCGCGCCGAATTGATGGCGGCGTTCGTGCGCGAAGGCGCCGTCGGCGGCGCAGTCACGGCCCTGTCGGATGTGCCGAATGACCCGCAGGTCGTCCATAACGCCATCTGCATCGAAGTGCCGCATGACGCCGCCACGGGCCGGGTGCGCGGCGCCCGGGTGCCGGCACGTTTTTCCGGTGACTTGCCCGTGCCCGGCCCGGCGCCGCATCTGGGCCAGCACAGCCGCGATGTGTTGACGCGCGCCGGCTATGACGATGCCGCGATCGATGCGCTGATTGCCCTCCGCGCTGTTCGCGGCTGAATCGCGCAAATTGCGCATTTCATCCCCAGATGAATTGCCGCATCGGACGTTTCTGCCCTAGTCGCACCGCCGGCCTGCGGTCATATTGCCTTGAAGCGGGCGCAGGCGCACCCCAGATAGGCCAGTGTAGAACGCTGGGCCTTTGTTGCCGGCCCGCGCGGGAGTTTTGAAAATGACCGAAGACACCACCACCCAGACGCCGCCGCCGGTGCAGACGTTGCCTGTCCTGCCACTTCGCGACATTGTCGTGTTTCCGCAGATGATCGTGCCGCTGTTTGTCGGCCGCGAAAAATCCGTTTCGGCGCTGGAAGCCGCGATGCTGGACGGCAAGACCGTGTTCCTGCTGTCCCAGAAAAACCCTGCCGACGAAGATCCTGGCGCCGATGATCTGTATGATGTCGGCACCATCGCCACCGTGCTGCAATTGCTGAAACTGCCCGATGGCACCGTCAAGGTGCTGGTCGAAGGGCAGGGCCGCGCCACGCTGCTCAAGCTGCACGACAACGGCGGGCATCTGGTGGCCGATGTCGCCGATCGCCCGGACATCATTGGCGACGAAACGCGGATCGAGGCGCTGCTGCGCTCGGCATCGAAACAGTTTGAATCCTATGTCAAGATGAACCGCAAGACGGCGCCCGAAATCGCCGCCCAGATCGCCCAGATCGATGAAGCGGGGCGTTTCGCCGACACTGTCGCAGCCAATCTCGGCCTGAAGATCGTCGACAAGCAGGCGCTGCTTGCCGAAACTGATCTGCTGCGCCGGCTCGAACTGGTGTTCGGCCATATGGAAGGCGAAATGGGCGTCCTGCAGGTCGAGAAAAAGATCCGCAGCCGCGTCAAGCGCCAGATGGAAAAGACCCAGCGCGAATATTACCTCAACGAGCAGATGAAGGCGATCCAGCGCGAGCTGGGCGAAGGCGAGGACGGCAAGGACGAAGTTACCGAAATCGAGGAGCGGATTGCCGGCACCAAGCTGTCGAAGGAAGCCCGCGAAAAGGTCATTGCCGAACTGAAGAAGTTCAAGGCGATGGCGCCGCAGTCGGCCGAAGCCACCGTTGTGCGCAATTACCTCGACACCATCCTGGGCTTGCCCTGGTCCAAGAAATCCAAGGTCAAGAAGGACATTGTCGCGGCACAAAAGGTGCTGGACGATGACCATTTCGGCCTGGAAAAGGTCAAGGACCGCATCATCGAATATCTGGGCGTGCAGGCCCGCACGCAAAAACTCAAAGGCCCGATCCTGTGTCTCGTCGGACCCCCCGGCGTCGGCAAGACCTCGCTTGGCCGCTCGATTGCGCGTGCCACGGGCCGGGAATTCATCCGCCACAGTCTTGGCGGCGTGCGCGACGAAGCCGAAATTCGCGGCCACCGCCGTACCTATATCGGCTCGATGCCCGGCAAGATCATCCAGAACCTGAAGAAAGCCGGTACGTCCAATCCGCTGTTCCTGCTCGATGAAATCGACAAGCTGGGCCAGGATTTCCGGGGTGATCCGGCATCGGCACTGCTGGAGGTGCTCGACCCCGAACAGAACAAGGCGTTCAACGACCATTATCTGGAGATCGACTATGATCTTTCGGACGTGATGTTCGTGACCACGGCCAACAGCCTCAACATGCCGCAGCCGTTGCTGGACCGCATGGAGATCATCCATCTGTCGGGTTATACCGAGGATGAAAAGGTCGAGATCGCCAAGCGCCATCTGCTGGAAAAACAGTATGAAGCACATGGCCTGAAGGCGTCGGAACTGGTGATCGAGGAAAGCGCCATCCGCGATCTCGTGCGCTATTACACGCGCGAAGCCGGGGTGCGCACGCTGGAACGCGAGCTGGCCAAGCTGGCCCGCAAGGCGCTGCGCCGCATCCTTGAGGGCAAGGCGAAAAGCATTGTCATCACGGACGAAAACCTTGGCGAGTTCGCGGGTGTTCGCAAATTCCGCTATGGCGTTGGCGAGGTCGAGGACCAAGTCGGCGCCGTGACCGGTCTCGCCTGGACCGAAGTGGGCGGCGAGCTACTGACCATCGAAGCCGTCACTAGCCCCGGCAAGGGTGTCGTCAAGACCACAGGCAAGCTGGGTGATGTGATGACCGAATCCATTGCCGCCGCGCTGTCGTTCACCCGTTCGCGCGCCATCCACTATGGCATCAAGCCCAGCGTCTTTGAAAAGCGTGATATCCATGTCCATGTGCCCGAAGGCGCCACGCCCAAGGACGGGCCGTCGGCGGGCATTGCCATGGTCACCGCGATCATTTCCACCCTGACCGGCGTGCCGGTGCGCAAGGATGTGGCGATGACCGGCGAAGTGACGCTGCGCGGCCGCGTGCTGCCCATCGGCGGCCTCAAGGAGAAACTGCTGGCGGCGCTGCGCGGCGGCATCATCACGGTTATGATCCCGGCCGAAAATGAAAAGGATCTGGCCGAGATTCCGCTCAATGTGACCGAAGGGCTGAAGATCATTCCGGTTGCCCATGTCGACGAAGTGCTGGCGATTGCGCTGACGCGCCCGCTGGTGCCGATCGAATGGGCGGAGCCGGAGGAAATCCCGGTGCCGCCGGTGCTGCCGTCCGCCGATCCGGCCGTCCGCCACTAGGTTGCCGGGCGGCGGCAGCGGGGACAGCGCCGGGGGGCTTTACAGCCGCCCCGGCATGTCCTAACCAGCCGCCTCCCAAGGTTGGGGCGCGTAGCTCAGGGGTAGAGCACTGCTTTCACACGGCAGGGGTCACAGGTTCAATCCCTGTCGCGCCCACCATTACTTCCCATTTCCGCGCCAATAGCGGGCGCTGGCGGCAAATCCGGTCCAATGCCTTGCCCAGCCGACTGTCTTTCAGGGAATCGCCGTGCCATCCGCTGCCCCCGACGTTGATGCTGCGCCGTCGTGGCAGAATGATATTCGTGCCGCACGCTTGCCGCTCAAGGCTCTGCTGGACCGGCTGGGCCTTGATGCCGCCATGCTGCCCTATGGTGTGATTGCCGATCCGGCGTTTGCCATGATGGTGCCGCCGCACACGCTGTCGCTGATCCGCCCCGGCGATGCGCGCGACCCGCTGTTGCTGCAGGTGCTGGCCCGCGCCGATGAACAGGTGCCGGGCAAGCGCATCACCAGCCGCGACCCGCTCGCCGAGGCCGGGTTTACTGCCGGCCAGGGAATACTGCGCAAATATGGCAGCCGCGCGCTGCTGCTGGTGTCCGGCGCCTGCGCCATCCACTGCCGTTACTGTTTTCGCCGCCATTATGATTATGGCGCGTCCATCATTCCGCAATCGGGGCTGGACGCCGCGCTGGCCACCCTCGCCGCCGACCCTGCCATTACCGAGGTCATCCTGTCGGGCGGCGACCCGCTGACGCTGTCCGATACGCGCCTGTCGGCGGTGCTGGCGGCGCTGGCGGCGATGCGCCAGGTTCGCATCATCCGCATCCACACCCGCACGCTCACCGTCGTTCCGGCGCGCGTCACCCCCGCGCTGCTCGCCATGCTGGCCGGGCTGGGCAAGCCGGTGGTCATCGTCACCCATACCAACCATGCCCGGGAACTGGACGCCGTGGTGCAGGCAGCGCTGCTGTCGGTGCGCGGCGCCGGGGTGCAATTGCTCAATCAGGCGGTGCTGCTGGCGGGTATCAATGATGATACCGGGGTGCTTGCCGCGCATGGCCGCCGCCTGCTGGAATGCGGCGTGCTGCCCTATTATCTGCACATGCCCGACCCGGTCGAAGGTGCCAGCCATTTCGATGTGCCGCTGGCCCGGGCGCGGGAAATCGAATCGGAACTGCGCGCCGATCTGCCAGGGTATCTCGTGCCGCGTTTTGTCGCCGAAATCCCCGGTGCGCCTTCGAAAGTGCCGCTCTGGGCGTTGCCGGATACATGAACAGCGGCTGACATACGCGTTCAGGAACCTCACATCGCCGCCGTGCCAAAAGGGTGTTGCTAGGCAAGAAGGAGGCTTGAGATGGCACGCACGGCAAAGACACTGATGGCGATGACGCTGGTGGCGATGGCCGCCCCGGTGGCCGCACAGAACTGGGACCGCGACGACCGGCGCGACCGCCAGACCGCATCGCCCCGCGAAGTGCAGCGCAGCTGGGAACGGGTGCAGGACGAACGCCAGGACCTGAACCGTGCTTGGCGCCGGGGTGACCGCGACGATGTCCGCGAGGAACGCCGCGAACTGCGCCGGGCGCAGGGCGAGTTTCAGCGCGATGCCCGCGACCTTGACCGCGCTCGCTGGAACGGCGGCTGGAACAACTGGGACCGCAACGGCCAGGGCCAGGGTTGGAACCAGGGCCAGGGCTGGAACCAGGGCTATGGCTATGTCGGCAACGGCAACGGCAATGGCTGGGGCAACGGTAACGGCAATGGCCGGGGCAATGGCCGTGGGCGTGGCTGGGGCCGCGACGACTGGCGCCATGACGGCTGGCACGCCGAACATTTCTATCGCCAGGGCAATTATCGCCCGCGCAACCTTGGATACAACGACCAGATCTATGGCGGTTATGACGGGCGCTATTACTGCCGCCGCAGCGATGGCACCACCGGGCTGATCGTCGGCGGCATTGCCGGCGGCACGCTTGGCGCCGCTATCGCACCGGGGCGCAATCGCACCATCGGCGCCCTGCTCGGCGGCACGCTGGGCGCGGTGATCGGCAACAGCATCGATCGCGACCGGATCGTCTGCCGCTAAGCTGATCGATAACGGTAATGGCGTTCAGTGGCAAAAGCCGCTGGACGCCATCGGCCGTTGCGATACGCTTGGTTCTTCAAGGAGAATCGCCATGCCCAAGAAGAAAACCGCCCCCGCCGGATCCATCGACCTTGGCATGGATGACAAGCAGCGCCGTGCCATCGCGCACGGTCTGTCGCGGCTGCTGGCCGACACCTATACGCTGTATCTCAAGACCCATAATTTCCACTGGAACGTGACAGGCCCGCAGTTCAATTCGCTGCACCTGATGTTCGAGGGCCAGTATACCGAACTGGCGCTTGCCGTGGTCGTGATCGCCGAGCGCATCGGCGCACTGGGCGAGCCTGCGCCCGGTAGTTATTCGGCCTTTGCCACGCTGTCGTCCATTGCCGAAGCGGACGGCAAGCCCGGCGCCGAAGACATGGTGCGTATCCTTGCCGAGGACCAGTTGGCGGTCGTCCGCACTGCCCGCGCGGTATTCCCGGCTGCGAGCGAGGCGCACGACGAGCCGACAGCCGATCTGCTGACGCAGCGGATGCAGGTGCACGAAAAGACGGCATGGATGCTGCGCGCCAATCTGGGCTGATCAGCCGATTGCGCTGGCCACCAAGCTGACGGTCAGCGCAATCACCGCGATATTGAAGGCAAAGGCCAACAGGCTGTGCAGCAACACAAGCCTGCGCACAGTCGTCGCCGTGATGACGACATCCGACACTTGGAATGTCATGCCTATCGTGAAGGCGAAATAGCAGAAATCCCAGAAATCGGGGTGTTTGCGATCGCCGGGAAATACCAGGCCGCCGCGATCACCAGAGGCTGTTCCCGGCTGATAATAAAGATGCATGTAATGCAATGCGAACAGGCTGTTGGCGAACAGCCACGCCATGGAGAGCGAGCCCGCCGCCAGGATGAGCCCGCCAGTGGCCCGTCCGCCCTCGCCAAGTTCCTTTGCCACCGCAACCAATACCACGGCGATCACCACCATCGCGATAACACGGAGCACGCCATGCCCCGGTTCAGCCGCCCGTGATCGCAGGATGCCAACCGGGGTCCGGTGCATGCGCCGTGCCAAAGTCAGCAGAAAACCAAGGACGGCAACATCAAACCCCAGCAACAACGCCGTATCGGTGCTCAGATGGCGCAGCAGCATGGGCCATAGCAGCGCCAGAATGCCGGCAAAAACCAGAAAATGGGGAAACCGCGCCAAGGCCTTCATGGCTGCCTGCCACACCCCAGCACGGCCATGCCGACCAGCGCCGCCACCAGTGACCCGGCGATGATGCCGATCTTGGCAGAGCTTTCCTGCACGCTGCCTTCGCCGAACGCCAGCGCGGTTATGAACAAGCTCATGGTGAAGCCGATGCCGCATAGCATGGACAAGCCGGCGATTTGGCGGGTGCTGGCGCCGGCCGGCGCGTTGGCCCGTCCTGAACGCACCAGCAGCGTGATGCTGCCGAAAATGCCGAGAGATTTGCCCAGCACTAGCCCAAGCGCGATGCCCAGTGGCAGCGGCGCCGTCGCCGCCGCCATGGTCACCCCCGACAGATCGACGCCGGCATTGGCAAAGCCGAACAGCGGCACGATCGCAAACGCCACGACAGGCGCCAGCGCATGTTCCAGCCGGATCAGCGGTGAATGTGCGTCCTCGGGCAGGGCAATGGTCCGACGTAGCGGCACCGCCAGCGCCGTCGCCACCCCGGCCAGCGTTGCATGGATGCCCGAGGCGTGGACAGCGGCCCAAAGCGCCGCGCCGGCCATCAGATAAGGCCAGATCGCCATGACCCGAGCGCGGTTCAGCCCCCAGAGCAGCGCGCACAGCAGCGCCGCCGCGCCGAGCGCCGTCGGATCGAGCGTGTCGGTATAGGCAATTGCGATGATGACAATGGCACCAAGGTCGTCGATGACCGCGATGGCTGTCAGCAGCAGCTTGAGCGACGCCGGCACTCGGGGGCCAAGCAGCGCCAGCACGCCCAGCGCAAAGGCAATGTCCGTGGCCGACGGGATCGCCCAGCCGGCAAGGTTGGCAGGCACGCCGCGATTGACGATCACGAACACCAGCGCCGGCACCGCCATCCCTGCAAGCGCCGCCGCGCCGGGCAGGATGCGGCGCGGCCATGACGACATTTCGCCGTCGATCATCTCGCGCTTGATCTCAAGGCCGACGAGCAAGAAAATCAGCGCCATCAGCGCATCATTGATCCAGTGCAGCACCGACAACGGGCCGAGCATCCGGTGCAGGATGTGAAAATAGGCCCCGGACGCTGGCGAATTGGCGATCAGCAACGCCGCTGCCGCCGCCGCCATCAGTACATAACCGCCCGCCGCTTGTGTTTTCAGCAGGGCGCGAATGGCTGTCGCCCGGCGGACAACATGGGAGGAAAGGCGGCGTATCACGCCCCAAGTCTAGCGGTACTGTGCCAGGTTCCCCAATGATTTCGGACTTCAACTGCCCGATTCCGGGCCAGCTTCAACGCCCTGCGTAGTTGGTGTCCACCCATGTGCGATAGCTGCCGTCCATGATGGCACGCCACCAGGGTTCGTTGCCCAGATACCAGGCCAGTGTGTCGGCAAAGCCCTGTTCGAACGTGCGTGTCGGCGCATAGCCCAGTTCGGTGCGGGCCTTGGTTTCATCGATGGCGTAGCGGCGGTCATGGCCGGGCCGGTCGGTGACATATGTCTTGAGGCTGGCGGTTGCCACGCCCTTCGCTGCCGGCGCGCCGGGGAAACGCAGCACCAGCGCCGGATCGGCGGCAAAGGCGGCGTCCACGGCAGCGCACAAGGTGTCGATGACAGTGATGTTGGGCAGTTCGGCGCCGCCGCCGATGTTGTACACTTCGCCGATGCGGCCACGGTCCAGCACGGCGGCGATGCCCCGGCAATGATCCTCGACATGCAGCCAGTCGCGGATCTGCATACCATCACCGTAAATCGGCAGCGGCCGGCCATGCAGGGCGTTGATCAGGAACAGCGGGATCAGCTTTTCCGGAAACTGGAACGGACCATAGTTGTTAGAGCAATTGGACGTGGTGACAGCCAGGCCATAGCTGTGGTGCCAGGCGCGCACGAGATGGTCGCTGGCGGCCTTGCTGGCCGAATAGGGGCTGTTGGGGGCGTATGCCGTGGTTTCGCTGAACGCCGGGTCATCGGCGCCGAGGCTGCCATAGACTTCATCGGTCGATACGTGGTGGAAACGGTGTGGCTTGCCGTCGCCGGCCAGCCAGACAGCGCGGGCGGCATTGAGCATCGACAGCGTGCCTATGACGTTGGTGTCGACAAAAGCCGAAGGCCCGTGCAGCGAGCGGTCAACATGGCTTTCGGCGGCGAAATGCACGATAGTGTCGATGTTGCGGCCTGCCAGCAGTGTTTCCACCAGCGCGGTGTCGCGGATATCGCCGTGGATGAATTCCACATCGGTGCCGGCCAGATTAGCGCGGTTGCCGGCATAAGTCAGCGCATCGAGCACGACGATGGTGTCATCTGGGCGATGTGCCGCCCAGAAATGCACGAAATTGGCCCCGATGAAGCCAGCGCCGCCCGTCACAAGCATCCGTGTCATGTGCGGTTACCAGCGTGCATCTTGATGTCCTTGAGGCAGTCGCGCAATTCCGCCCGCCAGTGCCGCGCCGGGCCGATCAAAGCCGTGCTCGCGGATTTGTCGAGCACGCCATAGGCCGGGCGCCGCGCCGGGGTCGGATACTCTTCGGTCCGGATGGGAATGACCGGCACTTCGCGGGCCAGCAAACCGATGGCCAACGCCTCTTCCTGGATGGCGACGGCAAAATCATACCAGCTGGCAACGCCGGCGTCTGTCCAGTGAAACACGCGCGTCTGGCCCTGTAGCGCCCAGATGGCGCGGGCCAGGCTGGCGGCATGGGTGGGGGTGCCGATCTGGTCGGCAACGACACGCACCTCGTCGCGTTCACGCATCAGCCGCAGCATGGTGGCGACGAAATTGTTGCCGGTGGCGGCATAGACCCAGGCAGTGCGCACGATCAGCGGGGCACCGTGCAGGTCGCGCGCAGCTTCCTCGCCAGCCCATTTGGTGCGGCCATAGGCGCTGACCGGGTTGGCCGGGGCATCGGGCAAGTAAGGCCGGCTGGCATTGCCGTCGAAAACGAAATCGGTCGAGACATGCACCAGCCGCGCCCCGGCATGGCGGGCGGCGCTGGCGATCAGGCCGACGGCGTTGACGTTGACGGCGCGGGCTGCAGCCTCGTCGCTTTCGGCGCGGTCAACGGCGGTGTAGGCGGCAGCGTTGATGACCAGATCGGGATGCGCGGCAGCGACCACGGCATCGACCATGTCCGGGTCGGTGATGTCGAAATCTGCCTCGGCCGGAGCCGTTATGACGGCATCGGACGGCGCACAGGCCTGCAAGGCGCGGCCAAGTTGTCCGGCGCTGCCGGCGATCAGGACCTTCATGGAAACACCTCCGCATCTGCAAGGCACGGCGCGGCAGCGTCCTTGGCGGACAGCGTCGGCGACACCGTTGTCGGCCAGTCGATACCGATGGCGGGATCGTCCCATCGCACCGACCGTTCACTGGCCGGATCATACAGGCTGGTGCATTTGTAGAGGAAATCGGCCGTGTCGCTCAGCACGACAAAACCATGTGCAAAACCCGGCGGCACATACAGCATTTGCTTGTTGGTATCGGACAGTTCGGCGCCCACCCACTGCCCGAAATGCGGCGAGGAACGGCGGACATCGACCGCGACATCGAACACGGCGCCCTGTGTCACGCGCACCAGCTTGCCCTGCGGATTCGCGAGTTGATAATGCAGCCCGCGCAGCACGCCGCGTGCCGACCGGCTGTGATTGTCCTGCACGAACGTCGCACCAATCCCGGCAGCTGCAAACACCGATGCATTCCAGCTTTCGAGGAAAAAGCCCCGGTCATCGCCGAACACGCGGGGCGTGAGCAGCATGACGCCGGGCAGGGCGGTAGCCTCGACCTTCATCGGCCCAGCCGCAACTGGGTGAGCAGATATTCGCCATAGCCCGATTTGCGCAGCGGCTCGGCAATGCGTGCCAATTGCTCGTCGTCGATGAAGCGCCGGCGCCAGGC
>NZ_JANPCD010000045.1:0-2722 GCF_031430775.1 Sandarakinorhabdus sp. | reverse complement strand
CGGCAAGCTGCTTGACGGCATCCATGAACGGCAACCCTTCCGCGTCCGTCAGGAACCGGATGACATCGCCGTGCGCCCCGCAGCCGAAGCAATGGTAAAACCCCTTGTCGTCATTGACATAGAAACTCGGGGTTTTCTCATTGTGGAATGGGCAGCAGCCTTTCCATTCGCGCCCCGCACGGGCCAGCTTGACGCGGCGGCCGACAATGGGCTGCAACGGCACGCGTGCGCGCAATTCGTCGAGAAAGGCGGGGGAGAGGGTCATCGTGCTGTCGGCTGTTCCGACTTTGCGAGAGAGACGGCAGGCATCACCCTGCCAGCGCCGCCTTTACCAACACGCTGGCCTGGCCCATGTCCATCTGGCCGGCAAAACGCTCCTTCACGGCCGCCATCACCTTGCCCATGTCCTTGACCGATGTGGCGCCAAGCTCGGCCACGACAGCGGCAACGGCCGCGCCGGCTTCGGCAGCCGACATCTGGGCGGGCATGAAGCTTTCGATGACAGCTACTTCGGCGCGTTCGGCAGCGGCGAGTTCGGGGCGGCCACCCTTGTCGAACATATCGATCGATTCGCGGCGCTGCTTGATCATCTTGGCCAGCACATCGGCAACCAGCACATCATCATCGGCCGGCGCGGTGCCGGTGCGCAGTTCGATGTCCTTGTTCTTGAGCGCCGAGGAGATAAGGCGCAGCGTGCCCAATGTGGCGCTGTCCCTGGCCTTCATGGCGGTGATGGTGGCGGCCTTGATGTCATCGCGAAGCATGGCGTTTCCTGTGGATAAAAATGCGTGTGGGACAATCAGCCTTTCTAGGCCTATTGGCGGCGAAAGAATAGATTGACGGATGGGCAAGCCGACCCTAACTCGCCGTCCGTTTGCCCACCCGAAAGGAACGTCCAAGATGGCCGCTGCGCCCGCGCCCGCCCAACCCAAAGGCGCGACTGGCGTTATGGTCCTTGCTGACGGCAGCGTCATCTGGGGACATGGCTTCGGTGCCGAAGGGGTTGCGGTCGGCGAAGTCTGCTTCAACACTGCCATGACCGGCTATCAGGAAGTGATTTCCGATCCCAGCTATGCCGGGCAGATCATCACCTTCACCTTTCCGCACATCGGCAATGTCGGCGCCAACAACGAAGATATCGAATCGCCGAACCCACATGCGCTGGGCTGCGTGGTGCGCGAGGCCGTGACGCCGGCTGCAAATTTCCGCAGCGCCAGGCGGTTCGATGACTGGATGCGCGCCTGGGGCCGCATCGGCCTATCGGGTGTCGATACCCGCGCGCTGACCAAGCGTATCCGGCTCGGCGGCGCCCCAAATGGCGTCATTGCCCATAACAAGGCCGGCAAGTTCGACCTGAAAAGCCTGGTGGCGCAAGCAAAGGGGTGGCCCGGCCTTGAAGGTATGGACCTCGCCAGCGTCATCTCGACAACGCAGAAATACAGCTGGGACGACGGCCTTTGGACGTTGCAGGACGGGTATGCGTCCCACAGCGGCAACCCTGCCGGCCCGCATGTCGTGGCCATCGATTATGGCATGAAGCGAAATATCCTGCGCAACCTGGTGGCTGCCGGCGCGCGCGTCACCGTGGTGCCGGCCATGGCGACGTTCGATGAGATCATGGCGCTGAAGCCCGATGGCATTTTCCTGTCCAACGGCCCCGGCGACCCGGCCGCAACCGGCGTGCATGCCGTGCCGACCATCCAGAAGCTGCTGAACAGGGACATTCCATTGTTCGGCATCTGCCTTGGTCACCAGCTGCTCGGTCTGGCCGTTGGCGCCAAAACCCTGAAGATGACGCAGGGCCACCGGGGCGCCAACCATCCGGTGAAACGCCTTGAAGACGGGCGGGTGGAAATCACCTCGATGAACCATGGCTTTGCTGTCGATTCCGCAACGCTGCCCACCACGGCACGGCCAACGCATGTGTCGCTGTTCGACGGCACGCTGGCGGGGCTGGAACTGACCGACCGCAAGGCGTTTTCGGTGCAATACCACCCCGAAGCCAGCCCCGGCCCACAGGACAGCATCTATCTGTTTGAAAAATTTGTCGCAGGACTGACCGCATGATCGACCCCGCACGCCTTGCCGACGAGATTGAATCCAACGAAGAAGTGCTGATGGCGCTGGCGGCCAATGGCGACATCGCCGAGCTGCCGCGCACCATCGATGTGCATTTCAAGGGGCCGCAGGACGCCATCGAGCAACTGGCCGAGGACGCTCAGTCGCTGAATTTCCGCTTCTTCGAGTTCGGCGATTTCGAAGATGGCGACTGGGCGGCGGATTTGCAGGTCGATGGCCCGGTGACACGGCAGGCACTGAAAGCCCTTATCACCCGCGCGCTTGAGATCGAGATCAGTCACGGCGTCGAATTCGACGGCTGGGGCTGCCTCGCGGAAAACGGATCGCCTGAATAATGCCCAAACGCACCGATCTTTCCTCGATCCTCATCATCGGCGCCGGCCCCATCATCATCGGCCAGGCGTGTGAATTCGATTATTCCGGCACCCAGGCGGTCAAGGCACTGAAGGCCGAGGGCTATCGCATCATCCTGGTCAATTCGAACCCGGCGACGATCATGACCGACCCCGAGTTGGCCGACGCGACCTATGTCGAGCCCATCACCCCCGAAATCGTCGCCAAGATCATCGAAAAGGAACGCCCTGACGCGGTGCTGCCGACCATGGGCGGGCAGACCGCGCTGAACACCGCGCTGGCGCTGCAC
>NZ_JANPCD010000044.1:0-1655 GCF_031430775.1 Sandarakinorhabdus sp. | reverse complement strand
CCGCCGACATCCTCGATGGTGACATTGCGGCGCAGCGGCGAATTATACTCGTTCCATTTCAGGATATAGCGGAAATCACCGATACCGCTGGCGGCGAGCGTCTTGATAGGGCCGGCGCTGATGGCGTTGACGCGGACATTCTGCGGCCCAAGATCCATCGCCAGATATTTGACGCTGGTTTCCAGCGCCGCTTTGGCAACGCCCATGACGTTGTAGTGCGGAATGACCTTTTCGGCGCCGTAATAGCTGAGCGTCAGCAGCGAGCCACCGTTCGGCATCATCGTGATGGCCCGCTGGGCGATGGCGGTGAAGCTGAACACGCTGACGTTCATGGTCAGCAGAAAATTGTCGAGGCTGGTATCGACATAGCGGCCGCGCAGTTCGTTCTTGTCAGAAAATCCGATGGCGTGGACGACGAAATCGATTGTCCCCCATTCGGCCTTGAGCGCGTCGAACATCGCATCGATGCTGGCCATGTCGGTGACATCGCAAGGGTAGAGCCGGGCAACGCCCAGCCCCTCTGCCAACGGGCGCACGCGCTTTTCCAGCGCCTCACCCTGGAACGAGAACGCCAGTTCGCCGCCCTGTGCAGCGATGGCCTTGGCAATGCCCCAGGCGAGGCTGCGATCATTGGCGACACCCATGATGAGCCCGCGCTTGCCCTGCATCAGATTGTTCATTGCAGCTCCGTGTCAAAAGTCCGTGACTCGGTCTTTAACGATATTTGCCGGTCCTTGGCGAGTGCGGCGTTCAAATGCGCGCCAACGACCAGCCCGAGCCCGATGATATAGAAAAACAGCAATGCGATGATGACCCCGGCAAGGCTGCCATAGGTCATCGCATAGCCGCCAAACAGCGTCACCGTGCGGGGCAGCAACCACGAGGTAATCGCCCATGTCAGCGTTGTCACCAATGCGCCCGGCCATGTCGGGCAACCGATCATGTTGAAGCGCCGGGGCGTCAGCAGCGTGAACGCGCCCCACAGCGCCGCCATCAGCACAAGCATGGGCAACAGCCGCGACAACGCAAGCATCGCCGGCTGCATCGCGCCGGGCATGAGGCCCGCAACAAACGCCTCGGCACCGCCCAGCACGACCTGCGCCGCCAGCGCGGCCAGCATCGCCAGAACGGCGGCAAACACCAACGCCAGCCCGATCAGCCGGTATCGCCAGGCCTGGCGGTGATAGGGCGCACGATAGGCACGGCGGATGATGGCGCGCAGGTTTTCGACAAAGCCGCTGACCGTCCAGATGGTCACGATGATACCGAATGTGACAACACCGCCGGATGTGCGCGCCTGGATGACATCGACAATGGGCGCGGCGACCAGAGCCGCCACATCTGCCGGCAGTGCGCCCAGAAACGCCTGCACGGCACGTAGGCCATCCTCGGTGCGGCCAACCGCGCCGGCGACCACCGCGATCAGGATGAAAAAGGGAAACACCGTGACCAGCGACAGATAGGCGATGTTGCCGGCATGGGTGAAGCCGTCGTCCCAGGTGCCGGCGACAGTGTCCTTCAGCACGGCATACAGCCGGGAATAGCGGATCAGCAGGCGGCGCACGCCATCAGGCACGGCCGCGGCCCCCCAGCGTCACAGGTCGAAGTCGCGCCGGATTTCCCGGCCATCGACCCATTTGCCGACGAATTCCTTG
>NZ_JANPCD010000043.1:0-6230 GCF_031430775.1 Sandarakinorhabdus sp. | reverse complement strand
GCGGCTCAATCCTCGATCATGCTGGCCCGCCGCGTGTCGGGCAAGGACAAGGCCGCAACCAGCGCGATGGCGGCCATGATGCTGACATACCAGAAGAAACCCGATTCCATGCCAGCGTCCTTGAACGCCAGCGCGACAAATTCGGCCGAGCCGCCAAAGATGGCGACGCCAACCGCATAAGGCATGCCCACCCCAAGCGCGCGGATGGACGCCGGGAACATCTCGGCCTTCACCACACCCGAAATCGCGGTGTAGCAGCTGAGCGCCGCCAGCGCGGCGATCATCAGCAGCAGGCCCTCCAGGCCCGGCTGCGACTGGCCAAGCGCCGTCATCGCCGGCACCGTGAGCAGCGTTGCCAGCACGCCGAAAGTGATAAGCAACGGCCGCCGCCCGACAAGATCGGACAAGGCGCCGAACATCGGCTGCATCAGCATATAACATAGCAGCGCCAGCGCCGAAGCATTGGTCGCCTCCGCCTTGGTCCAGCCGGCGCTGAGCACCAGATATTTCTGCATGTATGTGGTGAACGTGTAGAAACACAGGCTGCCGCCCGCCGTCAGCGCCAGCACGATGGCCAGCGCGCGTGGATGCGCCATCAGGCGTTTCAGCAGGTCGCGCTGCGTCGCCGGGATATGGCCGGCAGCGGCCTTTTCGAACGCCTCGGTTTCCACCAGCGAGCGCCGCAGCCAGAAGACCAGCACGGCACACAGCGCGCCGATGACAAACGGAATGCGCCAGCCCCATGCGTTCAGGTCGGCCTCAGGCATCGTGCGTTGCAACAGCACCAGCAGCGCCAGCGCCAGCAATTGCCCGCCCACCAGCGTCACATATTGAAAACTCGCCAGAAACCCGCGCCAGCGCGGTGACGATACCTCGCTCATGAAGGTGGCCGATGCGCCATATTCGCCGCCGACCGACAGCCCCTGCACCAGCCGCGCCAGCAGCAGGATCAGCGGCGCCGCCAGCCCGACCTGGTCATAGGTCGGCGCGCAGGCGATCATCAGCGATCCGGCGCACATCATCGCCACCGACAGCGTTAGCGCCGCCTTGCGGCCACGCACATCGGCATAGGAACCCAATAGCCAGCTGCCGATGGGGCGCATCAGGAAACCGATGGCAAAGATGCCGGCGGTGTTCAGCGCGGCGGCAAGATCATCGCCCTTGGGGAAAAAGCTTGGCGCAAAATACAGCGCGAACGCCGAATAGGCGTACCAGTCATACCATTCGACGAGATTGCCGGCGCTGCCGCCGATGATCTGGCGGATCTGACCAGGTCGGCCCAGCGCCACTTATTTGGCGAGCGGTACGCCGGCGGGGGGCGCAGCCGGCGCGGCAGCGGGCGCCGCAAGGCTGGTGTCCACGGCCTTCACCTTGTTGGTGCCGGCGGCCAGCACAGCAAGCAGGATCGACGAGCCGATGAAGGCCGCCGCCAGGAACGTCGTCGAGCGTGTCAGCAGATTGGCCGCGCCGCGCGCCGTCATCAGGCCGCCGCCGGTGCCGCCGCCAATGCCCAGTCCGCCGCCTTCGGAGCGTTGCAGCAGGATGACGCCAACCAGCGCGGCAGCAATCAGAGTGTGGATGACAAGGAAGAAGGTGATCACGAACGCAGCGCTTTCAGCATGTCGGCAAGGCTGCGCATGTAGCGGCCACAACCCCGAACCGCAAGCACCTCCTACCCAGCAGCAGCAGCAATCGCCAGTAGGCTGGCCGCCGTCAGGCTGGCGCCGCCCACCAGCGCGCCGCCGACATCGGCCGCACCCAGCAGCGCGGCCGCATTGTCAGGCTTGACCGAGCCGCCATATAAAATGCGCACGCCATGCCCCGACGCACCATAGCGCGCCGTCAATGCGCCGCGCACCACGGCGTGCATGGCTGCCACATCATCCGGAGTCGGCACGGTGCCGGTGCCGATGGCCCATACCGGTTCATAGGCGATGATCAGCCCTTCGGCGCTGTCGGGCAGTGATCCGGCAAGCTGGCCGGCCACGACCGCATCGGCCTGGCCCTCGCTGCGCTGCACGGCAGTTTCGCCGACACACAAGATCACCTCGAGGCCCGCTGCATGGGCAGCCCCTGCCTTGGCCCGCACATCGGCATCGCTCTCGCCGCAATCGGCACGGCGCTCGCTATGGCCGACAATAACGAAATGCGCCCCCAGATCGGCCAGCATCATGGCCGACACACAGCCGGTATGCGCGCCGGCCTGCGCGCCGTGGCAATCCTGCCCGCCGATGCGGATCTGCCCGGCCGACACGATGACCGCGCGGTCGATCAGCGTAAACGGCGGCGCTACCCATAGCTGCGCACGGCCGGTGTTGCCCCCGGCCATGGCAGCGATTTCGGCGACATCATCGCCCAGGCCGTTCATTTTCCAGTTGCCGACGATCAAGCTTGGCATGACGCATGTCTCCAGATTACGGCGCCGCTTGTGGCAAGCCGCCAGCCCCGTTACAACCCGCCGCCTGTTTCATTGCCCGGAAATTCGATGCTCGCATTTTTTCGCCGTTCACTCAGCAGCTGGCCTGTGCTGGTGCTTTTTGGCCTGATCCTCGTGGCCTTTGCCGTCACGGGCGTCGGCGATCCGCTGGGCGGCGGCGCACCGGCCGGCTCCATCGCCAAGGTCGGGGAACGCACCATTACCGAGCCTGATCTGTTGCAGGCCTTTGACCGGGCCGTGCGGCGCATCCGCGAAAGCAATCCCGCCGCCACCCAGGCGCAGGTCGCCCGCGAAGGCGGCGTCGAAACGCTGGCCACCCAATTGATCGGCCAGACCGCCATGGAAGAACTGGGGCGCGTTGCCGGCGTATCGGCCTCTGACCGCGCCGTGGGCGCCGAAATCGCCGCCATTCCGGCCTTCCAGTCGGGCGGCAAATTCGACGACGCCACGTATCGCCGGGTTCTGGCGGAACAGCGTTTGTCGGACAAGGATTTGCGCGCCGGCATCGCGGGCGACCTGGTGCGCCGCCAGCTCATTCAGCCGGTCACCGGCGCGTTGTCGGTGCCCGACGGCATTGCTGCTGCTTATGCGCGGCTGCTTGTGGACACCTATCGCGGCGGTGTCGCCATCGTGCCGCCGGCAGTTGCCGTGCCGCCGACGGAAGCCGAGATTGCCGCCTTTTATGCCGCCAACAAGCTGCTCTTCACGGTACCCGAACGCCGGGCGCTGCGCTATGCCCTGATCGACCGCGAAGCCATTGCCGCCAAGGTGACCGTTGCAGACGACAAGATCGCGGCGGCGTTTGCCAAGGACCCGGCCCGTTATGGCGGTCTGGCGACGCGCAAGCTGGAACAGGTCGTGGTGCCGGACGAGGCCAAGGCCAAGGCGATTGCTGCCGCTGCGGCCAAGGATGGCTTTGCCGCCGCCGCTCAGGCCATCGCAGGCTTTGCCGCCGCCGACATCGATTTGGGCGAACAGAATCAGGCCGGCTTCGGCAAGGCCACCAATCCGGCTATTGCCGCTGCGGCCTTTGCCCTGCCGGTCGGCGGTATCACCCAGCCGATCAAGAGCAATTTCGGCTGGCACGTCGTGCGCGTCGCCGGCATCGGCGGATCGGGCAAGACCCTGGCACAGGTGCGCCCGCTGATTCTCGCCGAATTGCGGGATCGCGCCATCGATGATGCCGTGGCCGCGCTGGTCGCCAAGGTCGAGGACGGCGTCGAGGCCGGACAAAGCTTTGCCGACATCGCCCGCGAAAACAGCCTTGCCATACAACTGCAACCGGCAGTGACGCTTGATGGCCTGTCACCGTCCGCGCCGCGCCTCGCCGGCGATGCACTGGCCATAGCCGCCAAGGCCTTTCGCCATGAACCCGCCGATGGCCCGGTGGTCGAGGATCTGGGCGGCGGCCGGCTTGTGGTGGTCGAAACCACGCAAGTCCAGGTCGCTGCGCCCGAGCCGCTGGCTGCGGTTCGCCCCATCGTCATTGCCGGCGCCGCGCAGGACAAGGCACTGAAATCCAGCCGGGCCAAGGCCGACGCCATTATCGCAGCGGTGAAAAAGGGCGGCGATTTTTCCGCCGCCGTCGCCGCACAGGGCCTGAAGCCGCCCAGCCCGTTGGCCGGCCGCCGCATCGATATCGTGCAGGGCCAGCCGGTGCCGCAGGTCGTGCAGGCGTTCCTGTCGACGCCGGCAGGCACGGTGCGACTGCTGCCGTCGCCGCAGGGCTGGGTGCTGATCCATGTCGCGCAGATCATACCGGGCGACGTCAAGGCAGTGCCGGGCCTCATCGAAGCCAGTCGCCGCGAGATCGCCAGCCAATTGCCTGCCGAAGCTGCCGAAGCCTTTGCCAACGCCAGCGTCCGCGCCGTGGGCAGCAACCGCAACAACACGACAATCACCGCCATCAAGAACCGTTTGAGCGGCGTGGAAGCGCCGTAACTTGGGCGGTTTCGGCGATATCAGCCCGGCGCGCGCCGATGGCATGGCGGTGCTTGGCGCTGGCCGCTCACTGCTGCTGTGGACGCGCATTGTCGCCGATACCGACACGCCGGTATCGGCCATGCTCAAGCTTGGCACGCCGGAAAATGGCGGCTTCCTGCTCGAATCCGTCGAAGGCGGGCAGGTGCGCGGCCGCTATTCGTTGCTGGGCCTCGACCCTGATCTGGTCTGGCGCGCGACCGGCGACAGCGCCGAAGTCAACCGCCACTGGCAGACCGACCGCAGCGCCTTTGCCGCAATGCCCGGCCCGGCACTGGCCGCGCTGCGCGAGATGGTGGCTGCCGCGCGCGCCGATGTGCCGCCGCAATTGCCGCCGGCGCTGGCCTGCCTGGTCGGCTATATCGGTTATGAGGCCGTGCGGCTGGTGGAACCCAGTGTGCCGGGCAATGCCGCCTCCCCTATCGGCCTGCCCGACATGGTGTTCGTGCGCCCGACGCTGCTGCTGGTCTTTGACCGGTTGAAGGACGAACTGTTCATCGTGGCGCCGATTTTCGCCGATGGTGCCGCGCCCTCCGATGCCGCCGCTTCCTATGACGGCGCCGTGGCCCGCATAGAGCTGGCGCAGTCGCGGCTGGCCCAGCCGCTGCCGGCTGCTGCACGGGCGGCGACCGACCTGCCCGACGGCACCCCGGTTCCGGCTGTGGCGCCGGCGCGCTATGCCGCCATGGTCGAAAAGGCGCGTGAATACATCATGGCTGGCGACATTTTCCAGGTCGTGCTGGCGCAGCGCTTCAGCCTCGATTTTCCGCTGCCGCCGATGGATCTCTATCGGGCGCTGCGCCGCATCAACCCCTCGCCGTTCCTGTATTTCCTTGATCTGCCCGGCTTTGCCATGGTCGGGTCGTCGCCGGAAATCCTGGTGCGAGTGCGCGACGGCGATGTCACCATCCGGCCCATCGCCGGCACGCGTCCACGCGGGCGTGACGCCGTCGAGGATGCGCACAACAAGGCCAGCCTGCTTGCCGATGCCAAGGAACAGGCCGAGCATCTGATGCTGCTCGATCTGGGCCGGCACGACACGGCGCGGGTATCGGTGCCCGGCACCGTCACCGTCACCGACCGCGCCGGTGTCGAATTCTACAGCCATGTCATGCATATCGTCTCCAACGTGCGTGGGCGGCTGGCCCCGGGCGTGGATGCCGTCGATGCGTTTCTGGCCGGCTTTCCGGCCGGCACCGTGTCGGGTGCGCCCAAGGTGCGTGCCATGCAGATCATCGCCGAGCTTGAGGGCGAGGCACGCGGCGCCTATGCCGGCGGCGTCGGCTATTTCAGCCCCGACGGCAACATGGACAGCTGCATCGTGCTGCGCACCGCCGTGGTCAAGGACGGCGTCATGCACGTCCAGGCCGGCGCCGGCATCGTCGCCGACAGCGTGCCGGCCTATGAACAGCGCGAATGCGAGGCCAAGGCCGGCGCGCTGATGGCCGCAGCGCGCGAAGCCCTCACCGCCGCCGGAAAACCCGGCTTCGGCCAATAAAGGAGACCCCCATGCCGCGCGCCATCTGGAACGACACCATCATCGCCGACACGCCCGACACGGTCGTTGTCGAAGGCAATCATTATTTACCGCTGTCCGCCATCGATCCGGCGATGCTGACGCCCAGCACCACCACGACCGTCTGCGGCTGGAAGGGCACCGCCAATTATTACACGCTCACCGCCGGCGACGCACAGAACAAGGACGCCGTGTGGTATTACGCCGACCCCAAGCCCGCAGCCGCCGAAATCAAGGGCCGCGTTGCCTTTTGGAAGGGCGTCAAGGTCACGCCGTAACGCGCGGCAGATAGCGAAC
>NZ_JANPCD010000042.1:0-12754 GCF_031430775.1 Sandarakinorhabdus sp. | reverse complement strand
CCCCCGGCGCCGCGATTGCCATCGCCTTTGGCCGCAATCTCTAGATTGCCGCCGACGGCCAATTTCGAGGATGTGCCAATACGGACCTGCGCGGTGCCACCGCTGCCGTCGCCCGACTTGAAGGCGGCCTGTGCGTCCACGTCCTCGCTGCTGCCGTCGGCAAAGACCTCGATCGCGCCATTCACATTGATATCGGCGCCGGCATCGCCGACGATCTCCGCCAATTTGCCTTGGCCGTCACCGGCCCGGCCACCATCCGAAAGACCGCCAACGCCAACGGCGGTGAGCTGGGCATTGCCGGCAAGGCCAAGGATACCGCCGCTGACGTCGATGCGCGCCGTGCCGCCATCGCCGCGCCCGCCATCGGCGCCGCTAAATCCTGCGCCGCCAAGCCCGCGCGCCTCAAGCACGAGGTTACGCGCTGTCAGACTGCCGCCGCTGGCCAGTGACAAAAGCGCCGTGCCGCCCTTGCCGTCGCCGGCAGCGCCCTGGCCCTGGAACCCGCTGCCAAAGCCATTGGCCAACGCGCTTACATCTCCGGACACTTCGATACTGCCGCCGCCGCTGGCGCGCACAGCCGCCGTGCGCCCGGAGGCATCGCCGCTTGCGCCAGAGGCACTGGCATCGAGCAGGACATTGCCGCCAATGGTCACAGTACGCCCGGCCTGCGCATTGATCGACGCTTCGCCGCCGGCAAACAGTGTCACATCGGCTGCAAAGCTCGCGTTGCCGGTATCGGCGGTGACAATGGCATCGGTCGCCGCCCTGCCGATCAGCCGCGACGTGACATTGCGGCCCGACACGATGATGCTGGCAGTGCCCGTGCCGACACGCGCGCCGAACACGTCATCGCCGGCCCCGGACTGGATATTGTGCCCTGCCGACAGCACGATGGTGTTGCCCACCACATCCGCTGCGCCGGCAATGTCGAAACCAATGTCCCCGGCGCCCGCTGTCAGCAACAGCGTGATGGCGTTGTTCTTGGGCACCGCCATCAGATAGATGCGCCGGGCGTCGCCGGCTGCTTTCGCCGCCGGGCCGGTGATGCTGCCGCCCACCGTCATGGCGGACACGTCCGAACCTATCGTGGCGGTGATATCGAACAGCCCGCCGTTGAGCGTGAAGTCCACCGCTTCGGCTTGCACCAGCGCCGCCGAGCCATTGACCACGGCGCTGCCGGCAAAGCTGATGCGCGGCGCCACGGCGAGGAAATAGCTGCCATCGGTGGCCGCCCGGATCTGTGCGCCGGCAGCCACCGTGACGCCCGCCGTGCTGCCCGGCGCCGCCGCAAGGCCGAACTGGTTCTGGGCACTTCCGGTCAGGAAAGGCAAGCCCTGTGCAGCACCGACCGGATCATTGGCCGTGAGCAGCAGTCCGCCGACATTGAAACTGGCGGTGGCGCCGATCAACAGCCCGCCGGGCGCATAGAACCAGACATTGCCGCCCGGCGTGGCCGTGACCGCGCCATTGAGCGCGATCACCCGCGACGGGTCGGCAGCGATGATGCGATTGAGCACCGTGAAGGCACCTTGTTGTGCCGATATGAAATCGGCGGTGTTACCCGCCGGCAGGAAATTGATCGGCGCCCCGCCACCGCCGCTGTCGGACGGAGTCCAGTTGATCGTGGCCTGCGCGCCGTCGATGACGATGGTTTCGGTGCCCGCCGGGCCGAAAAACCGCGATGCGCCGCCAAGGATGGTGGTGGCATTACCCTGAAAGGCCTGTGCCAATGCGGCGGCGCCGGTCAGCGGCTGCACCGCGATCAGCGCCGCCAGAACGGCGGTCGATGCGCTCGAACGGGAATGGCATGCGCGCATCAGCGGGTCCTCCACGGCAGCAACCGCGTGGTCAAAGTCATCAAGAAGCGCACATCGCCGGCGTTGACGTTGCCGGCATCGCTCAGCGCCACGGCGCCCGACACATCAAGCCGTGCCCGGTCCGACAGCACCAGGCGCGTCCCGGCGCCGGCACTGGTCAGGTTCTGTGGATTGTCGCTGCCCGGTGCCAGCCCCCGGCTCCACACCCAGCCGGTATCGACAAAGACATAGGGCTGTACGGACAGTTGCATTTTCTGCGACACCGACAGCGGGTCATGGCGCAGTTCAAAGGCCACCGCCGCACCGTCGTCACCGGTCAGCGCGCCGGGATCAAAGCCGCGCCCGACGGTATAATTGCCCAGCGCCAAGCGTTCAAAACCGAACACGCCGCCGGACGCAATCTGCCCGCGCGGTGCGATGGCGATGGTCATGCCGCGCATGAAGCGCAGTTCGGCCGAGCCGGCAAAGCGCAGGACAGTGGCGGTCGGGCTGCCGCTGATAAGACCCGGCGGCACCAAGCCCGGCCCGGCACAGGCCGCCGGGTTGGCGAGGCAGTTGTTGCTGGCATCGAATATCGACAGGCCCTGCCGCAATTCAAGGCTGCCTGTCAGGCGATAAAGGATGGTGCCGCCCGGTCCGCGGCCGCGCATGTCGAGTGCATCGGCATCAAGCCGCAGATAGCCGACACGCACCCGGTCCTGGCTGAGCGGCTGGCTGCCGAAATCGACGGCCTGGTTGACGAAATCAAGGCCGGCAGCCCCCGTGAGGCTGAACGCCTGGGACCGTTTGAAGGGAAAACTCGCCTCGAGATTGGCAAACAGCGTGCGCGCCATGACATCGGGGGTTGCAGCGCCCAGCCCCGGCCGCGTCCAGGCGTAGGTGAACCGCCCGCCGAACCGCAGGCCCTCGCCGCCGATGGCCATTTCATGGCCGGCCTGAAGGACTTGCTGTTCCTCGAAATCCGCCGTGGAATAGATCGACACAAATGTCCGGTCGGCCTGGCCGGTCAAGCCATTGACCACCAACCGAGCCTGCCCGCCGAGCCTGCCCGTTTCGCCCGGGGCGAGGTTTTGCACCGTCAGATCCGCCTCGATGTCGCGGCGGCGGATGCTGACTTCACCGATCATCTCGCCGGGCGCGCTGCCGGCCGGCTTGAGCGCAAGGCGCACATCCATGCCCGGAATGTCGCGCGCCAGCAGCAGATAACGCTCGGCGGCAATGCGGTTGAACACATCGCCGGTCGCCAGCTTGTTCAGGTATCGCGCCACCACGGCCTCGTTGCGGCCGGCATCGCCCTTGACCCTGACGGCGGTCAGGCGCGCATAAAGCACCTCGAACCGCACCGCGCCATTATCGATGCGCTGCGCCGGCACTTGCACGGCCGCCAGATAGCCCATGCGCCGCAGGATGGTTGCTGCCGCATCGCGGATCTCGCAGACCACGGCGATCGGCTGTTCCCGGTTCAGATACTGCGCATAGGCCGGCGCGAGGTCGGACGCGGCCACCGGGCCGATATTGTTGAAGCTGGCGCTGCTCAGAGTGACCTTGATGGCGGCATAGGCCGGATCGGCCAGCGCGCATGGGCTGCGCTCGATATCGCCATCAACGCTCAGCCGCGTCGGCGCGACTGTCTGCTGCCGGCGCGCCGGGTCGATTTCCTCGCGCGTCGGGGCGCCCGTGGTCCCGACCTGGGCATGGGCCGAGGCGGCAAACAGCAGCAGGCCGGCGGCAATGTTCCACCTTTGCACCGCTGCCGCGCCCACAAACATGCCCCGCGCCATGAACACCCCCGAATACTGACGCGACCTGCTTTTCTTGCAGCGTAACGCAAGGCGATGCCTTTGCGCCAGCCATTTGTCGCACAGCTACGCCGCACAGCCCGGCAGGGATGCGGATGCGGGTTCCAGACGCGGCATCGGCAAAAGACATGGCGACCCCGGTGACCCGGAATCCTGAAAAATCGACCATGAAAAAATGGTGCCCGGAAGAGGACTCGAACCTCCACGCCCTTGCGAGCGCCAGCACCTGAAGCTGGTGCGTCTACCAATTCCGCCATCCGGGCACTGGGTAGGAGGGCGCGGTTAAGGGGTGGCGCCAAGGATGTCAACTGCTGCGTTGCCGGCTGCCGCGTCGGTGATTTGCCGCATGGCAACAACGATCCTGACAGATTGTGCGCGGCCCGCTATGGGCAGGACATGATAGATGCCCGCAACAGCGTATTGCCGCCGCTTGGTCCCGGATCGATTGTCACCGTCATCGGGGGCAGCGGCTTTCTGGGGCGATATATCGTCCAGGAACTGGCTGCTGCCGGCTGCCGTCTGCGCGTCGTGTCCCGCAATCCCGATTCGGCGCTGTTTCTCAAGCCGCTTGGCGATCTGGGCCAGATCCAGCTGCTGCGCGGCGATGTCACCAGCGGCGCCGGGCTGGCCGCGGCATTTGAGGGCGCTGCTGCGGGCGTCAACCTGGTCGGCATTCTGGCCGAATCCGGCCACCAGACTTTTGCCGCAACCCAGTCGCAGGGCGCCGCCCGGGCCGCGCAATTGGCCGCTGCAGCCGGTATCACGCGCTATGTCCAGATGTCGGCAATCGGCGCAGATGCCGGCTCGGCCATTCCCTATGCCCGCAGCAAGGGTGAGGGCGAGGCCGCCGTGCTGGCCGCCATCCCGTCCGCCACCATTCTGCGCCCCAGCCTTGTTGCCGGGCCGGAGGACCAGTTTTTCAACCGCTTTGCCGGCATGGCACGCAGCGCGCCGGTGTTGCCGGTCATCGCCGGCGATTCGCGGTTCCAGCCGGTTTATGTGCGCGATGTTGCCGCCGCCGTGGTCGCCGCGCTGGGCCGCAGTGATGCGCAGGGACGGACATATTGGCTGGGCGGGCCGGACGTGCTGAGCTTCCGCGATATCCTCAAGCTGGTCGTCAAGCTCAGCGGACGCGAGACGCCGCTGTTCGAATTGTCGGATTTCAGCGCCGGGTTGCTGGCGCGGCTGGGCGATATCCTGCCGTTCATGCCGATGACGTCAGACCAGCTTGCGATGCTCCGGAACGACAACATCGTCATTCCCGGCGTGCCGACGCTGGCCGATCTCGGCGTGGCCGCCACGCCGCTGTCGGCGTTCCTGCCGCAGATGCTGGAACGGTTCCAGCCCGGCGGGCGCTTTGGCAAGAAACGGGGCTGACCTGCGTGGAGCATGATCTTCTCACCATCATCCTTCTGGGCATTGTCGAGGGGCTGACCGAATATCTGCCCGTATCGTCGACGGGCCACCTAATTCTCGCCGGCGAACTGCTGGGCTTCAAAGGGGAGGCCAGCGCCACCTTCGAGATTGCCATCCAGTCCGGTGCGATCCTGGCGGTCGTCGTTGCCTATTGGCGGCGGTTCCTCGATGTCGCCAAGGGCCTGCTTGCCCGCAGCAGCAGCGCCTTTGCCTTTGTCCGCAACATCGTGCTGGGGTTCGTGCCGGCGGGCATTGCCGGTGTGCTGTTCATCAAGGCGTTCGAGGCGATGCTGCTGTCGCCGATGACCGTGGCCGTCGCACTCATCATCGGCGGCTTTGCGATTCTGTGGATCGAGCGCACGGCGCGTGAAGCGACAGTGCACAGCGTGGAGGCATTGCCGGCGCGTTCGGCGCTGCTGGTCGGCCTGGGGCAATGCGTGGCGATGATTCCCGGCGTGTCGCGCTCGGGCGCCACCATCATGTCGGCGCTGCTGCTCGGCATCGACCGCAAGACGGCGGCGGAGTTCAGCTTTTTCCTGGCGGTGCCGACAATCTCGGGCGCGACGGTGTTGATGCTCTGGAAGAACCGCGACACGCTCGATCTTTCCAATGCTTCCGATATCGGCATCGGGTTTGTGGTGTCGTTCGTGGTAGCGCTGGCGGTGGTCAAGGGCTTTGTCGCGCTGGTCGGGCGCTATGGCTTTGCACCCTTTGCCTGGTACCGAATCATCGTCGGCAGCGCCGCCATGATCTGGCTGCTGATGCGCTAATAGGTCCGTGTCGGTATCAATTGTCACCCATTCGCCGAAACTGAGCGTCATTTCACCGAATATAGGACAGCATTGCTGTCTTACTGCGTATTTTTTGCGTGACTTTCGTTGCAGTCGGCCATAGCGCAGCATCCTGAAAGGGGTGGATGCCATGGCCGATACAATGATGCTGAAGTTCACGGACAGGGCGCAAGCTTTCCCGGCCAAGCGCACACCCGACGAACGCGCGCAGGATTTCCTCGAAATCGCCCGGCCGTATATCCTGGCCAAGGCCGAGGAACAGGCGGCGCGCTGTTCGCAGTGCGGCGTGCCGTTCTGCCAGGTGCATTGCCCGCTCCAGAACAACATCCCCGACTGGCTCAAGCTGACCGCGCAAGGCCGGCTGGAAGAAGCCTATGAACTGTCGGCAGCCACGTCGACCATGCCGGAAATCTGCGGCCGCATCTGCCCGCAGGACCGGCTGTGCGAGGGCAATTGCGTCATCGAAAAGGACTTCGGCTCGGTCACCATCGGCTCGGTGGAAAAATTCATCACCGACACGGCATGGGACAATGGCTGGGTAAAGCCGCTGCGTGCAGTGGCCGACCGGTCCGGGCAATCGGTCGGTGTCATCGGTGCCGGCCCGGCCGGATTGACCGTGGCGGAACTGCTGCGCGTCAAGGGTTACGACGTCCATGTCTATGATCGCTATGATCGCGCCGGCGGCCTGATGACCTACGGCATTCCCGGCTTCAAGCTGGAAAAGCCGGTGGTCATGCGGCGCATTCAGCGCCTGATCGACGGCGGCGTCATCTTTCACCAGAATTTCGAAGTCGGACGCGACGCCAGCCTGGCCGATCTGCGCGCCCGCCATGACGCTGTGTTCATCGCCACTGGCGTCTACAAGGCGCGGCGGGTCGATGTCCCCGGCGCCGATGCCGCTCATGTGCTGGAAGCGCTCGATTATCTGGTCGCGGCCAACCGCGCCGGCTTTGGCGATAATGTGTCGGACGCCGCCCGGCTGGACGCCGCTGGCAAGCATGTCGTGGTCATCGGCGGCGGCGACACGGCTATGGACTGTGTGCGCACGGCGATCCGGCAGGGCGCCGCCAGCGTCAAATGCCTGTATCGCCGCGACCGCGCCAACATGCCCGGCTCGGCCCGTGAAGTGTACAACGCCGAGGAAGAAGGCGTGCAGTTCGTCTGGCTTGCCGCGCCTGTAGCCATCACCGCCACCGGCGTGCGCGCGAGCGCCATGCGGCTGGGCCAGCCCGGCGCCGATGGCCGCCGCGCCCCCGAGATCGATCCGGGCGGCGAATTCACGGCAGCTGCCGATCTGGTCATCAAGGCGCTTGGCTTTGATCCCGAAGACTTGCCACGTGCGTTCGGTGCGCCCGAACTGCCGGTCACCCGCTGGGGCACGATCCGCATCGACGGCAAGACGCAGATGACCGCCCTCGACGGTGTGTTCGCCGGCGGCGATATCGTGCGCGGCGCCAGCCTTGTGGTGTGGGCGATCCGCGATGGCCGTGACGCGGCGGCGCAGATGCACCAGTATCTGCGCGCGCGTGTCGGCCAGGTCGCCAACGCCGCCTGAACCCTATTGCCGGAGCCACCACTGATGCTGAGCCTTTTGATCGCCGTTGCTGTCGCCAACCCGCCGCAAGCGCCCGCCCAGGCGCGGCTGGACCCGGCGGCCGTCAAGGCCGCATCGGCGCTGGTCCAGCAACTCGGTCTCAAGGGCCAGATCGACGCGCAGATGAAACAGACGCTGGGCCTGATGCGCCAGGGCGTCGCCGTTCGCGCCATGCTGGCGCAGCAACCGGGCTTTGTGCAGGCCTATCGCGCTAACCCCGGACGTTTCGACCCGACGCTGAAAAAGGTCGGCGCCATGCAGGCCGAAATCGCGCAGAAAGTGGTGATCGCCAACACGCCGGCAGTGGTGCAAGCGGCGGTCAATTCCTATGCCCGGCAATACACGGTCGCTGAATTGAACGGCCTCGCCGCCTTTTATCGCAGTCCGCTGGGCGTTGCGCTTAACCGCAAGCAGCCGCGCGTGCTGGCCGAAATCGGCCAGGCGACCAACGGCATATTGGGTGCCCGTATCGATGCCGCGTTGCAGGCCAATGGTGCGCGGCTGACGGCGGCGCTGCAACCGCTGAACAGCGCGCCGCCCGCCCCGCCGAAATAGGAGCCAAGCGCCATGGTGCACACGCAATTCACCGCATCGCCGGCCGAACGCCAGCGCATGGCCGACATCGGCATGTATCGCCCCGATCTGGAGGGCGATGCCTGCGGCGTCGGATTGATTGCCGCCACCGACGGCAAGGCGTCGCGCCGCGTCGTGACGCTGGCCATCGATGCGCTGAAGGCCGTGTGGCACCGGGGCGCCGTTGATGCTGATGGCAAGACCGGTGACGGTGCCGGCATCCATGTCGAAATTCCGGTGGATTTCTTCCACGAACATATCGACCGTGCCGGCCACAAGCCGGGCCAGAACCTGATGGCAGTCGGCCAGGTGTTCCTGCCGCGCACCGATCTGGCGGCGCAGGAAAGCTGCCGCACCATCGTCGAATCCGAAATCATCGGCTTTGGCTACAAGGTCTATGGCTGGCGGCAGGTGCCGGTGAATGTCTCGGTGATCGGTGCCAAGGCACAAAGCTCAAGGCCTGAAATCGAGCAGATCATGATTTCCGGGCCGGCGCCGGGTGCCGATGGCGCGGCCAAGGAGCAGTTTGAAAAAGACCTGTTCCTGATTCGCCGCCGTATCGAAAAAAAGGTCATCGAAAGCCAGATCCAGGGCTTTTACATCTGCTCGCTGTCGTGCCGGTCGATCATCTACAAGGGGCTGTTCCTCGCGGAATCGCTGTCGGTGTTCTACCCCGACCTGCTCGATGAACGCTTTGTATCGCGGTTTGCGATCTATCATCAGCGCTATTCGACCAACACTTTTCCGCAATGGTGGCTGGCCCAGCCGTTTCGCACGCTGGCGCACAATGGCGAAATCAACACCATTCGCGGCAATGCCAACTGGATGAAAAGCCATGAAATCAAGATGGCTGCCGCCGCGTTTGGCGAACATTCCGAAGACATCAAGCCGCTGATCCCGGCCGGCGCGTCCGACACCGCCGCGCTCGATGCCGTGTTCGAGGCGTTCGTGCGCTCGGGCCGCGATGCCCCCACTGCCAAGCTGATGCTGATCCCCGAGGCCTGGGGCAAGGACGACAGCCTGCCCGACAGTCACCGGGCGATGTATGCCTTTTTCGCCAGCGTCATGGAGGCCTGGGACGGGCCGGCGGCGCTGGCGATGACCGAT
Organism: Sandarakinorhabdus sp.; assembly: GCF_031430775.1. GTDB lineage: Bacteria > Pseudomonadota > Alphaproteobacteria > Sphingomonadales > Sphingomonadaceae > Sandarakinorhabdus. The sequence continues at coordinate 3,657 of NZ_JANPCD010000042.1, read as the reverse complement.
GGCCGCTGGGTTGTGGCCGGCCTTGACCGCAACGCGCTGCGGCCGATGCGTTATTGCCTGACCCGCGACGGCTTGCTGGTGACCGGGTCCGAGGCCGGCATGGTGGTGCTGCCCGAATCCGAAATGTTGCAAAAGGGTGCGCTTGGCCCCGGCGAAATGATTGCGGTCGATCTGGACGGCGATGGCGGCACCGGCGCGCAATTTTATGCCGACCGCGCCATCAAGGACCGCATCGCCGCCGCGCATGATTATGGCGCCATGGTCGCGGGCTTCACCACCTTCAAGTCGCTGCGCGGTCACGATGGCCCGCAGCCGGGCGCCAGCTATGGCCGCGATGAATTGCGCCGCCGCCAGGTTGCCGCCGGCCAGACCATGGAGGACATGGAGCTGCTGCTCGGGCCGATGGTCGAGGATGCCAAGGAGGCCGTCGGCTCGATGGGCGATGATGCGCCGCTGGCGGTCATTTCCGACAATCCGCGCAACCTGTCGCATTTTTTCCGGCAGAATTTCAGCCAGGTCACCAACCCGCCGATCGATGCGCTGCGCGAAACCCGGGTGATGAGCCTCAAGACGCGGTTTTCCAACCTCGGCAACATCCTTGATGAGGACACCACGCAAGAAGGCGTGATGGTCATCGACACGCCGGTGATGACCAACCTTGGCTGGGACGTGCTGAAAAAGCATTTCGGCCGCCAGGTGGCCGAGATCGACTGCACGTTCGACATCGGCGGCGGCCCCGACGCGCTCCGTGCCGCCATTGCGCGCGTGCGCCGCGAAGCCGAAATCGCCGTGCGGTCGGGCAAGAGCCAGTTGTTCCTGACCGACGAGAACCAGTCCGCGGCCCGCGCCGGCATCACCATGATCCTGGCGACGGCGGGCGTGCACACGCATCTCGTCAAAAAGGGCCTGCGCACCTTTGCATCGATCAACGTGCGGTCGGCCGAAGCGCTCGACACGCATTATTTCGCGGTGCTGGTCGGGGTCGGTGCCACCACGGTCAACGCCTATCTGGCGCAGGAAGCCATTGCCGACCGCCATGCGCGCGGCCTGTTCGGTGCGCTCACCTATGAGGATTGTGTCGCGCGTTATCGCAAGGCCATCGAGGACGGTCTGCTCAAGATCATGGCCAAGATGGGCATCGCCGTCATCAGCTCCTATCGCGGCGGCTACAATTTCGAAGCGGTCGGGTTGTCCCGCGCGCTGGTCAATGACTTCTTCCCCGGCATGCCGGCCAAGATTTCCGGCGAAGGCTTTGAATCGCTGTATATCAACGCCCAGATGCGCCACGACAAGGCGTGGGACGAGGATGTGCTCGCCCTGCCCATCGGGGGCCTGTACCGTTACCGCGCCGGCAGCGAGGCCCATGCCTATCAGGCCGGCATGATCCATCTGCTCCAGCATGCGGTCGGCAATGACAGCTATTCCGACTATCTGAAATTTTCGCGCCAGGTCGCCGAATTGCCGCCGATTGCCCTGCGTGACCTGCTCGATTTTGTCGACGACGCCGTGCCAGTGCCACTGGAATCGGTGGAATCCATCACCGAAATCCGCAAGCGGTTCGTCACGCCGGGCATGAGCCTTGGTGCCCTGTCGCCCGAGGCGCATGAAACGCTTGCGATTGCCATGAACCGCATCGGCGCCAAGGCGGTGTCGGGTGAAGGCGGCGAAGATCCCATCCGCTTCAAGCCCTATGCCAATGGCGACAATGCCAATTCCGTCGTCAAGCAAGTGGCATCCGGGCGCTTCGGCGTCACTGCCGAATATCTCAATGCCTGTGAGGAAATCGAGATCAAGGTCGCGCAGGGCGCCAAGCCCGGCGAGGGCGGGCAGTTGCCCGGCTTCAAGGTCACCGACCTGATTGCGCGGCTGCGCCATTCCACGCCCGGAGTGACGCTGATCTCGCCGCCGCCGCATCACGACATCTATTCGATCGAGGATCTGGCCCAGCTTATTTACGACCTGAAGCAGATCAACCCGCGCGCGCGGGTGTGCGTGAAACTGGTGTCATCGGCCGGTATCGGCACGGTTGCGGCGGGCGTCGCCAAGGCGCACGCCGATGTCATCCTGATTTCCGGCAATGTCGGCGGCACCGCTGCTTCGCCGCAGACCAGCATCAAATACGCCGGCACACCATGGGAAATGGGCCTGACCGAGGTCAACCAGGTGCTGACGCTCAATGGCCTGCGCCACCGGGTGAAGCTGCGCACCGATGGCGGCCTGAAAACCGGTCGCGACATCGTCATCGCCGCCATCCTGGGTGCCGAGGAATTTGGTATCGGCACGCTGTCCCTTGTGGCCATGGGTTGCATCATGGTGCGCCAATGCCACAGCAACACCTGCCCGGTCGGCGTCTGCACACAGGACGACGCGCTGCGCCGGAAATTCGGCGGCAGCCCTGAAAAAGTCATCAACCTGATGAGCTTCATCGCCGAGGAAGTCCGCGAAATCCTGGCAAGGCTGGGCGTCCGGTCGCTGGATGAAATCATCGGCCGCACCGAATTGCTGCGGCAGGTCAATCGCGGCGCCGAACATCTCGACGACCTCGATCTCAACCCCATCCTCGCCAAGGTCGATGCACCGGACAGCGAGCGGCGCTTCAATATCGCCGGCCACCGCAACCCGGTACCCGACAGCCTCGATGCCGACATGCTGGCCGATGCGGCGCAATTGTTCGAACGCCGCGAGCGCATCCAGTTGACCTACACGGTGCGCAACACCCACCGCGCCGTCGGCACGCATCTGTCCGGCGAAATCACGAGGGCATTCGGCATGAACGCGCTCAGCCCCGGTCATGTTCATATCAGGCTGCGCGGTTCGGCTGGCCAGTCACTGGGCGCCTTTGCCGTGACCGGCGTCAAGCTGGAACTGTTCGGCGAGGCCAATGACTATGTCGGCAAGGGCCTGTCCGGCGCCACGATCGTGGTGCGCCCGATGGTGTCCTCGCCGCTGGTCAGCCAGGACAATGCCATCATCGGCAACACCGTGCTTTATGGCGCCACTGCCGGGCGGCTGTTTGCTGCCGGACGGGCCGGGGAACGCTTTGCCGTGCGCAATTCGGGCGCTGTTGTGGTCGTCGAGGGTTGCGGCGCCAATGGCTGCGAATACATGACCGGCGGCACCGCCGTCGTGCTTGGCAATGTCGGTGACAATTTCGCTGCCGGCATGTCGGGCGGCATGGCCTTTGTCTATGATCGCAGCGGTGATTTCGCCCGGCGCGTCAACCGCGAGACCGTGGTGATCCAGCCGCTGGCGTCGGCACATTGGGAAGGGGTGGTCCACGCTCTTGTGAGCGAGCACGTCAGCGAAACCGGCTCGAAATGGGCCCGCGGCCTGCTGGACGAATGGGACCGCACCCGCACGCAGATCTGGCAGGTCTGCCCACGCGAGATGCTGTCCCGCCTGCCGCAGCCATTGGACGACAGCCCGGCGAGCATTGCAGCGGAATGAGGGGCAACCCTTGAAACCGGGCCTTCGGGTGATATATTCGTCTATATCACCCGAAGGATGCTGCGATGCGCGACAAATCGAACGACCCGCTGATCGAAAGCCTGATGGCGCTGGCCGTCAGTGCCGCGCCTTTGATCCGCCGCGCGCGCGAATCCGGTATCTTCAAGGCCGGCACGCCTGAAGGAAAGGCCAGCGATGATGTCGTGGATG
>NZ_JANPCD010000041.1:0-7219 GCF_031430775.1 Sandarakinorhabdus sp. | reverse complement strand
ATCCACGGCGACCATCTTGTCGATCGCAGGACCATCGAAGCGCTTCCGGCTGGAATCGCGCTGGCCGATCCCGCCGCCTATCTGAATGGCAGGGCCGCCGACCGCGTGACGCTGCGCATGCTGCATGGCCGGGCGGTAGCCGAGGTAAGCCGCGGCCGCAGCATCCTGCTGTTCGACGCCGCTACCGGCGTATTGCTGCCGCCTATCGACGCCCGTCTTGCTGCTGCCATCGCCCAAAAAGCCTGGATCGGCGCCGATGTCGCGGTGCCGGCGACAAGCAAGGTCATATCAGCCAGCCCCGAATATCGCGGGCCGTTGCCGGCATGGCGTGTCGCGTTTGCCGATCCCGATCATACCAGCGTCTTCATCGCCGCCGAAACCGGGCAGATTGCCGCCGTGCGCACCGCCAATTGGCGGCTGTTCGATTTTTTCTGGGGCCTGCACATCATGGACTGGACCGAGCACGACAATTTCAACACCTGGTGGTTGCTGGCGTTTGCCGTTGGCGGGTTGATCATGGGGCTGGCGGGCACGGTACTGCTGGTCATTCGCTGGCCCATAAAGCGCGGGCTCTTGCGCCGTCGCCCGACCTTGTCATGATACCCCATGCCTGATCAGGAAGCCTGAGCACCATGCGCAATTATCTGCTCGCCATTGCCCTATTCAGCGCGCCCGCGATGGCGGCAGGGGACATTGTGATGCACCGCGATCCGGGGTGTGGGTGCTGCGAAGCATGGGCCGCTGCGGTGGCAAAACAGTTTGGCCAGGCCGTCAGGATTATCGATGACGCCAACCGCGCCAGCCTTCACAAGCGCCTCGGCATGCAGCCCGCATTGGCTTCGTGCCACACGGCCATCATCGCCGGGATGGCCTTTGAGGGCCATGTACCTATCGCAGACATGAAACGCGTGCTGGCAAAGCGACCTGCCGGCGTTACGGGCCTTGCCGTGCCCGGCATGCCCATCGGCTCGCTCGGCATGGAAGTGCCGGGACGCGCAGCCGGCCCATATACTGTCGTTGCCTTCGGCGCTGGCAAATCATCGGCTTTTGCCCAGCACTGAACATCACCGCGGGCCTGCGGGCCTGCGGGCCATGTCAGGCCGGCAGCCAGGGAGCCTCGTTGCTGCGGTCCGGCGCAACTGCGATCTGCCGCTCCTGCCCGCCCTGTTTTTTTGCTTGTCATCGGCTGGCGCTGACCCATGATGATACCCTATGCGCGCCCAGCACATCGAACGTCACGCAATGAACCGAATCGGCTGGCTGCGCGCCGCCGTTCTGGGCGCCAATGACGGCATTGTCTCGACCGCCAGCCTGGTGCTGGGTGTTGCCGCAGCGGGCGCGGCGCGCGGCGATATCCTGCTGGCCGGCGTTGCGGGGCTGGTTGCAGGCGCCATGTCCATGGCAGCGGGCGAATATGTGTCCGTAAGCTCCCAGTCCGATGTGGAAAATGCTGATCTCACACGCGAAAAGGCCGAACTGGCAACCACGCCTGAGCTGGAGCATGAAGAACTGACCTGCATCTACGAGGCGCGCGGCGTCATGCGCGGCACCGCCGAGGCCGTGGCCACGCAGTTGATGGCGCGTGACGCGCTGGCCGCCCACGCCCATGACGAACTGGGGTTGACTGAAGCCGCCAGCGCCCGGCCATTGCAGGCAGCCATGACATCGGCGGCAACCTTTTCGGTTGGTGCAGCGATGCCGCTGCTGGTGGTGTGGCTGGTGCCCGAAACCATGATCGTTGCGGTTGTCGCTGCGACAGCGTTGATATTTCTGGTGTTGCTCGGCTGGCTCGGCGCCCGCGCCGGCAAGGCCGACTGGCGCCGGCCGGTGCTGCGCGTGGCATTCTGGGGCAGCTTTGCCATGGGCATCACCGCGCTGATCGGGCGGCTGGCCGGCACGGTCGTCTGAGATTGCGCCGGCAGCAGCTTTTTGTTCACAATGGTGACAGCCGACCCATGATATGACGTTTTCATTGCTGTTTCTTCGCAAGGATCGCGCGATGACCAATTGGCGTTTGCTGGTGACCATTCCCATGCTGTTGGCCGGGCCAGCCTTGGCCCAAATGTCGGCGCAGGTGCCGCCGCCGCGCGGCGATGATGGCTGGCCGTTCGACACACCGGCCATTGCCGCGCCGCCGATGATGACAAGCGGCACCGGGCAGGAAATGGGATTTGCCGGTCAGCCCGGCGATATGTTCGGCATGCGCAATGTTGATGACGTCGCGCAGTTTCGTGCCCCACTGGCGCAACATGGCCGCTGGACGCAGACGCGCTGGGGCAACAGTTTCGTGCCCGATGCACCACGCGATTGGCGCCCCTATACCAATGGTCAATGGGGTCCGGACCGGTTCTGGGTCAGCGATGATCCCTGGGGCTGGGCCACCGACCATTATGGCCGCTGGGGCTTTGACGAGGCCAATGGCTGGGTCTGGGTGCCGGGCACCGAATGGGCACCGTCATGGACGGCGTGGCGCGAAAGCGACGATGTGGCCGGCTGGGCGCCGATTCCGCCGGGCGTGCGCTACACCGCCGATGCCGGCTTCGATGACGGCTGGGGCTATGACAACTGGAACAGCTGGTATGCGCCAAGCTGGGTGTGGGTGCCGCGCCAGCAGGTGTTCACACGCGGCTTTGGCGGGCGCGTCCTGCCCTGGAACAATGGCCGCAATTACTGGCGCGGTGGCCGCTGGGGCGGATTTGGCGGCGGCTTTGGCGGCGGTTGGGGCGGAAGCGTCACAGTTGGTTTCGGCAACGGCGGCTGGGGCGGCGGTTGGAACAACGGTTGGGGCGGCGGTTGGAACAACGGTTGGGGTGGCGGCTGGGGCAACGGCTTTGGCTGGGGTGGCGGTTGGAACAATGGCTGGGGTGGTGGCTGGAACAATGGTTGGGGCGGCGGTTGGGGCGGCGGTTGGAACCGCCCGCGCTGGAATCACCCGCGTGACAACGGTCCGCGTCGCGGCCAGCCAGGCAGTGTGGGAGACAATATCGGGCGCGGCATTTATGGCCGTCCGGGCGGCAATCGCGGGGATGGCGACCGCGACTGGCGCGGCAACGGCGGCGGTCTTGCCGATAATGTCTTTGGCCGTCAGCGCGGCGGACGCGGTGATGGCGGACGGGGTGACGGCCGCCCGCGCGGCGGCTTCGATGGTGGGCCGCGCAGCGGCGTCGATGGTGGCCCACGTGGCGGCTTCGATGGCGGGCCTCGCGGCGGCAACGGCGGCGGGTTGGCTGGCAATGTGTTTGGCGGCCAGCGCGGCGGGCGCGGTGATGGCGGACAGGGTAATGACCGGTCGCGCGGCGGCTTCGATGGTGGCCCGCGCGGCGGCTTCGACGGCGGCCAGCGCGGCGGAAACGGCGGCAACCTGGGCGGAGGTCGCGGCATGAATGGCGGCGGTGCCCGAATGGAGGCCCCGCGCATGGAAGCTCCGCGCATGCAGGCGCCCCGCTCGGAATCGCCGCGTATGGATTCGCCTCGCACGGACACGCCGCGCCGGTCGATGAGCGAGCGGGTCGGCGGCGCCATGTCCGATAGCAAACCGCAATGAAGTGACGCCGGCACCCCGCACGCGCTGCTGGGTACCGGCCAATCTGCATAATATCCTTGCGTTGGAGCAGCCTGCAGCGCACAAAAGCTGCTGGACAATCTGGCAAGGCGGCAATGCAGGCAATCACGGCGTTCGACGAGATGTATGGCCTGGGCGAAAGCTACGGCCATGCCCGGCCCGGCGATGTCATGCCGCCCTATCGTGCGCTGCAAGCCTGGCTGGACGCGTCGCCGCCCGAGCTGATGTCGGCCCGCCGGCGTCAGGCGGAACTGTTTTTTCGGCGCATCGGCATCACCTTTGCCGTCTATGGCGACCCTGACGCCACCGAACGCCTGATCCCGTTCGATATCGTGCCGCGCATCCTGGCACGCGCCGAATGGGACCAGCTGGAAAAGGGCCTGAAGCAGCGGGTTGGCGCGCTCAACGCCTTTCTGGCCGACATCTATGGGGCGCAGGACATATTGCGCGCCGGCATCGTGCCCACCGAGCTGGTGCTGCAAAATCCCGGTTATTGCGTCCACATGGCCGGGCGCAAGCCGCCTGGCGGCATCTGGGTGCATATCGCCGGCATCGATATGGTGCGCACCGGCGCCGACAATTTCTTTGTGCTCGAAGACAATGCCCGCACGCCGTCGGGTGTGTCCTACATGCTCGAAAACCGCGAGGTGATGCTGAAGCTGGTGCCTGAATTGTTCGAAGCCGTTAAGGTGGCGCCGGTGGAAACCTATCCGGAAATGCTGCTGGAAACGCTGGCGTCGGTGTCGCCGCGCGGCGGGCGGCGGGGTGGTTCTGGTGGTGGCGGGCAGCCCAATTGCGTGCTGCTGACGCCGGGCCAGTACAACAGCGCCTTTTACGAACACAGTTTCCTGGCCGACAAGCTGGGCATCGAACTGGTCGAGGGTTCGGACCTGTTTGTCCGCGATGACATCGTCTACATGCGCACCACGCAAGGCCCGGAACGGGTGGACGTGATCTATCGCCGCATCGACGACGCCTTCATCGATCCGCTGGTGTTCAATCCGCAATCGGCGCTGGGGGTGCCGGGGCTGATGGCGGCCTATCATGCCGGCAATGTCACGCTGGCCAATGCGGTCGGCACCGGCATTGCCGACGACAAGGCCATTTACAGTTACATGCCCGAGATCATCAAATTCTACACCGGCGAAGAAGCCCTGCTGCAAAATGTGCCGACCTGGCGCTGCCGTGAGCCGGAATCGCTTGGTTATGTGCTCGACCATCTGCCCGAACTGGTGGTCAAGGAGGTCGATGGCTCCGGCGGCTATGGCATGCTGGTCGGCCCGCATGCGCCCAAGGCCACAATTGCCGCCTTTGCCGCCAAGCTGAAGGCCGCGCCGGAAAAATTCATCGCCCAGCCGACGCTTGCGTTGTCCACCTGCCCGACCGCGACCGATGCCGGCGTTTCGGCGCGGCATGTCGATTTGCGGCCCTTTGTACTGACCGGCAGCGACGGCGTACGGATCGTGCCCGGCGGGCTGACGCGGGTGGCGATGACCCAAGGGTCGTTGGTGGTGAATTCCTCGCAGGGCGGCGGCACCAAAGACACATGGATCATCGATTGATGACAACGCGTTTTCAGGTTTTGCAGGCGCCAGTGTCCAAGGTGCCAGGGCCATGTTGAGCCGCACGGCCAGCAATCTTTACTGGATGGGGCGTTACCTTGAACGCGCCGATTTTTCTGCGCGGCTGATCGAGGCGACGCAGCGGCTGGCCGCCCTGCCCTCCAGCTATGGCGGTGCCGGAAATGCCTGGGAATCGGCGCTTGCCGTGGCCTGCATGGCCGCGCCCTTCAAGGCGGCCGGCCTGCCACTCGACGAGCTTAACGTCACCGAATTCCTGACGCTCAATGCCGACAATGGCAGTTCGATCCGTTGCTGCCTTGAAGCGGCGCGCGGCAATGCCCGTTCCGTGCGCACCGCGCTGACCGAGGAAGCCTGGGAAGCCATCAATACCGCCTGGCTGGAAGTGTCACGCCATGGCACGCATCTGGACAACAGGGAAAAACTGGGTTCGGTCATCGAACTGGTCAAGCACGCGATTTCGGCATTCGAGGGCGCTGCCAACCGCACCATGCTGCGCGGCGATGCGTTCTGGTTCATCAACCTGGGCAGCGCCGTCGAACGCGCCGACAATTCGGCGCGGCTGCTCGATGTCAAATATCATCTATTGTTGCCGCGCGACGAGCCGGTGGGCGGCAGTCTCGATTATTTCCAATGGACCACGATCCTGCGCACCGTATCGGCGATGACGGCGTATCGCTGGGTGTACCGTGACAGCGTCAAGCCGTGGCTGGTTGCCGACCTGCTGATCCTCAACCGCGAGATCCCGCGAAGCCTCGCGTCATGCTATGACGAAATCCTGCGCCATCTCGATCTGCTGGCGGCGGCATCCGGCAAGCGCGGCCCGGCGCACCGGCTGGCTTCGGCCGGCCATGCCCGGTTGGCGCAGGGCAATATCGACGCGATTTTTGCCGGCGGCCTGCATGAGTTCCTGACCGTGTTCATCGCCGACAACAACCGGCTCGGCGAAGCCATCGCCGAACAGTATCTGTTCTGAACCATGCGTATCCGGGTCGATTATTCCACAGTCTATGACTATTCGGCGCCGGCCAGCGACGTGCTGCAATTGCTGCGCGTCCAGCCGAGCGGGCACGAGGGCCAGCACATCCTGCATTGGCGCATCGACACTGATACCGACGGGCATTTGCGGCACAGCGAGGATGCCTATGGCAACATCACGCACATGTTCTACCCCGACGGCCCGGTGCGGCGGCTGTCGCTGCATGTGACCGGCGAGGTTGACACCAGCGAAACCGGCGGCGTGCTGTCGAGCATGCACGAGCCATTGCCGGCCGGCGTGTTCCTGCGGGCGACACCATTGACCGAAGCCGACGCCGCAATCCGTGCCTTTGCCCGCGAATGCCGGGGCGCGGACCCGCTGGCCAGTTGCCATGCCATGATGACGACGCTGAACGAAACCATGGTCTTCGACGCCGATGTCACCCATGCTTACAGCAGCGCCGCCCATGCCTATGGGATCAAGGCCGGCGTGTGCCAGGATTATGCCCATATCTTTTGCGCTGCCGCACGGTTTCTGGGCATTCCGGCGCGCTATGTCTCGGGCCATCTGGTGCGCGACGATGGCCTGGTCACACAGCCCGCCGCCCATGCCTGGGCCGAGGCGCAGGTGCCCGGCCTTGGCTGGGTGGCGTTCGACCCGACCAATGGCGTGTGTGCCACACAGTCCTATCTGCGCGTGGCCATCGGGCTGGACTATCTCGAGGCGGCGCCCATTCGCGGCGCCCGGCGCGGCGGCGGCATGGAAAGCATGGTGGTCAGCGTCACCACCAGCGAGAGCAATCTGGGCGGTGGGCAGGCATCCATGGTGGGCCAGTCACAGTCGCAGGTGCAAGGCTGAGGCTTTTGAGGCACAGAGGCCGCTGAGCAAATCAAGACCGGAACAGGATCCACACAGGCCATGACGTATTGCATCGGTATATTGGTGCGCGAAGGGCTGGTGCTGATGGGTGATACCCGCACCAACGCCGGCGTCGACAATGTCTCCACCTACCGCAAACTGCGCGTGCTGGACCATGGTCCGGACCGGGTGATCCTGTGCACGTCCGCAGGCAGCCTGTCGGTGACACAATCCGCCCTG
>NZ_JANPCD010000040.1:0-2078 GCF_031430775.1 Sandarakinorhabdus sp. | reverse complement strand
CCCCCAGTTCAGGCAAATGCCGCCCAGCCGCTCGCGCTCGACAATGGCGACTTTCAGGCCCAGTTGCGAGGCACGGATGGCGGCGACATAACCGCCGGGGCCGGAGCCGAGGATGACGAGATCGAAGGATTCAGTGGTCATGCGCCGTTCCTTTCCCTCTCCCCTTGCGGGAGCGGGCGACTCGCCAAGGGCGAGCGGGATGAGGGAAGCGTCATGCCACCAGACCCAGCGGATTTTCGATCAGCGCCTTGATCGCCTGCATCAATTCCGCCCCATCGGCGCCGTCGATAGCGCGGTGGTCGAAACTGCCGGTAATGCTCATCACGGTCGCTAATCCCAGCGCACCGTCCAGTACATAGGGCCGTAGTTCGCCGGCCCCGACCGCCAGGATCATGCCCTGCGGCGGGTTGATGACAGCGTCGAACTGCTTGATGCCGAACATGCCCAGGTTGGACAGGCTGGCAGTGCCGCCCTGATATTCATGCGGCTGCAATTTGCCGGCGCGGGCCTTGTCGGCCAGCGCCTTCATTTCGCTGGCGATCTGCGACAGTGATTTGGTATCCGCGCCCGCAATGATCGGCGTGATCAGGCCCGACGGCGCCGCCACGGCCACGCTGATATCGGCACGATCATAGATGATCAGCGTATCGCCGCCGAAACTGACATTGCATTTCGGCACCTGCCGCAAACCCAGCGCCAGCGCCTTGATGACCATATCGTTGACGCTCAGCTTGACGCCTCGCGCCGCCAGAGCCGCGTTCAATTCCCCGCGCAGTTTCAGCAGCGCATCAAGGCGCACATCGACCGTCAGATAGATGTGGGGAACGGTCTGCTTCGCCTCGGTCAGGCGCCGCGCGATGACCTTGCGGACATTGCCAAGCTTTTCGGTGGTGTGGGGGATATCGGTCGTGATCGGCTGAGCCACTGGTACCGCCACGGGTGCGGCAGCGACCGGCACGGGCGTTGCCGGCACGGCTGCCACCGCGACCGGCGCAGGCTGGCCGGCAGCGGTCTCGACATCGGCGCGCACGATGCGGCCATTGGGGCCGCTCCCGGTCACGCCAGCAAGCTCGATGCCCTTCAACTCCGCAATACGCTTCGCCAGCGGGGACGCAATGACCCGCACAGTGTTCACCTCCCCCTGCCGGGGGGAGGTCGGACTCGGCGCAGCCGAGCCGGGAGAGGGGCTCGACAGTGGCGGCGGCGCCGACACTATGGGCGGCGGCGGCGCCGACACTATGGGCGGCGCCGCTGCCTTCACTGGCGCCGCTGCTTCATCCTCCCCGGCAATGCGCAGGATGACCTGCCCGACCGGCACGCCTTCGCTGCCTTCGGCCACGACGATCTCGGCAACCGTGCCTTCGTCCACGGCTTCGACTTCCATCGTCGCCTTGTCGGTTTCAATCTCGGCGATGATGTCACCGGATTTGACGGTATCGCCGACCTTGACGTGCCATTTCGACAGCGTGCCGGTTTCCATCGTCGGCGACAGGGCAGGCATGGTCACGTCGATCATTTGTAGCAGACCTTTTTGGCGGCAATGACCACATCGGCAGCCTTCAGCAGCGCTGCCTTTTCGAGGTTCGCCGCATAGGGCAGCGGCACATCGACATTGGTGACGCGCAGCACCGGCGCATCCAAGTCATCAAAGCCGCGCTCCATCACCACGGCCATGATTTCCGACGAGATCGAGCACACCGGCCAGCCCTCCTCCACCACCACCATGCGGTTGGTTTTCTTGAGCGAGGCCAGGACGGCGGCAGTATCGAGCGGGCGCAACGTGCGCAGGTCGATCACCTCGGCCTCGATGCCCTCGGCGGCCAGCGCCGTCGCCGCTTCCAGCGCCACGCCAACGCCAATGGAATAGCTGACCAGTGTCACATCGGTGCCGGCGCGCATGGTTCGCGCCTTGCCGATCGGCACCGCCACATCGCCCTCGGGCACATCGAAGCTCTGGCCATACAGCAGCTCGTTTTCCAGGAACACCACCGGATCGGGTGACCGGATGGCGGATTTCAGCAGCCCCTTGGCATCGGCGGCGTCATAGGGCGCAATCACGATCAGGCCCGGCACGCTGG
>NZ_JANPCD010000039.1:0-18324 GCF_031430775.1 Sandarakinorhabdus sp. | reverse complement strand
CAGCAACGCCACGACCACGGCGCGGTTGGCGGTCAATTATCTCATATTCGATGGCGGCGCCCGGCGGGCAGGCATCGACGCAGCCGATGCGACGGCGCGCGCTGCATTGGGCAACTATGCCGATACGGCGCAAGCGCTGATCCTGAACCTGGTGACCACCTATAATGCGCTGGCCGGCAACCGCGCCATCGAGGACGCCAATGTTGCACAGGTGAAATTCGCCGCAGAATCGCGCGATCTGGCCGCCGCGCGTGCCCGTGCCGGTGTCGCCACCAGCGCCGACCGGCTGCAAGCCGAAACCGCGCTGGCCCAGGCCGAGCTGACGCTGATCCAGACCCGCGCCAATGTCGCGACATCGCTGGCGCAGCTGGCCGTGGCAGTGGGCCTGCCGCCGACCACTCGCCTTGATCTGGCGCCGGCGCCGGCGCTGGCCGACGGCGCCCGGCTGCTGAAAGGTGCCGATGCGCTGATTGCCGATGCCGAACGCGCCCGGCCCGATATTCTTGCCGCCAAGGCGCGCATTGCCAGCGCAGACGCCAATATCCGCAGCGCCCGCAGCGCCGGCCGCCCCAGCCTGTCGGTGGCAGCCAGCAACGCATTGACTGCCGTGGACACCAGCGTCGACCGCAACCTTGCCACGGTCGGCCTGACCCTGTCCGTGCCGGTTTTTTCCGGCTGGAACACCCGCTATAACATCGCGGCTGCGGCTGCCCAGGCCGAGCAGCAACGCGCCAATGCCGAACAGACGCGGCAACAGGCCGGCCTGTCGGTCTATTCGGCCTATGTGGCGCTTGAGGCGGCGCTGGCCGGGCTGAAAACTGCCGGTGCGCTGGTCGCCAGCGCCACCGAAAGCGCCAGTCTGACACAAGGCCGCTACAAGGCCGGCACCGGCACCTTCGCCGATCTGTTGAACGCCCAGAGCGCGCTGGCCCAGGCTCTGCAAAGCCGGGTGCAGGCTGAGTTCAATGTCCGCACGGCCGATGCGCAGTTGGCCCGCGCGGTCGGCAGCGTCGGAGATGCGATTGGTGAACGCGTCGGCGACGCGGGCGGGGAAAGATAACGCATGAGCAAGCGCGGCTGGATCATCATCGGGGTCATCGTGCTGGCGGTGCTGGCGTATTTCGGTTGGCAGCGCGCCAATCGCCCGCCGGAACTGCCGCCTTACAAGACGCAGAGCGTCGTGCGCGGCGACCTGCGCGAGGAAATCAGCGCCAATGGTGTGCTGAACCCGGTGCGCGTCGTCAATGTCGGTACGCAGGTGTCGGGCACGGTGCAGGCGCTGTACGCCGATTTCAACGACAAGGTGGCCGCCGGGCAATTGCTGCTGCGGCTCGACCCGGCGCTGTTCAATTCGGCGCTGGCCCAGTCGGATGCGGCGCTTGCCAATGCGCGTGCCAATGCCGCGCTGCAGGCCGCCAACGCCCGCCGCGCCGGCGAACTGGTCGCCAAGGATTACATCAGCCGGCAGGACTATGAAACGACGCTGGCGGCCGCGCGCACCACCGCCGCGCAAGTCGCGCAAGCCGAGGCGCGCGTGCGGCAGGACCGCGCCAATCTGGAATTTTCGGTGATCCGCTCGCCCGTCTCCGGCGTCGTCATCAGCCGGCAGATCGACATTGGCCAGACGGTTGCCGCCGCGTTCAACACGCCGACACTGTTTCAGATCGCCCGCGACCTGACGCAGATGCAAATCGAAGCATCGGTCGCCGAAGCCGATATTGCCAAGGTGCAGCGCGGCCAGCGGGTGGAATTCACGGTCGATGCCTATGGCTTGCGCAGCTTTGCCGGCACCGTCGACCAGATCCGGCTGAATCCCACTACCCAGCAGAATGTCGTGACCTATACGGTCATCGTCACGGCGGCGAACCCCGATGGCACCTTGCTGCCGGGCATGACCGCCAACGCCAGTTTCCTCGTGTCGGACCTGAAGGGAGCGCTGTTGGTGCCCAATGCCGCGCTCAGCTTCAAGCCCGACGACTGGAAGCCGCAGCGTACCGGCAATCGCGGCGGCAACAGCGACGCCAAGCGCGTGCAAGACATGGTGACGGTGTTCGTGCTGGAGGGCGATCAGGCCAAGCCGCGCCGCATCAAGCTGGGTGCCGCCGATGCCGACAATTCGGTGGTCGTCTCCGGCGAATTGACGCCCGGCGAACAGATCATCACCGGCAGCAACAAGACCGAGAAAAAGGGCGGCCTGTTCGGCCCGCCGCC
The DNA here is from genome assembly GCF_031430775.1 of Sandarakinorhabdus sp. Classification (GTDB taxonomy): domain Bacteria; phylum Pseudomonadota; class Alphaproteobacteria; order Sphingomonadales; family Sphingomonadaceae; genus Sandarakinorhabdus. Next base: position 16,113 of record NZ_JANPCD010000039.1, on the reverse strand, counting down.
GGGCACGACTGGCAGACCGGGCGGTCGCAGTAACAAAGGCGAGGGCAAGTCGGGCTCGTGACCGCACTGCTGGCTCTTGACGATGTGGTGAAGGATTATGCCTCGGAAGCCGGCGTATTCCGGGCGCTGCACGGTGTCAGCCTGTCGGTGAACAAGGGCGAGTTCATGGCCATCATGGGGCCATCGGGATCGGGCAAATCGACGTTGATGAACATCATCGGCTGCCTCGATACACCCACCGGCGGCGTCTATCGCTTCGAGGGCGTCGATACCGCCAGCCTGTCCGAAACCGCGCTGGCGCGGCTGCGCAACAAGGGCATCGGCTTTATCTTCCAGCAGTTCAACCTGCTGCCGCGCCTGACGGCGCTGGCCAATGTCGCGCTGCCGATGGTGTATTCGGGCGTGGCGAAGGGGGAGCGGGACAGCCGCGCCCAGAGGTTGCTGGCCAGTGTCGGTATCGGTGACAAGCCGCGTTCGCGCCCGTCGCAATTGTCTGGTGGCCAGCAGCAGCGCGTCGCCGTGGCGCGCAGCCTTGCCAACACCCCGAAATTGCTGCTGGCGGACGAGCCAACGGGCGCGCTCGACAGCAAGACCGGCGTCGAAGTGCTGGCGTTGTTCCGGGACCTCAACGAGGGGCAGGGTGTCACCGTGGTGATCGTCACCCATGACCCCGAAGTGGCGCGCGCCACCAACCGCGTCGTGCGCATCCAGGATGGCCGGGTGTTCTATGACGGCCCGCCGACCGAAGCGGCGCTGTATGGCCATGACCTTGCGGCGGCTGCATCATGATCGCCACGATGCTCGCCGAAGCTTGGGGCGCGCTGATCGCCAACCGGCTGCGTTCGATGCTGACGATGCTGGGCATGATCATCGGCGTGGCGGCCGTCATCCTGATGCTGGCCATCGGCGGCGGCGTTCAGAAAGAGGTGCAGAAATCCATCTCCGGGCTGGGGTCGAACCTGCTCATCGTCACCGCCGGTGCGGGGCGGCAGGGCGGCATTTTCGGCGGGGCAGGCTCGGGCGCATCGCTGCGCATCGAGGATGCCGACGCCATTGCCGGGCTGCCCGATGTCAAGGCAGCCGCGCCGTCCACATCCCTTCCGGCGCAGGCCGTGGCCGGGCCGGCGAACTGGGCCACCAATGTCACCGGATCGACGCCGGCCTATTTCCTCGTCAACGAATGGCAGGCCGGCGATGGTCGCATCTTCACCGACCGCGAGGAGCGCGCCGGCGCCCGCGTCGCCGTTTTGGGCCAGAGCGTCGCCGACAAATTGTTCGGCGCCAACGACCCCATCGGCCAGATGGTGCGGGTGCGCGGCATCAGTTTCACGGTCATCGGCCTGCTTGAAAAACGCGGCCAGGGTTTTGGTGGGCAGGACCGCGATGATGTCATTGTCGTGCCGCTGACCAGTGCGCTGCGGCTGCTGGGCGGCAATTTCTTCCGCCGGTCGATCCGCACTGTGTCGGTGTCGGTGGCGTCTGCCGAGGCGCTGGACGGCGTGCAGGACGACATCACCACATTGCTGCGCCGCACCCACCGCCTGCGTTCCGGCGAGGTCGATGATTTCCAGGTGGCCAACCTGACGGCGATCACCGACACATTGTCCACCACCACGCGCGCCATCTCGCTGCTGCTCGCGGCCATCGGATCGATCAGCCTTGTGGTGGGCGGCATCGGCATCATGAATATCATGCTGGTATCGGTCACCGAACGCACCCGCGAGATCGGCATCCGCATGGCCATCGGCGCATCACGCGCGGCGGTGCGCCTGCAATTCCTGCTCGAAGCGTTGATGCTGTCGTTGATCGGCTGCGGCATCGGTGTGGCGCTGGGCGCCGGCATCGCGTTTGCGCTGTCGGGCGTCATCGGGTTCGACACCGATGTCACGGTGTTTGCCGTCACCATCGCCTTTGCCGTGTCGGCCAGCATCGGCATCTTCTTCGGCTGGTGGCCGGCCACGCGCGCGGCAAAGCTCAGCCCGATCGAAGCGCTGCGATCTTAGCGTCGATTGCAGCGGGCCGGTGCCGGCTCTGCAAAAACGCAATCGCGCCTAGATCTCGCGGCGCGACAGCCAGACAAAACGTCCCCACAGCAGCACCGCCGATACCAGGCTGGCAACGATGATCGACCACACCAGACCATCCACGCCCATGCCCCGGTGCACGCCCAGCCACCAGCCCAGCGGCATCATCACCGCGACATAGCTGACGACATGCGTCAGCGTCGGCGCGACAATGTCCGACCGGGCGCGCAGGCACTGGGCCGCCACCACTTGCAGGCCGTCGGCGACAAAGAACAGGCTGGACAGCAGCAGCGCCGCCGCCGTCATCGTCACTACCGCCGGATCACCGGTATAGGCTCGCGCCAGTGGTTCCGGCGCCAATGCGATGCCCGCCGACACAAGCAGCAGCACCGCCGACGTCACGCCAAAACCCAGGCGCGCCGATGACAGCAGAGCCGGCTTGTCACCGGCGCCATAGGCGCGGCCGACCATGACGCTGGTGGCAACCGCCAGCCCCAGTGGCACCATGAAGATCAACGCCGCGACATTCAGCACGATGGCCCATGCGGCCACCGCCAGCGCACCAACCCAGCCGGCAAAGATCGTCATGGCCGAGAACGCCAGGCTTTCGATGAAATAGCTGGTCGCCGCGCCATAGCCGACGCGGCGCATGTCACGCGCGGCTACCGGATCATGCGGCGCCGGCGCCATGACGCCCAGCCGGCGCGATTCGCGCCACACAAGGATGATCACGGCAACTGTCACCAACAACGCGACCCGCGAGGCCAGGGTGGCCCAGGCGCTGGCGGCGGCACCGGACACGCCGAACATGTTGCCGCCCGGTACCAGCCACAGGTTGACGACCAGATTGACGATATTTGCCGCCCACATCGCGATCATGCCGGGCACGGCGCGGCCATGCGCCTCCAGCCAGAAAATGCCGGCATCGGCCACCAGAATCGGCAGCAGCGAAATCGCGAACAACTGGAGCACCGGCGTGGCGCCGTCAGCCAGCGACGTTTCCAGTCCGATGACATGCATGAACGGCCCGCCGCCCAGCCCGAGCAGCAGCGCAGCCACTATGCCGATCCAGGTCGCATAGGCCAGCCCGCGCCGCAGGATGGCGCCGGTGTCGGCAGCGCGCCCGTCGCCGATGGCCTGTGATGTCATCACTTGCAGACCCGACAACAGGCCCACCGACGTCATCAGCACGACACCCGTCGGCGCCCAGCCCAGCGCGTGATAGCCCAGCTGGGTGGCGGAATATTGGCCGACAACAACGGTGTCGACCAGTCCCATGGCCATGATGCCCAGGCGCGACGCCACGACGGGCGCCGCCAGCCGCACCAGCGGGACAAGGCCGGTCTGCACCGGCGCGTCGAAAAGGGGCGCTGCGCCCGAGGACATGAAACTAGGCCTGAAAAAAGAACTGGAACGGCGCTTTACCCGGCCAACGCCCCTTCATCAACTCGGTGTGCCACTCACAGCCGGCCCAGCACTCGCGGCAACGGTCCATCATCCTGCGGCGTTGTGCAGAAAAGCTTGCGGGCAGCATAGCGGAACTGCGCGTGGTGCAGCTTGCGCAGCAATGCTGCGGCCGTTACCCACGCCTCACACATTCAGGGGTTCGTTGATGATCCACACATTGTTCCGGCCATTCACCATCAATGGTCTTCGCCTGCCCAACCGCATTGTCATGGCGCCGATGACGCGCAGTTTCTCGCCCGGCGGCATCCCCGGTGACAATGTCGCCGAATATTACCGCAAACGCGCCGCCGGCGGCGTCGGCCTGATCGTCACCGAAGGCACCGCCATCGACCGCGCCGCCGCCGCCAATGATCCCGATGTGCCGGAATTTCATGGGCGCGGCCTGGATGGCTGGGCCAAGGTGCCGCCGGCTGTCCACCGCGAAGGCGGCCTGATCGCGCCGCAGCTCTGGCATGTCGGCGCCATGCCCAACCGCCGCAACCCCAAGGCCGTGACAGCCGAAAGCCCGTCGGGCGTCTATATGCCCGGCAAGACCAACGGCGATGCCATGACGGACAGCGATGTGGCCGACGCGATCGCCAGTTTTGCCCGCGCCGCTGCCGATGCCAAGCGGCTGGGCTTTGACGCTGTCGAATTGCACGGCGCCCATGGCTATCTGATCGACGCGTTCTTCTGGCCCGGCACCAATGCCCGCAATGATGGCTGGAACGGCGGCGACATTGCGGCACGCGGGCGGTTTGCTGCCGAGATTCTCAAGGCGGTGCGCGCGGCTGTCGGCCCGGACTTCCCGGTCATCATCCGCTTGTCGCAGTGGAAGCAGCAGGATTTCGCCTATCGCATCGCGGTCACGCCTGACGAAATGCTGGCGTGGCTGGCGCCGCTGGCCGATGCCGGCGCCGATGTGTTCCATTGCTCGCAGCGCCGCTTCTGGGAGCCGGAATTTCCCGAAATCGACGGCGAAGCGGGCCTGAACTTTGCCGGCTGGGCCAAAAAACTCACCGGCAAGCCGACGATCACCGTCGGCAGTGTCGGCCTGTCCGGAGAGTTTGTCGCGGGGATGCGCGGCGAAGCATCGAAGCCCGCCAGCATCGAAAACCTGCTCGAACGCCTGGCGCGCGACGAATTCGATCTCGTCGCCGTCGGCCGCGCGCTGATCGTTGATCCGGATTGGGCGCACAAGATCCGCGATGGCCGCACCGGCGACCTGCGCGACTATTCCGCCGAGGCGCTGGCCACATTGGTCTGACGACCCTAGGGTGACGGCATGACAAAACCGCCCTCCCCTGCGTTGCGGCCCAAGGATGCCGCCACCGTGCTGGTCATCCGCCGCGACGGACCGCGCCCGCGCGTGCTGATGGGGCGCCGGGCGGGCGGCCATGCCTTCATGCCCGATCTGTGGGTGTTTCCCGGCGGGCGCATCCACACCGCCGATTTCAGGGTGCCGCTGGCAAGCGACCTGTCGCCGGCCACTGCCGAAGCGCTGGGCCGGACAGCGCCGCCGCCGCGTGCCCGGGCGCTGGCCGCCGCAGCGGTGCGAGAATTGTTCGAGGAAACCGGCTTGATGCTGGCGCGCCCCGGCCAGGCCCGCACGCGCAGCCCGGAGTGGCGGGACTTTCTGGGCCGCGGCTTGCTGCCGGATCTGGCACCCCTGCAATTCGTGGCGCGGGCCATAACGCCGCCGGTACGGCCGCGCCGTTTTGATGCGCGGTTCTTTGCCGTGGATGCGCAGCACCTCGTCAGCCTCGACCCTGGCCCCGGCTGCGGCGAGTTGACCGAAATTGCGTGGTTCGACTGGGAAGCAGCAGCACAGTTGGACCTGCCCGGGATCACCCGCGCCATATTGGCCGAAACCCGCCTGCGCATGGACGATCCCGGCAGGCCCATTCCTTATCATCGGTTCGACAATGGCCAGCACCGGCTGCTTGCCGTCTGACGCGCCCGCTGGCGACGGCCAGCGTGAAACTGCGGCAATCACCCGGCTGACACTGACCGATTTTCGCTCTTATGCGGCCGCCGAGATCGTGGCGGCGCCGGGACTGGTCGTGATCACCGGCGAGAATGGCGCAGGCAAGACCAACATCCTTGATGCGATCTCGCTCCTCGGTCCCGGACGCGGCTTGCGCGGTGCCGCCCTGTCCGATGCGGCGCGGCACGGCGGCAGCGGCGGCTGGACTGTTGCGGCGACATTCGCGGCCCCCGGCGGCAATGTCGAACTTGGCACCGGCACCGCCGCCAGTGCGCCCGACCGCCGGCTGGTACGGATCAATGGTGCAGCAGCGTCCGCCAATGGCCTGGGCGAATGGCTGGCGCTGGTCTGGCTGACGCCCGCCATGGACCGGCTATTTGCCGAACCGCCAGCGGCGCGGCGGCGATTTCTCGACCGGTTGGTGCTGGCGCTGCACCCCGGCCATGGCCGCGCTGTTACCCGCTATGACGCCGCGATGCGGGCGCGCACCCGGTTGCTGACCGATGATGTGCCCGCCGACCCGGCTTGGCTGTCGGCCCTTGAGCAGCAGATGGCCGAGCATGGTGCCGCCATGGCGGCGGCCCGGGCGGACACCGTTGCAGCGTTGTCGGCGCATCTTGCCAGCACCCCCGACAGTTCTTTTGCTCGGCCCAGATTGGCGCTGGCGGGCGATGCCGCCCAAAGCCATGGCGCCGACAATGGCGCCGACCTGGCCGGCCGGCTTGCGGCCAACCGCAGCGCCGACGCCGCTGCCGGCCGCGCGCTTATCGGCCCGCACCGCGCCGATCTGGCCGTTCACCATGCTGCCAAGGGCATGGCCGCCGCGCTGGGCTCGACCGGCGAGCAAAAGGCGCTGCTCATCGCTATCATCCTTGCCCATGCCGAAATCGTCACCCGGCGCACGGGCCGCGCGCCCCTGCTGCTGCTCGATGAAGTAGCGGCGCATCTCGACGCCGGGCGGCGGGCGCTGCTGTTTGGCCGGCTTGGGGATATCGGTGCGCAGGTCTGGCTGACGGGTACCGACCGCGCGTTGTTTGCGGGCGCGCCGGCTGCCACCTGGCTGACGGTCATTGCCGGCGCCGTGGAGAGTGCCGGCCAATAGTAAAATCCTTGCCGGCGCTGCCGTAATCGAACACTGGCGGGGCCGTTCCCGTTCTCGGACGGGATAATCGCGATGGCCGACATCAGCTGGCCAAACCGGAACACGCCCGCCCTCCCAATGGGCGGCGGCACGGGAGGCGGCAACCATCTGTCACTGCGCTCGCTGGCAGCCTGCGAGCCGTTTCTGGCTGTCGCCGGCATTGGCGCCTGGATGTACGAAGCCGGCGGCCGCTTGTGGTGGAGCGCCGAGACACGGCGCATCCACGGCGTTGCCGCCGATTTCACCCCCAGCCGCGATGCCGCCATCAGCTTTTATGCGCCCGAAGCCCGCGCCGAAATCAGCGCCGCGCTCGAAGCCGCCATTCTCGACGGCGCGCCCTGGGATCTGGAACTGCCGATCGTGCGGGCCGATGGTCAGAGCCGGCGGGTGCGCGCGCGCGGTCGCCGTGTCGATGCCCGGGCCTGCGCCCCTGTCATGGTCATGGGCACGTTCGAGGATGTGACCGCCCGGCACGAATCCGCCGCGCGCGCCGCGCATGAACTGGCGCTGCGGGCGCGCACGGAAACGCTGTTGCGCGATGTCATCGCTGGCATCCCGGCGGCCTTGTCGGTCTATGATCACGACGAACGGCTGATCCTGGTCAATGACAGCTATCGTGGCCTGCTGCCCGGCAACGAGACGCTGATGATCAAGGGCGAGCGTCTGGCCGATATCATCACCCGCAAGGTCATGGCCGATCACTATGTTCCCGAAGTGAGCGCCAGCGACCCGCCCGAGGTGCGCCGCGCCTGGGTTTCCGACTATCTTCGCCGGCATCGTTCCAACGGATATGCCCGCATTTTCCACCTCAAGAACGACAAATGGATGCAGGCGTCGACCGCCATGTCCACATCGGGCAACATCGTGTCGATCCGCACCGATATCACGCCGCTGATGCGCGCCGAGCGTGAGCTGCGCCGCCGCGCTGAGGAAGATTCGCTGACTGGGCTGGCCAACCGCGAGATGCTGCTTGCAGGGCTTGAGGGGCTGGCGACCGGCGGGCGATCGGGCCTGGTCGTGCTGTTGGATGTCGATTTTTTCAAGGCGGTCAACGATGGCCTTGGCCATGCCGCCGGCGACCTGCTGCTGCGCCTGACAGGCCGCCGCTTGCAGCGTTGCCTGCGCGACGGCGACACGGCGGCCCGCCTGGCCGGCGATGAATTCGCGCTGATTGTCCATGGCCCGAAACAGCCCGCCGAGATCCAGGGTTTTCTGTCTCGGCTGATGACGACTCTGCGTCGGCCGATGCGGCTGGGCGCCAACCGTTATGGGCCTTCGGTGTCGATCGGGGTCACGGCCTTCCCTGCCCCCGGCGCCAATGCCAAGACTCTTCTCGCCAACGCCGATGCCGCGCTTTACGAGGCCAAGCGCCAGGGCCGGGCGCGTGCGACCGTGTTCGATGCCAGCCTTGCCGCACGCGTCGTCAGGCGTACCCGGCTCGCCGACCAGTTGCGCCGGGCCATATCCGAACGCCGGTTGGTGGCGGCATTGCAGCCGCAACAACGCGTGTCGGACGGCGGTGTCATGGGGTTCGAGGCGCTGGCCCGCTGGCAGCAGGACGGGGTATGGGTTTCGCCCGCCGAATTTGTCGCCATCGCCGAGGAAACCGGGCTGGCCCAGCCGCTTGGCTTGCAGGTGATGGACAGCGCCATGGCCGGCTTTGCCGCGATGCTCGCTACTGGTCTTGAGCCGGGGCATCTTGCGGTCAATGTCTCGACCGCGCAGCTGTTGTCCGACGATTTTCTGGAAACAGTGAAACGCCTGTTGGCGCGCCACGGCCTGCCGGCGGGGCGGCTGGAAGTCGAAGTGACCGAGACCGTCCTGCTCGACCGGTCGATTGCTCGCATCGGCCAGACGCTGGAGGCGCTTCGCGCGCTTGGCGTCAGCCTGGCCATGGACGATTTCGGTACCGGCTATGCGTCGCTTTCGCACCTGACCAGTTTTCCGGTGGACCGGATCAAGATCGACCAGAGCTTCACCAAGGCGATCGGCGAGTGCGGGGACAAGGGCCTGATTGCGCGCACGCTCATCGGCCTGGGCAAGGGGCTTGGGCTGGAAGTCATCGCCGAAGGGGTGGAAACCGAGCAGCAACGGCAGTTCCTCGTGAACCATGGCTGTTCCGGCATCCAGGGCTATCTGTTCGCCCGGCCGATGCTTGCGGACGACGCTTTGCGCTGGCTCGCCGCCAAGCCGCGCGTGGCCCGCAATCGCAGCTTTGGCATCCTGCGCAGCGGCAGCCGCTAGAGCATCGCGCATGACATGCGGGCTGGTGCCGAGTTTCGGCGTGATGCTCTAGCTGTCGAAATTGTGTCGCGCGGGCGCGCGGGAGCTTCTATAAGGAATGCCAAGCGCCGCCGCGTGAACCGGCCCAGCCGCCAGGAACCCCTATCTTGACCGAAACCCCCGAACTGCCGCCCGAAGACGCCCACAACGACTATGACGCCGACAGCATCAAGGTGCTGCGCGGGCTGGACGCGGTGCGCAAACGCCCCGGCATGTATATCGGCGATACCGATGATGGCTCGGGCCTGCATCACATGGTCTTTGAAGTCAGCGACAATGCCATCGACGAATCGCTCGCGGGCTATTGCGACCTCATCCTGATTTCGCTCAACCCCGACGGCTCCGTCAGCGTCACCGACAATGGCCGCGGTATCCCCACCGGCATCCACACCGAGGAAGGCGTGTCTGCGGCCGAGGTCATCATGACCCAGCTGCACGCCGGCGGAAAATTCGAAAACAGCGACGCCAACGCCTACAAGGTGTCGGGCGGTCTGCACGGTGTCGGCGTCTCGGTGGTCAACGCACTGTCGGAATGGCTGGAATTGACGATCTGGCGCGACGGCCATGAACATTGGATGCGGTTCCGCCACGGCGTCGCCGAAGCGCCGTTGAAGGTCGTTGGCCCGTCGGATGGCAAGCGCGGCACCCGCGTCACCTTTCTGCCGTCGCCGGTCACCTTCAAGATCATCGAGTTCGATTTTGCCAAGCTCGAACACCGCTTTCGCGAATTGGCGTTCCTCAATTCCGGTGTGCGCCTGCGCCTGACCGATGGCCGCCACGCCGAGGGCGCGACCGTCGAGCTGTATTACGAAGGCGGTATCGCAGCGTTCGTCCAGTATCTCGACAAGTCCAAGACGGCGCTGATCCCGTCGCCGGTTGCCATCCATGGCAGCGCCAATGACATCGGCATCGAAGTCGCGCTGGAATGGAACGACAGCTATTACGAACAGGTGCTGTGCTTCACCAACAATATCCCGCAGCGCGATGGCGGCACGCATCTCGCCGCCTTCCGCGCCGCGCTGACGCGCACGCTCAACAATTATGGCGAAAGCTCGGGGCTGCTGAAAAAGGAAAAGGTCAGCCTGACCGGCGATGACATGCGCGAGGGCCTGACGGCCATCGTGTCGGTGAAACTGCCCGACCCCAAGTTCAGCAGCCAAACCAAGGACAAGCTGGTCTCCTCCGAAGTGCGCCAGCCGCTTGAAGCGCTGATTGCCGACCGGCTCGCCATCTGGCTCGATGAAAACCCCGCCCATGCCCGCACCATCATCGCCAAGATCGTCGATGCCGCTGCCGCGCGTGAGGCCGCGCGCAAGGCTCGCGACCTGACGCGGCGCAAGGGCGCGCTCGACATCGCGTCGCTGCCCGGCAAGCTTGCCGATTGCCAGGAACGTGATCCCGTCAAGTCGGAGCTGTTCCTGGTCGAAGGCGATTCCGCCGGCGGCAGCGCCAAACAGGGCCGCAACCGACAGTTTCAGGCCATTTTGCCCCTGCGCGGCAAGATTTTGAATGTCGAGCGCGCGCGTTTCGACCGGATGCTGTCCAGCCGCGAAATCGGCACGATGATCCAGGCGCTTGGCACCGGCATCGGCCGCGACGAATTCAAGCTGGAAAAGCTGCGCTACCACAAGATCGTCATCATGACCGATGCCGATGTCGATGGCGCGCATATCCGAACGCTGCTGTTGACGTTCTTCTACCGGCAGATGCCGGAACTGATTCGGGGTGGGCATTTGTTCATCGCCCAGCCGCCGCTTTACAAGGTCGCGCGCGGCCGGTCCGAAGTCTATCTCAAGGACAATGCCGCGCTTGAGGATTACCTGATTGATTCCGGCACCGGCCTGTCGCTGGAGACGAATGCCGGGCCGCGCAGCGGCGCCGATCTCAAGGCGCTGGTCGATCACGCCCGGCGCCTGCGGGCGCTGATGAATTATGTGCCGCGCCGCTATCCTTCCGATGTCATCGAGGCGCTGGCCATCAATGGCGGCCTTGGCGGCGCCGATGCCGATGCCGCTGCAAAGACCGCCGCCTGGCTGACCCGTGCCGAGCCGGATGGCGGGCGCTGGACCGCTTCGTTGGGGGCGGAGGGCGGTTATGTGCTGCGCCGTGACTGGCGCGGTGTTGCCGACCATCATGTCATCGACGGCGCCTTTCTGGCTTCGCCCGAGGCGCCGCGCCTGCACGCGCTGGCCATGCAGGAGGCCGCCAGTTTCCTTGGCACTGCGATGCTTGGCAATGTGCCGATCACCCGGCCGTCCGACCTGCTGTCGGCTGTTCTGGATGCCGGCCGCAAGGGCCTTTCGATCCAGCGTTACAAGGGGCTTGGCGAAATGAACGCCGAGCAATTGTGGGAAACCACGCTTGATCCGGCCGCCCGCACGTTGCTGCGCGTCGATGCCGACGAGGCCGATCTGGCCGATGACATCTTTACCAAGCTGATGGGCGATGTCGTCGAACCGCGCCGCGCCTTTATCCAGGACAATGCGCTGAACGTCGCCAATCTGGACGTCTGATTGTCCTGAACATTGCGGTGCCGCTTTTGTCTGGCACGGTTCAGTGAGGTCCGGCCGGCTGGCGGGCAGGGGAGATCCCCCTGCCCCTTGCCCGCCGTGCGTTTCAACTCATCTTGGCGTTGACGCCGTTCAGGGACTTTTCGACCGTGGTGCGGAAGCAATCGGCCTTGGCGGCGCGTGACCAGGCATCCTGGGAGCCGGTTTCGCAAACTTCCTTGGCAGCGGTGCGAACGCGGCGTTCCAGAGTTTTCTGGCCGGCCTGGCTGGCGAGGTCGAGGTCGGAATAGCTGACAACGGCAGTGCGGTGCGTTTCGCTGGCAGCAGCAGGGGCGGCTGCGGCGGCGAGGCACAAGCCGGCGAAGAACACGGTGCCAACAGTGCCGATGACGTTGCGGTTCAGGATCGAAGTGGAAAGGGCGAACATGGGGGGATCTCCTTGGGGGCGAACTCCGGACCATCCGGGGTTACGCTGACAGCATTGCAATGACCGTGCCAAGTGCCACCACAACTCTTGCTGTCAGCGTTATCAGTGTGTTGGCCGTATAGCCGTATTGCCGTTACAATACGGGCATGATTGAATCTCCCATTCATGGGCGATTAATCCGAATAATAGGTAAAATTTCCCAATCCGAGTTCTGGGGGCTTCTGGTCAGAGTCTGGCGCACCCCCTTGTCCAGAATCCCCCGCGCGTGCATAGGATTACGAGCATCATGTTGACCCAGCGTTCTCGCTACGCGCTTCGTGCGCTCATCTTCATCGCTCGTTCGGGCGGCATCGCGCCGGTGCCGATCTCGGCCATCGCTGCGGACCAGAAACTGCCGCGCAAGTTCCTCGAAATCATCCTGCTCGATCTCAAGCACGGCGGACTGGTCGACAGTTTTCGCGGCAAGATGGGCGGCTACCGATTGGCGCGGCCGGCGGGACAGATCAGCTTTGGCGAGATCATCCGCTTGATCGAAGGCCCGCTGGCGCTGGTGCCATGCGTATCGGTGTCGGCCTATCAGCGCTGCGCCGATTGCTTCGAGGAAACCACCTGCGTCATCCGCAAGGTCATGCTGACCGTGCGCGAACAAACGGCGGCGATCCTCGATCATACGACGCTGGCTGACTTGTCCATTGACCGGGTCGCCGCCTGAATCTCCGGACCGGCTATGCCGGGGCTTGCCACCGGCAGCAACATGGCCGACCCCATCGTGACAAACTCGGCCTGACAAGCCCGGCTTGGCCGACGAGTAGAATTGCCGCTTTGCCCAGTCCGGCGATGGGAATAACCTGCCGGCAGTCGCTGAAAAGGGCATGGATGCGCCGATTGTCTGTCATCATCGTCGCTGCGTTGGCCTTGTCCGGCGCTTCGCCGGCGCATGCTGCGCAGAGACATGCTGCGCCGGCACCTGTCGTGCTGCTCAATGCCAGCTATGACCCGACGCGCGAGCTGTTCCGGGATATCAACACCGCTTTTGCCCGCGAGTGGCAGGCCCGCACCGGGCAGCGCGTCACCATCAACCAGTCGCACGGCGGGTCCGGCAAGCAGGCGCGATCCGTCAGCGACGGATTGCGCGCCGATGTCGTCACGCTGGCCCTGGCACAAGACATTGATCTGGTTGCCCGCGCCGGGCTGATTGCGCCCGACTGGGCCAGTCGCCTGCCGGGGAAATCGGTGCCCTATTGGTCGCCCATCGTGTTTCTGGTCCGCAAGGGCAATCCGCGCGGCATCCACGACTGGGACGATCTGGTGCGGCCCGGCACCAAGGTCATCAGTGCCAATCCGCGCACCAGCGGCGGCGCACGCTGGGCGTTTCTGGCCGCCTGGGGATATGGCCAGCGTCAGACCGGCACGCCCGCGGGTGGCCGCCTGTTCCTGCGCCGGCTGGTAGCGCATCTGCCGCTGCTCGATTCGGGCGCGCGCGGTGCCACAACCAGCTTTGCCGAACGCGGGATCGGCGATGTGCTGGTAACCTGGGAGAACGAGGCGCTGCTTGCCATCAAGGAACTCGGTGCCGAACGGTTCGAGATTGTCGTGCCGTCGGTTTCGATCAAGGCCGAACCACCCGTTGCCATGGTTGATGCGGTTGTCGATGAACGCGGCACCCGCGGCGTGGCACGCGCCTATCTGGCGTTTCTGTTCACGCCGGCGGCACAGGACATCATCGCCGCCAATGGCTATCGCCCGCGCGATCCCAAGGTGCTCGCAAGGTATGCGGCGCGTTTCCCTAGCCTCGAACTGTTCGATATCGACCGCAATTTCGGCGGCTGGGCCAAGGCGCAGCGTATCTTCTTTGCCGATGGCGGCGAGTTTGACCGCGCCTTTGCCGCTGCGCCCCCGGCCGAATAATGCCCGGTCGCGCCGCTTCCCGCTCCGTCATTCCCGGCTTCACGCTGACGCTGGGCATCACCATCACCATGTTGTCGGCGGTGGTGCTGATCCCGCTGGCGGCGGTGTTCTTCAAGGCGGCCGGGCTGGGCTTTGACGGCTTTGCGGCGGCCGCCCTGTCCGACCGGGCCATGCGTGCCTATCGGCTGACATTCGGCACGGCGATGCTGGCCGCCGCCATCAACACGGTGTTCGGGCTGGCGCTGGCCTGGGTGCTCGTGCGGTATCGCTTTCCTGGCCGCCAGCTCATTTCGGCGCTGGTGGACCTGCCATTTGCCCTGCCCACGGCTGTGGCCGGTATCGCGCTGACCGCGCTTTATGGACCTAGCGGCTGGATTGGCCGTTATCTGACGCCGCTGGGCATCGATGTTGCCTTCACACCGCTGGGCATCGTCATGGCGCTCGTCTTTGTCGGCCTGCCGTTCACCGTTCGCACCGTCGAGCCTGTGCTGGCGGACCTTGGCGCCGATGTCGAGGAGGCCGCCGCCAGCCTGGGCGCCAGCCGCTGGCAGACGTTCGCGCGCGTCATCCTGCCGGCGATATTGCCGGCACTGGGCACCGGATTTGCACTGGGCCTGGCGCGCGGCATCGGCGAATATGGCTCGGTGATCTTTATCGCCGGCAACATGCCCTATCGCACCGAAATCGCGCCGCTGCTGATTGTCGTGCAACTGGAACAGGACAGTGTCGGCGGTGCCGCGGCCATTGCGGTCACCATGCTCGCCCTCAGTTTTGCTCTGCTGCTGGGCATCAATCTGGTGCAGGCCTTTCAGCGCCGGCGGATGGGCGCGGCATGAGCCGGCCGCCGGAACCAGCCACCGCCGAGCCGCGCTGGCTGCGCTATGCCATAACGGCGGTCGCGCTGGCGTTCCTGCTGCTCAACCTTGCGCTGCCGCTGGCGGTGGTGTTTGCCGAGGCGCTGCGCAAGGGTTGGCAGGCCTATGCTGCTGCCATCGCCGACCCTGATGCGCTGGCGGCGCTGCGCCTCACCTTGCTGGTCGCGGGCATCGCCGTGCCGGTCAACATGGTGTTCGGCCTTGCCGCCAGCTGGGCCATCGCCAAGTTCGATTTTCGCGGGCGGTCCTTGCTGGTGACGCTGATCGACCTGCCGTTTTCGGTGTCGCCAGTCGTTGCCGGCCTTATTTATGTATTGGTGTTCGGGCTGTCGGGCTGGGCCGGGCCATGGCTGGCGGCAAACGGCATTCAGGTAATATTTGCCGTGCCCGGCCTGGTGCTGGCCACGATGTTCACCACCTTTCCGTTCGTCGCGCGGGAGCTGATCCCGTTGATGGAGGAACAGGGCCGCGACGAGGAAGAAGCCGCGCTCAGCCTTGGCGCCGGCGGATTCGCGACGTTCTGGCGCGTGACCCTTCCAAACATCCGCTGGGCGCTTTTGTATGGTGTGCTGCTGTCCACGGCGCGGGCGATGGGTGAATTCGGCGCCGTTTCGGTGGTTTCGGGCCATATTCGCGGTCTGACCAACACACTGCCGCTGCATATCGAGATCTTGTACAATGAGTATAATTTTGTGGCAGCCTTTGCCGTCGCGTCCACCCTTGCCGGGCTGGCACTGGTAACGCTGGCCATCAAGACCCTGCTTGAATGGCGCTATGGCGCCGAACTGGCAGCCGGAGGCCATCAGCCATGACCATCACAGCCCGCGGCGTCAGAAAGACATTCGGCAGTTTCACTGCGCTCGACAATGTCTCGATCGAGGCCCGGCCGGGCGAGTTCATGGCGCTGCTTGGGCCCTCGGGCTCAGGCAAGACGACGTTGCTGCGCATCCTTGCCGGTCTCGAATTTCCCGAAAAAGGCACCATTACAATCGACGGGCGCGACATGGACGGTGTGCCGCCGCGCGCCCGCCAGGTGGGGTTTGTCTTTCAGCAATACGCCCTGTTCCGTCACATGACCGTGGCCGAAAACATCGGTTTCGGCCTGTCTGTACGGCCGCGCTCCAGCCGGCCATCGCGCGGCGACATTGCGGCGCGAGTCAAGGAACTGCTTGATCTGGTGCAACTCTCGCACATCGGTGCGCGCTATCCGGGGCAATTGTCCGGCGGGCAGCGGCAGCGCGTGGCGCTGGCCCGGGCACTCGCCGTCGAACCACGCATCCTGTTGCTCGATGAACCGTTCGGCGCCCTGGATGCCAAGGTCCGCAAGGATTTGCGCCGCTGGCTGCGCGAGGTGCACGCCCGCATGGGCCTGACCAGCCTGTTCGTCACCCACGATCAGGAGGAAGCGCTCGACCTGGCCGATAGGGTCGTCGTGATGGACCATGGCCGCGTCGAGCAGATCGACACGCCCGAGGGAGTCTGGGACCATCCCGCCTCGGCCTTTGTCTGTGA
>NZ_JANPCD010000038.1:0-2408 GCF_031430775.1 Sandarakinorhabdus sp. | reverse complement strand
CAGGAAGAACAGCAGCAGGATCGATGCGAACATCCCCAGCACGCCCCACAACTTGGCCGGAATGCCCATGAAGTCGGTCGTGAAGGCGCGCAGGATCGCGTAGAATGGCCAGAAATACCATTCGGGAACGATGTGCGCCGGCGTCGAAAGCGGGTTGGCGGGAATGTAGTTGTCCGGCTCGCCCAGCGAGTTCGGCATGAAGAACACAAAGGCGCTGAACACCACCAGATAGACACCAAGGCCGAAGAAGTCCTTGGCGGTGTAATAGGGGTGAAACGGCACCGTATCCTGCTCCGACTTCACATCGATGCCGGTGGGGTTGTTGGAGCCGGGAATATGCAGCGCCCAGACGTGCAGGATGATGACCCCGAACGTCACGAACGGCAGCAGATAATGCAGCGAGAAGAAGCGGTTGAGCGTTGCGTTGTCGGGCGAGAAGCCGCCGAGCAGCAGCGTCTGGATGTAAGTGCCGACAACCGGGATCGCCGAGAACAAGCCGGTGATGACCTGCGCGCCCCAGAAGCTCATCTGGCCCCAGACCAGCACATAGCCCATGAACGCCGTCGCCATCATCAACAGGAAGATGACAAGGCCGAGCATCCACAGCACTTCGCGCGGCGGCTTGTAGGAACCGTAATACAGGCCACGGAAAATGTGGACGTAGACAACGCCGAAAAAGAAGCTGGCGCCGACAGCGTGCATGTAGCGGATCATCCAGCCACCGTTCACGTCGCGCATGATGTGTTCGACGCTGTCAAAGGCGACCAGCGTGTTGGCGGCATAATGCATGCCCAGCACGACGCCGGTGATGATCTGGATGACCAGCGCCACACCGGCAAGCACGCCGAAGTTATAGAAATAGTTCAGGTTCTTGGGGGTCGGATAACCGGCGCCCAATGAACCATGGACAAAACGCGCCAGCGGCAGCCGGCTGTCCATCCATTTGCCGACATCGCTGGTCGGCTGATATTGTCTGGCCCAGGGAAAGCTCATGATGTCACTCCTCAGCCGATGGTCACGGACGTGGGCGTCTTGAACGCATAGGGCGGCACTTCCAGGTTCTTGGGCGCCGGCCCTTTGCGGATGCGCGCCGCGCTATCATAGTGCGAGCCGTGGCAGGGGCAGAAATAACCGCCGAAATCGCCGCGCACTTCGCCTTCGGCAGCGCCCAAGGGCACACAACCAAGGTGCGTGCACACGCCAAGCGTGATGAGCCATTGTTCATTGCCGGGCTTGGTGCGGTCGGCGAGGGACTGCGGATCACGCAGGGTGCTCGCATCGACCTTTTTCGCGTCGGCGATTTCTGCCGGGGTCAACTGCCGGGCAAACACCGGCTTGCCGCGCCATTTGGCCTTGATGGCCTGGCCGGGCTGGATCGCCGAAAGGTCAAGGTCGATGGATGCCATGGCCAGCACATCGGCTGACGGGTTCATCTGGTTGACCAGCGACCAGGCCACCGGCACGACACCGACGGCCGCAAAGGCGCCGGTGGCGACATACAAAAAGTCACGACGGCGATCGCCATCAGGGGTCAGGTCTTCAGCAGTTGCCTGCCGCGTCTCGCTAGCCATGCGGTCCCTCGGGATAATGCGTTGCCAAAGGGTCAGCCCACCCCAAGGATGGGTTGGCATTAGCTACCGTCATGCCGCAATGCAACGGCCATCTGGTCGCAAATGGCAGGACATTTTGGCGCGGTTAGGTATTTTTACGGTATCCTGACCGGTTGCAACCACCGGCACAGGCGCTAGAACCGGCGCATGATCACACTCGATGCACAGCAATTGGCCGCACAGGCCTGGTTCCGCAACTTGCGCGACAACATCTGGGCCGCGCTGGAAAAAATCGAGGACGAAAGTACGGCCCCTGGCGACGCAGGGCGCTTCGAACGCCGCATCTGGGAGCGCACCGACCATGGCGGCGGCCACGGCGGCGGCGGCGAAATGGGCCTGATGAAGGGCCGTGTCTTTGAAAAGGCTGGCGTCAACATCTCCACTGTCCACGGCCAGTTCGCACCGGATTTTGCAAAACAGATCAATGGCGCCGGCGAAGACCCGCGATTTTTTGCGACCGGCCTCAGCCTTGTCATCCATCCGGTGAACCCGCTGGTGCCGGCCGTCCACATGAACACGCGGATGCTGGTGACCACCAAGCGCTGGTTCGGCGGCGGCGTCGATCTCAACCCGGCGTTGCCCAATGACGCGCAGACCGCCAGTTTTCACGCCGACGTCAAGGCGATGTGCGACCGGCATGACCCGGCCTATTATCCCGCGCACAGCAAATGGGCGGAGGAATATTTCTGGGTGCCGCACCGGAACCGCCACCGGGGTGTCGGCGGTATTTTCTATGACCATCTGGACGGCAACTGGGACGCGGATTTCGCCTATACCCAAGATGTCGGGCGCTGCTTC
>NZ_JANPCD010000037.1:0-10332 GCF_031430775.1 Sandarakinorhabdus sp. | reverse complement strand
CCTGTTGCCGGTGCCAGCCGGCAGGGCCTGGCGCTGGACCGGGATGCTGGATCCGGCAAGGCTTCCCGTGTCGTACAACCCCGCCAAAGGCTGGCTGGCCACGGCCAACGAGATGAACCTGCCGGCGGGCTACCCGCATCTGCTCGGCCTCGAATGGGCCGACCGGTCGCGCATCAACCGCATCAACGAGGTGATCGCAGCAAAGCCGCAGTTCAGCCTTGTCGATGCCATGGCGCTGCAAACCGACACCGTCAGCGACAATGCGCGGCGCATGATGGCGCTGCTGGCCGGCCTGGCAGGACGCAATGACGACGAACGCGCGGCACTGGCCATGCTCAAGGGCTGGGACGGCAACGAAGGCGCCGGCTCGGCACAGGCGCTGCTGTACGAATATTGGGCCAGCACCGCGCTGGGGCCGGCGGCGGTTGCGGCACTGGTGCCCCAATCGGCGCGGGCCGGTTTCGGCAAGGCATCGGCCAGCAACATCGTCCCGGTTCTGGAAGACGGCGCCCTGCTCGGCCCCGACGCGGCGGCAAAACGCGCCGAGATACTGCTCGGCTCACTGGGCACCGCCTATGCCGCACTGGTCAGCAGCAAAGGCGATCCGGCGCTTTGGCGCTGGGGCGGCGCGCACCGGGCCTATTTCGTGCCGGCGCTGGCCCTGCCCGACCGGGGCGAGGGACGCAGCGCCGGCCCGCTCGGCATCGGCGGCTCAGGCTCCACGCCGATGGCGGCCAGCTATGACGACAATTTCCGCGTCACCGCCGGCGCTTCGGTGCGGCTGGTGATGGATGTCGGCGCCTGGGACAATGCCATGGTCATCAACACGCCGGGCCAATCGGGCAATGCCGGCGACCCGCATTACCGCGACCTGTTTCCGCTATGGGCCGGCGGTGACTATGTGCCGTTTCGCTGGAGCCGCGAGGCGGTCGATGCTGCGGCGGAGCGCGTGATCAACGCCGTGCCGCAGTAGCGTTCAGGGCTCGCCGACCAGCGCCTGCCAGACGCCGACCGCCACCGCCGCTGCCGTATCGGCGCGCAGGATGCGCGGTCCCATGCTGATGGCCATGGCGCCGGGCACCGCGCGGATGGCGGCGCGCTCCTCGGGTGTGAAGCCGCCTTCCGGGCCAATCAGGATCGCAGCCGGAGCAGACGCGTTGGCCATTGCGTGTGCCATGGGTGCGCCGCCGGTTTCGTCGGCAAAGATCAGCGTGCGGCCCGGCGGCCAGTCCCGGAGCAGCGCCGCCAACGCCACCGGCTCGGCCAGTTCCGGCAGGGCCGTGCGGCCGCATTGTTCGGCGGCCTCGACCATATGGGCAAACAGTCGGTCATGGTTCAACCGGTCCACGATCGTGCGGCGCGTCACCACCGGCACCAGCCTTGCCACGCCTAGCTCGCAGGCCTTTTCCGCCACCCAATCGATGCGCCCACGCTTCAGCGGCGCCGCGCACAGCCACAGATCGGCGGTGGTCTCTTGCGGCTGGCTCTGCATCTCAAGGCTGACGCTGATGGCTTTCTTGGCCAGCGCTGTCACGCGCGCCGCCCATTCGCCGTCGCGGCCGTTGAACATGCGCACGACATCGCCAAGCTGCCGGCGCATCACCTGCGCCAGATAATGCGACTGCGGTGCCGGCAGCGTCAGCACCGCGCCCTGCGCCATCGGCAGATCGACATACAGTCGCGGCGTGGTTGACAAATCGGGGCCGGTTTCGCTCATGGCGCCGTGGCTAACCCAGCATCCCCGCCGCCGCAACCGGCAACCCCCAACTCGCTGCCCCCCGAGTCGCTACCCGAGTCGCTGCCCGACTCGCTGCCGGGCTGGACCGACCGGCTGCCGCCGCGCCCGCTGGCTTATGCCCGGCTGGCGCGGCTCGACCGGCCAGCTGGCAGCTGGCTGCTGTTCTGGCCGTGCGGATGGGGGCTGGCGCTGGCCGGCGGGCTGGTCGCCGACGGACTGTTGCTGCTGTGGTTTGCCGCCGGCAGCCTTGCGATGCGGGCGGCGGGCTGTGTGTGGAACGACATTGTCGACCGCGATCTGGATGCGCAGGTCGCCCGCACGCGCAGTCGGCCGGTGGCAAGCGGCGTCATCAGCGTGCGCGCGGCGCTGGTGTTTGCCGTCGCCCTGTCGCTGATCGGCCTCGCCGTGCTGCTGCAATTGCGCCCGCTTGCGCAGATGGTAGCGCTGGGCAGCATCGCGCTGGTGGCGGCCTATCCGTTCATGAAGCGCATCACCTGGTGGCCGCAGGCCTGGCTCGGCCTCACCTTCAACTGGGGGGCGCTGGTCGGGTATGCCGCCATAAGTGCGCCCGATGCCCCGATGGCGCTGCTCTATGCCGGCGGTGTTGCCTGGACCCTGGGCTATGACACCATCTACGCGCTGCAGGACATCGAGGACGACGCCATAGCCGGCATCAAATCCTCGGCACGGGCGCTGGGTCCGGCGGCGCGGCGCGGCGTTGCGGGGTTTTATGCGCTGGCACTGCTGTTGTGGGGCGCGGCGCTGTGGCTGGTGCGGCCCGACCCATTGGTGCTGGCGGCGCTGCTGCCGCTGGCGGCGCATCTGGGCTGGCAGGTCTGGCGCCTGTCCGACGCCGGCCCGGCCAATGCCCTGATGCTGTTTCGCACCAATCGCAGCGCCGGGCTTTTGATGTTTGCGGCCTGCGCGGTGGTCGGGCTGGCGTGAACATGGCTGCGGGCCCGTGCCGGATTGGCGACGGACCCGCGCGGCGCCTGTTGCGGCATCGTCACCAGTCTGCCCCGGATCGATGCTGCATCTGCACGGCGGCAATGCCAGATCGCGCCGGCGCGTCATTGGACGGATGCGACAAATGCGTCGGGTGCTGGCCATTTGCGGCGCCACGACTTAAGTCTGCGTCATGCTGACCCCTCCCATGGCGCTTGAGCGCCTCGATGCCGCCCTTGCTGCTGCACGCGCCGCCGGCGCCGACGCCGCCGATGCCCTGTATATGGGCGATGGCTCCACATCCGTATCGGTCCGCCTCGGCGCGCTGGAGGACATTGGCCGCTCCGAGGGCGAGGAAGTCGGCATCCGCGTGTTCGTCGGCCAGCGTTCGGCCAGCGTCTCGTCATCCGACCTATCGCCCGCAGCCCTGATCGAGGCGGCGACCCGTGCCGTCGACATGGCGCGGCTGGCGCCCGAAGACAAATGGGCGGGCCTCGCCCCCGAAGACCGACTGATGCGCGGCGCAATACCCGAACTTGATGTCCACGACCCTGCCGAGCCCTTGGCACAGAGCCTCAAGGACCGCGCGCTGGCCGCCGAGGATGCCGCCCGGGCCGTGCCCGGCGTGACCAATTCCGAAGGCGGCGGCGCGGCGGCTGGACTGGTCGTCATGGCGCTGGCGACATCGACCGGCTTTCGCGGCGGCAAGATCGGCTCCAGCCATGGCACATCGGCATCGGTGGTCGCCGGAAATGGCAGCGACATGCAGCGCGACTATGCCTATCACAGCACGCGGTATCTGGCCGACCTCGAAGATCCTGCCGAGATCGGCGTCCGCGCCGGCCAGCGTGCGATTGCCCGGCTGTCGCCGATCAAGCTCGCCACCGGCACCATGCCGGTCGTGTTCGACCCGCGCGTCAGCGGCAGTCTCATCGGCCACCTGATGGGCGCCATCACCGGCAGCGCCATCACGCGCGGCACATCATTCCTGATGGACGCGCTGGGCAAGGCGATCTTCGACAGCGGCGTCACCATGATCGATGATCCGCTGCGCCTGCGGGGCCTGCGCTCACGCGCGTTCGACGGCGAGGGGCTGCCGACGGCGCGCACCGCCATCATCGACAAGGGCGTCCTCACGACATGGCTGCTCGACAGCGCCAACGCGCGGCAACTGGGGCTGGCGCCCACCGGCCATGCCGCGCGCGGCACGTCGGGGCCGCCGGGCGCATCGGCGTCCAACCTGCACATGGAGCCGGGCACCGACACCCCGGCGGCGCTGATGGCCGACATCAAGGACGGGCTGTATGTCACCGAGCTGATCGGCATGGGCGTCAACGGCCTGACCGGCGACTACAGCCGGGGCGCCAGTGGTTTCCGCATCGAAAATGGCGAGATCACCGGCGCGGTCGCTGAAATCACCATCGCCGGCAATCTCAAGGACATGTTTGCACGGATGACGCCGGCCAATGACCTGCGCTTCCGCCATGCCACCAATGTGCCCACCCTGCGCATCGATGCCATGACCATCGCCGGTAGCTGACGCTTGCCGGACTCCAGGGCCTTGGCAGACGATCTCGCCCTTGCGGTGAAGCTGGCCACCGAAGCCGGCGCCATTGCCATGGGTCATTTCCACGGGGCATCGGACTGGTGGGACAAGGACTGCGGCACGCCGGTCAGCGCCGGCGATCTGGCGGTCGATGCCTTTTTGAAAAACGCGCTGGCGATGGCTCGGCCGGGTGATGGCTGGCTGTCCGAAGAAACCGCCGATTCGCCGGACCGGCTGGCGCGCCGCCGGGTTTGGGTGGTCGATCCCATCGATGGCACACGCGATTTCATCCGGGGCCGAACCGGCTGGGCCGTGTCGGTGGCGCTGGTGGAGGACGGGGCCGTGACCGTGGCGGCATTGGCCGCACCGGCGCGGGACATGATCTTTGGCGGCTCGCTGGGCGGCGGCGCAACTGGCAATGGCTGTGCGCTGGCGGTGTCAGGGCTGGCGACGCTGCCGGGCGTGCGCCTGCCCATCGACGTCGCCAATATGGCCGCAAGTTTCTGGCCCGAACCCTGGCCGGGCGTGGCGGTGGAAAAGCCCAACAGCCTGGCACTGCGCATGGCAAAACTCGCCGCCAACGAAGCCGATGTCTGGATGGAAGGACGCACGGTCGCCGAATGGGACGTGGCCGCCGCCAGTCTTATCGTCACCGAGGCCGGCGGCATCGTGACCGACCGCCACGGCGCCGCGCTGCGCTTCAACCAGCCGCAGCCACTTGTGCACGGTCTGGCTGTCGCCACGCCGGCGCTTCATGCCGAGGCGCTGGCCCGGCTGGATCACGCCATGAAAACGCTCAGCGCACGCCGCCACGCCAAGGATGGCCGTTAAAGCCCCACTGTCACCATCACGCTGCGCGCAATCTGGTCGAACAACGCGGCGCTGTCGCCGTCCAGCGGCTGCCCGGCGTCGGCAGCCTGCCGCACCGCCATCGCCAGCGGCACCCGGCCAAGGAACGGCACACCCAGTTTCCCGGCCTCCGCCTCTGCCCCGCCATGACCAAAGGGGTCGGACACATGGCCGCAGGCCGGGCAGGCATAGCCAGCCATGTTTTCGATCACGCCCAGCACGCGCACATTCACTTCGCCGAACATGGCGATGGCGCGGCGCGCATCGATCAGCGCCAGGTCCTGCGGCGTCGAAACGATGACAGCGCCATCTGGCTTTAATTTCTGCGCCATGGTCAACTGAATGTCGCCGGTGCCGGGCGGCAGATCGATGACCAGCGCATCAAGCGCACCCCAATCGGCGTTCTCGACCATCTGCACCAGTGCCGAACTGGCCATCGGTCCGCGCCAGACGATGGCCTTGCCGGGATCGGTCATCATGCCCATCGACAAGGCCTTCACACCGAACCGCATTTCGGGTTGCAGCTTGCCATTCTCGATACGGGCGCGGCCTGTGATGCCCAGCAGCGTCGGCACCGAAGGCCCATAGATATCGGCATCGAGCAGCCCCACCGCCTGGCCGGCCCGGGCCAGCGCAAAGGCCAGATTGGCCGCGACGGTGGATTTGCCGACCCCGCCCTTGCCGCTGGCCACGGCAATCAGTTTCCGGATGCCGGGGACGGTCGTTTCCACCGGCCTGGCGGCTCCGGCCGGCGCAGCGGCGCGGTCAGCTGTCAGGATCAGCCGCACCGCCTTGACGCCGGGAACACGGCGCACCTGCGCCTCCACCTGCGCCTGCAACCGTTCGGCGGCGCCCTTGTCCAGGCCGTCAACCGACAGCACCAGCCCGATGGTACCATCGTCCTTGGCAACGATGCCGGCAGCGCGGCCGCTGTCCATGAGCGTGCCGCTGATGGGGTCGGCGATACCGGCAAGCGCCTCGGCGACAAGATCTCGGATGCTCATGCCTGCTGTATTCCTTCAATAATCTGCCAAAAATCCGGCTGCGCGGGGCAGCGACATTCTTGCGCCCTCGCAATCCCGGTTTGGCGCTCGTATATAGGCTCCAGCTTGTTGTGATAAGGTTCGGATTGGCGAATGCCCTGGCAAAATAACAATGACGATGGCCCTTGGGGCGGCGGCAGCGAAAGCGGCGGCAATGGTGGCACCGGGGGTGGCACCGGGGGCGGCTCCGGCGGCGGCCCGAAGAACCCGTGGGGTGATGGTCCCAAGCGTCCTCCCGGACCGCGTCCGTCCGGCAATCGCGAATTCGACGACATCATCCGGCGCGGCCAGGAAAAACTGCGCAGCCAGTTCGGCGGCGGCGGCAATGGCGGCGGCGGGCTTGGCGGCAGCAATTTCGATCTCGGCAACGGCAAGGCCCTGCCTTGGATCGGCGCTGCGGTCATCGCGACATGGATCGTGCTGACCAGTTTTTACCGCGTCGACGCCCAGGAACGTGCTGTGGTCCAACGTTTTGGCCGCTATGTCGACAGTTCCGGGCCTGGCATGCACTTCAAGCTGCCGTGGCCGATCGACGCCATCACGCTACGCAAGGTCGAGGAAATCCGGTCCATCGATATCGGCGCCAGCGACGGCGCGACCGAAAACCTGATGCTCACGGGCGACCAGAACATCATCAACCTCGCCTATGCGGTGCGCTGGAAGATCAAGAACCCCGAACTGTATCTGTTCGAACTGGTCGACCCCGAACAGACCGTGCGCGAAGTTGCCGAAAGCGCGATGCGCGCGGAAATTTCCAAGGCTTCCCTGAACGATGCCATCGGGCCGCAGCGCGCGCAGATCGCCGAACAGGTGCGCGAACGCATGCAGGAACTGCTCGACAGTTATCGCGGCGGCATCGAGGTGCGCGGCGTCGATATCCGGCAGGCCGATCCGCCCGCAGCCGTCGATGATGCCTTCAAGGACGTGTCGGCCGCGCAACAGGACGCCCAGCAGTACATGAACCAGGCGCGCACCTATTCGCAGCGCCTGCTGGCACAGGCACAGGGGGCAGCGGCAGCATTCGATGCCGTCTACACCCAGTACCGGCTCGCGCCCGAAGTGACGCGCAAGCGCATGTACCTTGAAACCATGGAATCCGTGCTGTCCAAGGTCGACAAGACGGTCGTCGATACCGGCAACGTCCAGACCTATCTGCCGCTTCCCGAACTGCGCAAGCGCAGCGCGGCAGCGCCCGAAGCCAGCACGCGGTAAGGAACGCACATGAACATGATCCTGCGCAACCCGCTGCTCTGGGCCGGCGTGGCCTTTGCCTTCATCGTTGTCGGCATGAGCACCTTCTATATCGTGCCCGAAACCAAACAGGCCGTGGTGCTGCGGCTCGGCAAGCCCGAACGCATCGTCAACGAATATGACCGCAAGGCGGCTTTCGGCGAATCCGGCGCCGGCCTGACCATGAAAGTGCCGTTCATCGAGGATGTGCGGTTCGTGGACAAGCGCGTGCTCGACCTCGACATGGACGCGCAGACGGTTCTGTCCACCGACCAGCTTCGCCTGGTTGTCGACGCCTTTGCCCGGTTCCGCATCGTCAACCCGCTGCGCATGGTGCAGACCGTCGGAACCGAACAGAACGCCGCTGATGCCCTCAAGCGCATTCTTGCATCCAAGCTGCGCAACGAGCTTGGCAAGCAGCCGTTTGCAGCCCTGCTCAGCCCGGAACGCGGCCAGCTCATGGATGAAATCCAGCGCACGGTTAATCGCCAGGCCCAGCAATATGGCGCCGAGATCATCGATGTGCGCATCAAGCGCGCCGATCTGCCGTCAGGCCCGCCGCTCGACGCCGTTTATGCCCGCATGCGCTCCGCGCGCGAACAGGAAGCTGCGACAATCCGCGCCCAGGGCCAGAAACAGGCCCAGTTGGTGCAGTCCACCGCGGTTGCCGAAGCGGCCAAGACCTATGCCGACAGCTTTGGCAAGGACCCGGAATTCTATGCTTTTTACCGGGCGATGCAGGCCTATAGCACCACGTTCAAGGACGGAAATGCCTCGGTCGTGCTTGGCCCCAACAACGAATTCCTGCGCGAATTCGAAGGGCGGCGGAATCGCTGACCGGCTGTTCATCGCGCGTTAGGAACGTCTTGTCCAAAAGCCTCGGGTCAACCCGGTTCCGGCACCCGCCGGGCCGCAAGGCCAACCAAGATCATGTTGATCGTCGAAAGGGTGTCATTCCTGTGCGCATTGCCCGCCATCTGATTTCCGCCGCGCTGCTGACCACCGTTGCCGCCGCCGCCTTTGCCCCCGCCGCCTTTGCCCAGGCGCCTGCTGTGTTGCCGCCGGCCCAGAACGCCCAGCCGCCGGCCGTGCCGGTGTCCCCGCCCGGCGGCGCACCGCGCAGCTTTGCGGATCTGACCTCGCGGCTGTCGCCAGCAGTCGTCAATGTGTCCACCACCCAAAAGGTGGAAATCGGCAAGATGCGCGGCGGCCAGCCCGGCAGCCCGCTCGAGGAACTGTTCCGCCGCTTCCAGGAACAGCAGGGTGATGCCGGCGAGCCGGTGACGCGCGAGGCAACCTCGCTCGGCTCGGGCTTCATCATCGACCCATCGGGCTATATCGTCACCAACAACCATGTGATTTCCGCCGGCGAAGGCCGCGACACACCCGTTGAATCGATCACCGTCACTTTGTCCGACCGCCGCGAATTCAAGGCGCGCATCATCGGGCGTGACGCGCTAACTGACATGGCCGTGCTCAAGATCGACGCAGCGGATTTGCCCTATGTGAAGTTCGGCAATTCTGCAGGCGTGCGCGTCGGCGACTGGGCGATTGCCATCGGCAACCCCTTCGGCCTTGGCGGCACCGTCACCGCCGGCATCGTGTCGGCGTTGCACCGCAACATCGGCTCGGGCCAGTATGACCGCTATATCCAGACCGATGCCTCGATCAACCAAGGCAATTCTGGCGGGCCACTGTTCGATCTTGATGGCAATGTCATCGGCATCAACACGGCGATCTTCTCGCCCACCGGCGGCAATGTCGGCCTTGGTTTCTCGATTCCGGCCGAACTGGCCCGCCCGATCGTAGAGCAGCTCAAGGCCACCGGCACCGTCAAGCGCGGCTATCTGGGCGTCGCCATCCAACCGTTGTCGAGCGACATCGCGGCCGGACTTGGCCTGCCAAAGGATCGCGGCGAAATCGTTGCGTCCGTCGAGGCCAATGGCCCGGCATCGCGCGCCGGCATCAAGCAGGGTGACGTCATCGTGCGCATCAACAACCAGGACGTGACGTTCGACAACACCTTGTCGTTCGTGGTCGCCAACACGCCCATCGGTTCGACCATCCCCATCGATCTGATCCGTGAAGGCCAGCGCCGCAGCATCCGCGCCACCATCGTGCAGCGGCCGTCGGAAAACATCGTGCAGGCCCGCGCCGGCCTGGCGCCGGATGCCGCCGACGACGACAGCAGCGGCGCCAAAAGCCCGGCCAGCGAAGCCGCCAAGGCCTCGCTAGGCATCACGCTGCAACCGCTCACCCCGGTGTTGCGCCAGCAGTTGCGCCTGCCCGATACCGTGACAGGGGTGGTCATCGCCGGCATCAGCCCATCGAGCGATGCCGCCACCAAGGGGCTGCAACGCGGCGACGTCATCCTGAAAATCGGCCAGAAACCGGTGACGACCCCGGCCGAAGCGGCCGATGCCGTCGCGGCCGAACGCAAGGCCGGCAAGGATACGGTGCTGATGCTGGTCCAGCGCGGCGTCACGCCGGCCCGCTACACCGGCGTCAAGCTGATCCCGGCCAAGTAAAGTCTGCGGCGCCCCTGCCTTGAGGCAGGGGCGTTGTATGGCCGGCCCTGAGCCGCTATCTCTTTGCCGGTTGCAGCGAAGGGACAGGCACATGGCCGACAGCATTTTCATCGGCATGGCGAAGGATGGCGGCCAGGACAGCCCACAGGCATTGGTGCTGAAACGCGCCAATCGCCATGGCCTGATCGCCGGCGCCACCGGCACCGGCAAGACCGTCACATTGCAAGGCATTGCCGAAGGGTTCTGCCGCGAGGGCGTGCCGGTGTTCTTGTCAGACGTGAAGGGCGACATTGCCGGCATGGCGATGAAGGGCAGCGACGCCGCCGCCTGGACCGGCAAGCGCGCCGCCGAAATCGGCATGACCGATTATGACTATGAAGCCTGCCCCGTCGTGCTGTGGGACCTGTACGGCGAGCAGGGCCACCCGATCCGCACCACGGTCACCGAAATGGG
>NZ_JANPCD010000036.1:0-9430 GCF_031430775.1 Sandarakinorhabdus sp. | reverse complement strand
TCGGTGTGCGAGCCGTACATCCGCCGCCGCGCCGAACGCCACATGGAAAAGGGCAGGGTGGTGATATTCGCCGCCGGCACCGGCAATCCATTCTTCACAACCGATACCGGCGCTGCGCTGCGCGCTGCCGAAATGAACTGCGATGCGCTGTTCAAGGGCACATCCGTTGACGGCGTTTATGATGCCGATCCCAAGATCGTGCCGACCGCCAAGCGGTATGAGCGCGTGAGTTTTTCGCGCGTGCTGGCCGACAATCTCAAGGTCATGGACGCTAGCGCGGTATCGATGTGCCGCGACAACAACATCCCGATCCTGGTATTCAACATCCGCGAAGCCGGCGCCCTGCTGGCCGTGCTTGAAGGCCGGGGCGTATCGACAATGGTGACAACAGAGGAACTGGCGCATGGCTGATTTTGAACCCGGTCCCTGGAAGGCGGATCTGGAACGGCGCACGACCGGCGCCGTGGATGCCCTCAAGCATGATCTGGCCGGGCTGCGTACCGGCCGCGCCAATACCAGCCTGCTCGATCCCGTGCAGGTCGAAGTCTATGGCGCGATGATGCCGCTGTCGCAGGTCGCCACCGTGACCGCGCCTGAATCGCGCATGTTGTCGGTGCAGGTCTGGGACCGCTCCAACGTCACGCCGGTGGAAAAGGCCATTCGCTCGGCGGGGCTGGGCCTCAACCCGATCACCGACGGCCAGACTCTGCGCCTGCCGATTCCCGACATGACAGAGGAACGCCGCAAGGAAATGGCCAAGCTGGCCGGCAGCTATGGCGAAAAGGCCAAGATTGCCGCCCGCAACGTGCGCCGCGACGGCATGGACGTCCTCAAGGCCGCCGAGAAAAAGGGCAAGATCAGCCAGGACGAACAAAAGCGCCTGGAAACCGATGTCCAGAAGATCACCGACAAGGCGATTGCCGATATCGATGCCGCCGCTGCCGCCAAGGAAAAGGAAATCATGGCCCGGTGACCACCGCTGCCGCCCCGATTGCTGTTGCGGGCGTTGCTTCGGGCACGGCGGCTGCGGTGCGCCATCTTGCCATCATCATGGATGGCAATGGCCGCTGGGCAAAATCCCGGCGCCTGCCGCGTCTGGCGGGTCACAAGGCCGGCGTCGAGGCGGTGCGCCGCGTGGTCGAGGCCGCGCCTGGACTGGGCATCGAGGTGCTGACACTTTATGCTTTTTCCAGCGAAAACTGGAAGCGCCCCGCCGAAGAAGTCGCTGATTTGATGGGGCTGCTGCGCCATTATGTGCAGTCCGAAATCGACACGCTGGCCAAAAACGGCGTGCGGCTGGAATTCATCGGCAACTGGCGCGCGCTCAAGCCCGATCTGGTCGCCATGCTCGACGAGGCGCGCCGCCGCACCGCTGGCAACGTCCGGCTGCGCCTGGTCATGGCGCTCAATTACGGTGGTCAGGACGAACTGGCCCGTGCCGCGCGGCAGCTGGCAGAGGCGGCCGTTGCTGGCACGCTCGACCCCGCTGACATCGACGCGGGCCTGCTGGGTGCCCGGCTCGACACCGCCGACATGCCCGCGCCCGACATGGTGCTGCGCACATCCGGCGAAATGCGCCTGTCGAATTTCCTGCTCTGGCAATCCGCCTATGCCGAATTTGTCGTCACAGAAACGCTGTGGCCGGATTTCGACGCCGCAGCACTGGCGTCGGCTCTGGACGAATTTGCAACCCGCGAACGGCGTTTTGGTGGCCGCTGAACCTGCAAATTCCACGCTGCTCAAGCGGATCGGCACGGCACTTGTGCTGTTGCCGCTGGCGATCGGTGCGGTCTGGGTCGGCGGCATCCCCTTTGCCGGGCTTGCCGCTGCCGCAGTCCTGGTCATGTTTACCGAATGGACGGCGATGCACCGGCTGGGCGGGATGATCCGCCGCACCGGCCTCGCCGTGCTGGCCGGCGTCGTCATGCTGACGGCCATCGGGTCGGTCAGCGAGGCGATGCTGCTGCTTGGCGGCGGCACGGCGCTGCTGGGGCTGTTTTCGCGGCGTCTGCTGCCGGGTTCCGGCCGCGCCACCATCGCCGGACTGCTGTATTGCGGGTTGCCGGCCATCGCGCTCATCTGGCTGCGCGGGCAGTTCTGGGGCTTTTACGCGACGCTGTTCGTCATGGCCTGTGTCTGGGGCGCCGATATTCTGGCCTATTTCACCGGCCGCGCGCTGGGCGGTCCCAAGCTGGCCCCGGCGATCAGCCCGAACAAGACCTGGTCCGGCGCCATCGGCGGCCTGGTCGGCGCGGCGCTTGTTGCAGGCGGTGCCGCGCTGCTGTGGCCGGGCTATGCCAATCCGGCCGGGCTGACCCGCCTGGTGCCCTTGGCGCTGGCGCTTGGCGCCGTGTCGATTCTGGGCGATTTGTTCGAAAGCCATTTGAAACGCCGTGCCGGGGTCAAGGATTCGGGCACGTTGCTGCCGGGTCACGGCGGCGTGATGGACCGGCTGGATGGACTGGTGCCGGCAGCGGTGTTGGGGGCGGGCGTGTTTGCAGTGACAGGTTGGGCCGGATGAGCCGCAATTTGACCATCTTGGGCGCCACCGGCTCGGTCGGCAGCCAGGCGCTCGACCTGGTGGCGCGCAGCCCGGAACGCTGGCAGGTCGATGCCCTGACGGCGAACACTGATTCCGTAGGCCTTGCCGCAGCCGCCATCGCCAGCGGCGCGCGCTTCGCAGCCATTGGCGACGCGGCAAAGCTGGCGGACCTGCGCGAACGACTGGCCGGCACCGGCATCGAATCGGGCGGTGGCCCTGCGGCCATCATCGAGGCGGCGGCTCGCCCTGCCGACATCGTGTTGACTGCCATTGTCGGCGCCGCCGGCCTCGCTCCGACCATGGCCGCAATCGAACGCGGCGCCGTCATGGGCATTGCCAACAAGGAAACGCGTGTTTGCGCCGGCCCGGTGGTGACAGCGGCTGCGGCGCGTTCCGGCGCCGTGTTGCTGCCCGTCGATTCCGAACACAACGCCATCTACCAGGTGTTCGACCATGCCCGTCCCGACCGGGTGTCGCGCATCATCCTGACCGCCAGCGGCGGGCCGTTCCGCACGCGCAGCCGCGAGGCCATGCGCGATGTCAGCGTGGCAGACGCCTGCAAACACCCGGTCTGGTCGATGGGCGCCAAGATTTCGGTCGATTCCGCCACGTTGATGAACAAGGGCCTCGAACTCATCGAGGCGCATCAGCTTTTCCCGGTCGGGGTCGATAAACTGGACGTGATCGTCCATCCCCAATCCGTCATCCACTCCATGGTCGAATATATCGACGGCTCGGTGCTGGCCCAATTGGGAACGCCAGACATGCGGATTCCCATTGCCTATGCAATGGCTTGGCCGGAACGTATCGCCACGCCTGCCGCCCGGCTCGACTTTGCTGCCGTGGCAAGGCTCGAATTCGAAGCGCCTGATCTCGACCGCTTTCCTTGCCTGGCGCTGGCCTGGGCCGCCATGCGCGCCGGCGGCTCGGCACCCTGCATTCTCAACGCCGCCAATGAAATCGCCGTGGCGGCGTTCATCGCCGGGCAACTCGGCTTCCTTGATATCGATGCCGTCGTCGCGGCAACGCTGGACAAGGTCGCATCCGGCCCTGTCGGCAGCCTCGATGAAGTGGTTGCCATCGATGCAGCGGCACGCGCCGTGGCATCCGTACAAGTGGAAGGGCGCAGACGATGACCGACTTTCTGCCCCAGCCGGGCCTGATTTTCACGCTGGCCAGCTTCATCGCCATGGTGGCGGTGCTGGTCGTGGTGCATGAAGGCGGGCACTATCTTGCGGGCCGCGCATTCGGTGCGCGTATCGATGCGTTTGCGTTCGGTTTCGGCCGCGAGTTGCTTGGCTGGACGGACCGGCGCGGCACGCGCTGGCGCCTCAATGCCATTCCGCTGGGCGGTTATGTCAAATTCACCGGCGACATGAACGAGGCCAGCCAGGTCGATCCCGAACTGCTGCTGCTGCCCGAAGCCGAGCGCAAGCACCTGTTCGCGTTTTTGCCGTTGTGGCAGCGTGCGATTGTTGTCGCGGCCGGGCCTGCCATCAATTTCCTGTTCGCCATTGCCATATTGGCGGCCTTCAACGTTACCATCGGCCATCCTGCCACCCCGGCAGTGGTTGCCAAGGTCATGCCTGGCAGCGCCGCGGCCGCTGCCGGCCTCAAGGCCGGCGACCGCGTCGTCAGCATCGACGGCACTGCCGTCTATCGCTTCGAGGATGTCGTCAACTCGGTTATCGCCGGCACCGGTGAACCCGTATTGCTGTCCATCGACCGCGCCGGGCGGATGTTGTCGGTGCTGGTCATGCCGCGCATGGTCGAAAGCCGTGACCGCTTCGGCAACACGGCCCGCCACCCCCGGCTCGGCATCGCCCGTCCGGCGCAGGTTGTCGAAGCGGTGGGCGTCGGCGAGGCGCTGCGGCTGGCCACCCGCGATACCTGGGAACTGACGCTGACCATCGGTCGCACTGTCCGCCAGGTGGTGATGGGCGAACGCTCGCTCGCGGAAATGGGTGGGCCAGTGCGCACCGCGCAAATCGCCGGTCAGCAGGCATCGCTGGGGCTTTTGTCGGCAATTGCCTTCATGGCGTTCTTTTCGATCAACCTGGGTTTCATCAATCTGCTACCCATCCCGATGCTG
This sequence comes from Sandarakinorhabdus sp., assembly GCF_031430775.1. Taxonomy (GTDB): domain Bacteria; phylum Pseudomonadota; class Alphaproteobacteria; order Sphingomonadales; family Sphingomonadaceae; genus Sandarakinorhabdus. The sequence goes on along the minus strand of NZ_JANPCD010000036.1, from coordinate 4,796 downwards.
GACGGCGGCCATCTTCTGCTCTACGGCATCGAGGCCATCAGGCGGCAGCCCATGGCAGAGCGTGTTCAGAATTGGGCATTCATGTCGGGTTTCGCTGCCTTGATGTCCCTGATGGCCGTGCTGACATGGCATGATTTTGGTGCGGTCGGGCTGTGGGATACCATGGCTGGCTGGCTGGGTTGAATGATCGCCGGGGCTGGCAAGAACGGGCAGGGCAATGGGTTACAGGCTAATGGCTTGCAGGGCATTGACCAGCATGGTGTTGGGGGGGCGCGAGTTGGCAAAGGTGATAGACGCGTGAGTTCAGTTTCGGGCGGCATGGCGCCAATGGCGACCCGCCTTTTGCCTTTCTTGCTGATGACCAGCATGTTGGCCGGCCCCGCGCTGGGCCAGCAGCGTCCGCGCAGGCCCGATGCCGCTCCCGAGCGTCCTTCGGCCGAAGCGGAATCGCGCGCATCCGAAGCGGCCAACGCCACGGCCTTGCCGGCGACCACCGCCAATCTGGGCATCGTGCGATCGGTTGTCGTGCGCGGTACCGAGCGATTGGAGCCCGAAACCGTCCGGTCGTACCTCAACCTGTCCATCGGTGATCGTTATGACCGTGATGGACTGGACGCCGCGCTCAAGGCGTTGTTCGCGTCCGAACTGTTTGCCGATGCCACGATCCGCGACGATGCCGGCGCCCTGACCGTCGAGGTCAAGGAAAACCCGGTCATCAACCGCATCATCATCGAAGGTGCCAAGCGCATCAAGGAAGACAAGATCCGCGAGGAAATCCGCCTCGCGCCGCGCCAGATTTTCACCCGCTCCAAGGCGCGCGCCGATCTGGGCCGTATCCTGGAACTGTACCGCCGCGGCGGGCGCTTTGCGGCGGCCGTCGAGCCCAAGATTGTCCAGCTCGAACAGAACCGTGTCGATGTGGTGTTCGAGATCAGCGAAGGCGACAAATCCAAGATTCGCCAGATCAATATCCTGGGCAATGAAAAATATTCCGAAGGCGATATCCGCAAGCAGATGGCGTCGAAACAGTCGCGCACCTGGCGGTTCTTCACCTCCAACGATACTTATGATCCCGATCGCCTGGCCTATGACCAGCAAAAGCTGCGCCAATATTACCTGACGCAGGGCTATGCGGATTTCCGTGTTGTCTCGTCGGTGGCCGAACTGACGCCGGACAAGAAGGACTTCATCGTCACTTATGTGATCGAGGAAGGCGCCCGCTACAAATTCGGCAAGGTCGATCTCGAAAGCCAGATTCGCGACATCAAACCGGCCGAATTCCGGCCTTTGATCCGCATCAAGACCGGCGACTGGTACAATGCCCAGCTCATCGAAAACACCGTCGAGGGGCTGAGCGAAACCGCCGGCCTGCTGGGCTATGCCTTTGCCGATGTTCGCCCGCAATTCGAGCGTGACAAGGAAAAGCTCGAAATGAACGTCACCTTCCAGATCGGGGAGGTGCCGCGCGTTTATGTCGAACGGGTGCAGATCAACGGCAACACCATCACCCATGACAAGGTGATCCGCCGCGAATTTCGCCTCACCGAAGGCGATGCCTTCAACTCGATCAAGGTCAAGCGCACCAAGGACCGCCTGCTCGGCCTCGGCTATTTCCAGGACAAGCTCGACATCGAGCAAAAGCCCGGCTCGACGCCTGACAAGATCATCCTTGAAACCAACGTGCAGGAACGCCCCACCGGCGAACTTCAGGTTTCGGCGGGCTTCTCCAGTCTGGAACGCTTCATCCTGTCGCTGTCGGTGCGGCAGCGCAATTTCCGTGGCCGCGGCCAGGAACTGCGCGCCTCGGCCAACATCAGCAGTTTCAGCCGCTCGATCGAAGCCGGTTTCACCGAGCCGTATCTGGGCGGCCGCAACCTCGCGCTGGGCTTTGATGTGTTCCGCCGCGATTTCCGCTCGTTCCGTTTCACCGGCAACAATTCGCGGGACACGACCTATACGCAGGTCTCGACCGGCTTCCAGGTCCGCACCGGCTTTTCGATCACCGAATTCTGGGCGGCGTCGCTGCGCTATGGTCTCAGCCGCGAGGAAATCGGCCTCGATCAGGCGACATTCTTCACCAACGGCGTTTGCGATCCGCTCAAGGCCGGGCGGTTCCTGTGCGAACAGCTTGGCAACCGCACGGTTTCGACCATCGGCTATTCGATCATCTTCAACAGCCTGAACAATGTCCGCTTGCCTTCGCAGGGCCAGCGTTTCACCTTCAGCCAGGATCTGGCCGGCGTGCCTATTGGGATCAAGTTCCTGACCACGCGCGCCAACTACGATTATTTCACGCCGCTGTTTGGCACCGGCTTCGTGCTCAACGTCGGCGGCGAGGCAGGCTATGCCACCGGCTATGGCGGGCAGGACGTCATCCTTGCCAACCGCTTCTTCCTCGGCCAGCCGCAGTTCCGTGGTTTCAACATTCGCGGCGTCGGTCCGCGCGTGCTGCGCCGCTCGTTGGATTCTGCCGGCGTGCCCATCGCGGACCGTCGCCAGGCATTGGACGATTCGCTCGGTGGCCGCGCCTATTACCTCGGCCGCGTCGAAGTGCGTATCCCGATCGGTTCCGCCGGCGCCGAACTGGGCCTGCGTCCGTCGATATTTGCCGATGTCGGCGCGCTGTGGAGCTTGAGGGCGCCAAACCTCACCTGCCAGAACGCCCCGACGCGTCCGGCGCCGATCGTGGCGGGCCAGACCACGCCGTGCCTCGCAACCGACGGCGTATCATCTGGTTTTGTCGAGGAATTCCTCGGCAACACGCCGCGTCCCCGTGTCACCGTGGGGATCGGCGTCAACTGGAACTCGCCGTTCGGGCCGTTCCGCTTTGACCTCGCCAAAGCACTTCTCACCCAGCCGGGCGACGATCCGCAACTTTTCCAATTCAACGTAGGGACTGCATTCTGATGAAAAAGATCATGATTTCCCTGGCCCTTGCCAGTGCTGCCATTTCCGCTCCGGTCGCCGCCCAGGCGCTGCCGCCGGCCGTTGTCGTCATCGTCGACATGGACAACGTCTTTGCCAATTCTGCCGCCGGCAAGCTGGCGCAGGCCGAACTCAAGACCCGCCTCGACGGCATCCAGGCACGCCTCGCCCAGTTGCGCACCAGCTTTGGCGCCGAAGAACAGACGCTCGGCCAGACGCGCCCGACCGCCGCCGGCCCGGCAGCAACTGCCTGGGAAGCCAAGGTCAAGGATTTCACCACCCGCAAGACCCAGGCCGAAACCGAACTGCAACAGCGTGACCAGGCCTTTCAGGCCAGCCGCCAGTTCGTGCTCAAGCAGCTCAACGACGGTGCGCAGCCGATCATCACGCAGATCATGAAGGAACGCGGCGCGTCTATCGCGTTGGCCGAAGGCGCCACGCTCCAGCACAGCGCCAGCATCGACGTGACCGCCGATGTCATCGCCCGCCTCGACAAGGCTGTGCCGCGCGTCAGCAGCACGGCACCGGCCGCCGCTCCCACCAAGTGAGCGACGCGCCGCAAGGCAGCCAACCGGCAATGACCGCCAGCACAGCTGATGTGCTGGCGGTCATTGCGCTGCTGCCGCATCGTTTCCCGATGCTGCTCGTGGACCGGGTGATCGACATCGTGCCCGGCAAATCCGCCACGGGCATCAAGGCCGTCACCATCAACGAGCCGTTTTTTGCCGGGCACTTCCCCGGCAGGCCGATCATGCCCGGCGTGCTGATCGTCGAGGCGTTGGCCCAGACAGCCGGCGTGCTGGCGATCCACAGCGCCGGCGGTGCCGGATCGGGCAAGCTCGTCTATTTCATGGCCATTGAAAACGCGCGTTTTCGTGTCCCCGTCGAGCCGGGCTGCCTGATGGAACTGAAGGTCGAGGTCGTGCAGGACCGGGGCCGCATCGCCAAATTCGCCGGCCGCGCCGAAGTGAACGGCAAGCTGGTAGCCGAGGCGAACTTCACCGCCATGATTGCCGATCCACCAACCTGAATACACAGGCCGCCATTGGCAAACCTTCGGCCCGATCCTATATCCGTGGCCGAAAGGGTCTTGCTCGATGATCACCATATTGGCGCTGGTTGGCATCCTCTCAGCCGCACAATTCGCCGAAGTCGCCCAGGCCAATGGCGCGCGCGCCGCCGTGCAGCAACTGGTCGAAGGCGGCGACTGGCCGCGTGTCATTCGCGGCATCGGCAATGGCGCGCCGGACTGGATCGGTCTGGCGCCCGAACTGGCGCGCGGTTCCGATCCTGTCGCTGCCCATGATCTCGGCGTGGCTCTGGCCCGCGGGCTGCCGCGTGCACCCGAAGCCGTGCTGGCCGTCGCCGATTTGCGGCGCGGCCAGGCCATTGGCGTGCAGATCGTCTGCAGCGCCCCCTTTGCCGGACAGGACCCTGCTGCCCGTGCCCGCTACCTTGCCGAGGCCCGCGCGGCTGTCGATGCGCTTGGCGAACTTGCTGGCGGCAAGGCGCGTCAGGTCTGCCTCAAGGAATTGTCGCTTGCTGCGGGTCAATAGGCGACGCTTTGCCGCGTGACGCCCACAGGCACGCCGCCGCAATGATCGCGGCACCCGCAAATGTCGCCGGCGCCACCGGCTCGGCGAAAATGAACCAGCCCAGCAGCGCCGCCCAAGGCAAAGCGGTGAATTCCATGACTGCGGCTGCTTGCGCCTCGATATGGGCATAGCTGCGCGCCAGCAACTGCACCCCGGCATTGCCGACAACACCCAGCGCGAGGAACCACGGCAAGTCGGCTAGCGCTGGTAACGGCGCGCCGATCATCACCGGGCTGAGGATGATTGCCGGAATCACGGCACTGATCAGCGTCACCA
>NZ_JANPCD010000035.1:0-12333 GCF_031430775.1 Sandarakinorhabdus sp. | reverse complement strand
GCAGCCAGCGGCCCGGTGCGGTCCGAACCGGCAGCGACCATGGCAAAGCGCTGGACCGGGCCGACGACGCCTTTGGCCGATGCCGTGCCGGCGCCATTCGTGATCGATGCCCTGTTCGGCACCGGCCTGGCGCGCGCGCTTCCCGACGATGTGCAGCGCGCTGTGGACCGGCTGCGCGGCCATGCGCGGCGCACGGTTGCCATCGATATCGCCAGCGGGGTGAACGCCGATACCGGCGCGGCATTCGGCCGCCCGCTTGCCGCCGACATGACGGTGAGCTTTGCGGCGCTGCGGCCCGGGCACATCTTGGGCGCAGGCCGGGCCTTGAGCGGACGCGTGCATGTCGTGGACATCGGTGTTGCGCCCGACATGACGCTGGCGCTTACTGCGCCGCCGCGTCTCAAAGGCCTGTCGCGTGATACTCACAAACATGCACGCGGCGCCGTTCTGGTCGTCGAAGGCGAGGCCAGGCACGGCGGCGCCGCGCAGTTGACGGCGCTGGCGGCGCTGCGGACCGGCGCCGGGCTGGTGACGCTGGCCGGCGAAGGCACGGCGTTGCCGGCATTGGCGATCATGCGGCGCGATGATGATGATGCGCTGGCCATGTTGTCCGACCGGCGGTTGAAGGCGGCGGCGATCGGGCCGGGGCTTGGCAATGGCGAGCGTGGCCGGCTGTGGCTGGCGCGGCTGCTGTATGGCAAGCTGCCCGTCGTGGTCGATGCCGGTGCGCTGGTGCTGTCCGATTTCACCGGGGCCACGGCGCCGTTGGTGCTGACGCCGCATCCGGGCGAATTTTCGCGGCTGTTCGGATCGCTTGGCGATGACCGGGTTGCCGCCGTCAGGGCAGCTGCGGTGCGGTCGGGCGCGGTCGTGCTGCTCAAGGGCGCCGAAACCATCATCGCCCGGCCCGATGGCCGCGCCGCCATCAACATCCATGCGACCCCCTATCTGGCGACGGCAGGATCGGGCGATGTGCTCACCGGCATCATCGCGGCATTGATTGCCCAAGGCGTGTCCCTGTTCGACGCAGCGTGCGCCGGTGCCTGGCTGCACGGCGACGCAGGGCGGCGCTTTGGCCCCGGATTGATCGCCGATGATCTACCCGGCCTGATGCCGGCCGTGCTGGCCGGCTTGGCGTCATGACAGATGTGCAGCCGATCGTGCGGCTGGCGGCGCGCGGCGACGGCGTGACCGCCGACGGCCGGTTTGCGGCGCTGGCGGCCATCGGCGACATGGTGGATTTTGCGCGGGATCCGCCGCAGGTGGTGCCGGGGCCGGAGCATGCGCCGCCGCCGTGCCGGCATTTTCCTGTCTGCGGCGGCTGCCAGCTCCAGCATCTGACCGATACCGCCTATGCGGAATTCGCCGCCGACCGGTTGCGTCGCGTGCTGCCGGGTCTTGACCCTGTCATCATGGCGGTGGCCCTGTCGCCGCCGCGCAGCCGCCGCCGCGCTTCGCTGAAGGCGCTCAAGCGCGGCAACAAGCTCATTCTGGGCTTTCACACCGAGGGCACCCACAAGGTCGTCGATGTCCAGCAATGCGAGGTCATCGACGCGCGGCTGTTTGCGCTGCTGGCACCGCTGCGCGGGCTGCTTTCGGGTGTGCTCGCTGACGGGCAGGGGGCCGGGGTCGCCTTGACGCTGACCGATACCGGCATCGACCTGCTGCTCGCCAATGTCACCGCCGACCGGCTCGACCGTATCGAGGCCTTGTTGAATTTTGCCGATGCGCATGATCTGGCGCGCTTGTCGATCGAGGGGCCGGCCGGCACCGAGACCATGGTCGAACGCCGGCCGCCGCAATTGACGATGGGCGGCATCGCCGTGACCCTGCCGCCGGCGCCGTTCCTGCAAGCCACACCCGAAGGCGAGGCGGCACTGGTTGCAGCCGTGCTGGCCGGTTGTGAGGGCGCGGCGCGCGTCGCCGACCTGTTTTGCGGGCTGGGGACGTTCGCGCTGCCGCTGTCGCGGCAGGCGCAGGTGCTCGCTGTGGATGCCGCCGGGCCGGCGCTGGCCGCCTTGAACAGCGCTGCCCGCATGGCCGGGCGCCGCATCGATGTGCAGCACCGCGACCTGTTCCGCCGGCCACTGACGCCCGCCGAACTGGCCGTACTGGACGCAGTGGTGTTCGATCCGCCGCGCGCCGGGGCCGAGGCACAGGCGCGGGCGCTGGCGGCATCGGTTGTGCCGGTTGTGGTGGCCGTATCCTGCAATCCCAACACGTTCGGGCGGGATGCGAAGATATTGATCGAAGGCGGTTACCGCATCGAAGCTTTATGGCCGGTGGCGCAGTTCCGATGGTCCAGCCATGTCGAACTGATCGCGCGCTTCGTCCGTCCAGGCTGAGCCAGGATATTGGCGCGCCTCAACCGTGAAACACCGCGATTCCGGCGTGCAGCGTTAGCGCCATCAGCGCCAGCGTGCCGAGACTGAACAGCACAAAGCGCACCAGCACGACGTTGACGGTGACCTGCACCAGGCTATGGGCGACGCGCAGGGCGACATAGGCCCAGGCAATGGTGGCATTCAGCCCGCCGCCCTGGCCGATCATCGCCAGCACCAGCGCCACCGCATAGAACAGCGTCGGCTGTTCATGGAGGTGGTTGTAATTGTCGGCAACCCACGAGGCGCGCTGTTCACCCTTGGCGTTCAGTTCGGCGCGCAGGCCCGTGCCATCGGCGCCGACCATCCTTGTGCCGTCGATGCCGGCACGTTTCATCGCCGGCAACCGCGTGGCGTACATCCACACCCACATGACGAGCGTCCAACCCGCCAGAGCGATGACTGGCGCGAAAATGGCTGATTGCATGAAAAAGGCCCTCCCTGATGGTCAGGAAGGGCCTTGTTTCAGCGTGATGTCAACTGCTGATCAAGCAAACAGCTTGGCCCAGCCGCGCTTGGGGCGGGTCTGCCAATGGCCGCGATGATAGGCATCGCTGGCTAGAAGCGGCATGACCGATCCGGCTTCGGCGAACACCATCTGTTCAAGCGTGGTATCGACCTTGCCCCAGCTTGCCGCTTCCTTGAGGGTGGAGGACGAGCAGGCGCCGTCGCGCACGTCGGCGACCGTGATCTGCACGGCATATTTGTGCATTTCGACATCATCGTGCCCAAGGATTTCGGCGCAAACCACCGTGTCCTGCACGAAGTTCTTGGGCACGCCGCCGCCGATCATCAACAGCCCGGTGGTGCCGGCTGCGATCTTGATGTCGGTCAGTTCGCGGAAATCGGCGATGGCGTCGAGCACCATGTACGGCTGGCCGGCCTTCATGCGGTCCACCTGATGCTTGACGAGGCCAAAGCCCGCCGATGAATCGACGAACGCCGGGCAGAAGATCGGCACGTCATGCTCATAGGCCAGCTTGACGAGGCTGTTGTCCTTCTTGCCATGTTCCACCAGATACTTGCCCATCTCGCGGATGAAGGCGCGGCTGGAATAGGCCTTTGGTTCCAAGCTGTTGGCGATTTCACCGATGGTGTGGTCGCAATCCTGCAACTGCTGTTCATCGATATAGGTGTCGTAGATGCGGTCGATGTAAAGCGAGCGCAGGATATTGTCGTCGGGGATTTCAAGCGCTTGATAATGCTTGTGGCCAAGGCCTTCGAAGAAATCCATGTCCACGATCGATGCGCCGGTGGCGATGATGCCGTCGACCATGTTGGAACGCACCAGTTCGGCATACAGGTCCATGCAGCCGCCCGCCGAGGTCGAGCCGGCGATGACCAGGAAAATCGTGCAATCCTTGTCGGCCAGCATCTGGTTGTAGATGCCGGTGGCACGGGCAAGATCGCGCGCCGTGAAGCTCATGCCGGCCATGCCGTCGATGATGGGCCGGGCGTCGAAACTGGTGATGTCGATGTGCTTGACAGTGCTCGACAACAGTTCCGCCTTGCGGGTGTCGTTGATCTGGGCGGGGTCTGTCACAACGGTATTGCTCATGGTTTGGGCTCCCGATGGGGTGATGGCCCGGCGTTCCATGCGAAACGCCGCCCGCGGCCGGGTCAGTCCGGCGCCGAGCGGGGGAGAGGGTCCGCGCGCCCGTCCTTGTTACCAAAGGGTCGGGACGCGCGGAAATTTCAGTTCTTGCGCAGCTTTATGACATTGTCCTGCGTCGTTTCGATGACGTCATAGACGGTCTCCATCGGCTCGTCGCGTACCAGCACGGTGTCGCCGGCGGTGAAGCCATTGAACCCCGTGCGCATCGCCGAGCCATAGGCGCCGAGCATGCCGATCTCGATATAATCGCCGGCCTGGATGTCGGCGGGCAGGTCGAACGGCCCGCGCATATAGTCCATGTCATCGCAGGTCGGGCCATAGAAGCTGAACGGCAAAGTGCGGGCGCGCGAAGCGGTTTCGCGCACCAGCGACACCGGAAAACGCCAGTCGATATGCGCGGCGTCGAACAAGGCGCCATAGGCACCGTCGTTGATGTACAGCACATCGTCCTTGCGCGCTTCGACACGCACCAGCACGCTGGCATATTCGGCGCACAGCGCCCGGCCCGGCTCGCACCACAGTTCAGCGGAATAGCTGATCGGCAGGCTTTCGAAGGCGCGGTGGATGACTTCGAAATAGCTGTCCAGCGCCGGCGGTTCCATGCCGGGGTAATGCGACGGGAAACCGCCGCCGACATCGACGATATCGACAGTGACACCGGCGCTGACGATGGCGGCGCGCACCTGCGCCATGGCATCGCCATAGGCCTGTGCGCTCATCGCCTGGCTGCCGACATGGAAGCAGATACCCAAGGCATCGGCGACCTGGCGAGCGGCCATCAGCACGGGCGCGGCCTCATCGGCGGCAACGCCGAACTTCGAGGCCAGGCTGAGCTTGGAATGCGAGGACGAGACGCGAATGCGCACGCACAGCGTCAGGTCGGCGGCAGCGACGCCGTCCGTCCGGGTCGCTTCGACAATCTTGTCGATTTCGGCCAGCGAATCGAGGCTGAACACCCGCACCCCGTGCTGGTGATAGGCTTCGGCGATGGCTTCGGGGCCCTTGACCGGGTGCATGAAGCACAAGGTTGCCGTCGGCGCCACGCTGCGCACCAGACGCACCTCGGCAATCGAGGCGACATCGAAATGCGTGATTCCAGCATCCCAGAGCGACCGGATAAGATCCGGGGCCGGGTTGGCCTTGACAGCATACATCGACGTGCCCGGAAACCGATCCATGAAGAAACGGGCGGCGCGCATCGCTGCGTGAGGACGGACGAGGGTGACTGGCTGCGTCGGACGCAGAGTCTGTGCTACCCCCAGCGCGTTATGGTACTTATGCAATTCAAGGGACCTCCGGGTGGGCAAAGCGTGTTTCCGGTTCCCTTGCCGTTCCAACCCTTTGGCGGGGTTTTCGCGGGTCAGTTGCCATTGACACCAAAGCTGCCTTGCGGTGGAAGTCCCATGGGGCAGCGGCGCGCTAACTAGGGTCGCATGGCCTGCATGTAAAGAAGTTTTTTGTTACAGTGAAAAAGATGGTTTTTCGTTGCCCTTTCAAGGGCTTGTCGATAGCCCTCGTGAACCCTGAAAAGGCCATATTTCAATGACTTCCCCCGTGACATATGACGAAGTTGTGACAGCGGCCTCGCGCATCGCCGGCGTGGCGGTCAGGACGCCTTTGTTGCGGTCCGATGCGCTTGATTCTGTGACGGGCGCCCGTGTGTTCCTGAAACCCGAATGCCTGCAACGCACCGGCAGCTTCAAATTTCGCGGTGCCTACAACCGTCTGTCGGCGATTCCCGCTGCCGAGCGCGCGGGCGGCGTCGTCGCCTATTCGTCGGGCAACCATGCCCAGGGCGTGGCGCTGGCGGCGCGGCTGCTGGGGATGCCGGCGGCTATCATCATGCCGCATGATGCCCCAAGGCTGAAGGTCGAGCGCACCCGCGCCGATGGTGCCGAGGTGATCTTCTATGACCGGCTGAGCGAAAGCCGCGAAACCATCGGCGGAGCTCTGGCGGCGGCGCGCGGTGCCGTTGTGGTGCCGCCGTTCGACGACCGCCACGTCATCGCAGGGCAGGGTACTGCCGGCCTCGAGGCGGTCGCCGATCTGGCGGCGCTGAGCCTGACCGCCGATATCGCGCTGGTGTGCTGCGGCGGCGGCGGGCTGGCCAGCGGCTTTGCCATTGGCTCGGGCGTGCCCGTGGTGGCGGTGGAGCCGGTGAACTGGGACGATGTCACCCGAAGCCGGGCCGGCGGCGCCATCGTGCCCGTCAGCGACCCGCAGCCGACCCGCTGCGACGCGCTCCAGACCCTGCGCATGGCCGACCTGACCTTTGCGACACTGCGCGCGCATGGCGCGGTCGGCGCGGCGGTGACCGAGGCCGAAGTGGCCCGCGCGGTCGCGTTTGCGTTCCGCGAATTCAAACTGGTGGTGGAACCCGGCGGCGCGGTGGCACTGGCGGCGGCCCTGGCGGGCAAGGCCGATATCGCCGGCAAGACGGTGCTGGTCGTGCTGTCAGGCGGCAATGTCGATGCGGCGGTGTTTGCGGCCTGCCTTGCCGAAGCAGGCTAAACCCCCGGCGCGGCGAACCTGTGCGTCATCGGCAGGTCCGGCTGCACCTCGCCGGGGTCTTCGCCGAACCAGCGTGACACTTCGGCCCGCGCCGGACCGCCCAGATGCAAGCCGAGCTTGGTGCGGCGCCACAGCACGTCATCGCTGGTCATCGCCCATTCGTGGTCGCGGTAATGCTGCAATTCGGCTTCGAACACGCCGCCAAGATTGGCGCCCAGCCCGGCTTCGAGCAGCGGCTGCGCAGCGGTGCCCAGCGTGTGCGCCAGGCGCTTGACCAGCCCCGGATCATAGTTGCGCTGCTCGATCAGCAGATTGTCCAGCCAGCGCTTGAAGGCGGCCTGGCCATTTTCCCCGCGCAGCCGTTCCATGTCTCCGCCCGGCAGCGGCGCACCCGCCGTCCAGCGCTTCGTCTTTTTGGCGATGCGCGCCAGTACATCCTCGGCCAGCACGCGGTAGGTGGTGATCTTGCCGCCGATGACGGTCATGGCATCGATGCCGGGGTGTTCCACCAGCCGATAGTCGCGGGTCGTTTCCCGGTCGCCCTTGCCGGTTTCGAGAATGAGCGGCCGCACGCCGGCATAACGGTGAATGACATCGTCCTGCGTGAGCGGCCGCAGCAGATAGCGGTTGGCCGCGGCCAGCAGATATTCGGTTTCGTCGTCGGTCACCGCTGCCGCTTCGGGGCTTGCCACATCGCGTTCGGTGGTGCCGATCAGCGAATAATCCCGCTCATAGGGGATGATGAAGATGATGCGGCCATCAGGCTGTTGCAGCATGAAGGCATCGCGGCCCATGTGTACCCGCCGCGTGACGATATGGCTGCCCTGCACCAGCCGCAGCGCCGGCGCATCGTTCACGCCCAATATCGTCCGCGCGACTTGATCCGCCCAAGGCCCGGCGGCATTTACGATCCGCCGCGCCGCCAGCGTGCGCCCATCCGACAGCGTCGCCTCCCAAAGGCCTTCCGTGCGCCGTGCCGCGACGACGCGGGTGCGCGGCAGCACCAGCGCGCCGTTTTTCGCTGCATCCTGCAAATTGGCGATGACCAGCCGGGCATCATCGACCCAGCCGTCCCAATAGCGAAAGGCGCTGCGATAATCCGGCTTGAGCGCGCGGCCGGCACGTTCGCTGCGCAAGTCGATATGCGCCGACCCCGGCACGACATCGCGCCGCGCCAGATGGTCATACAGAAACGTGCCCAGCCGCAGCATCCATTCCGGGCGCATGCCGGCGGCGTGCGGCAGCACAAACCCCTGCGGCCAGGTGATGTGCGGCGCGATATCCAGCAGGACCTCGCGCTCCGCCAATGCCTTGCGGACCAGCCCGAAGGCATAGAATTCGAGATAGCGCAGCCCGCCATGGATGAGCTTGGTGGACGCCGATGACGTGGCACCGCCGAAATCGCCGGCATCCAATATGGCCACCTTCAACCCGCGCCCGGCAGCATCACGCGCAATTCCGGCGCCGTTGATGCCGGCACCGATGATCAACAGGTCGTGAAGGATGGGGTCGGACAAGGCCAAATCACGCAAAATTAGGGCAGGGCAGGGCTTAACTAGTGCCAATAGTCAGCCTAGGAAAGACGGTATGACAAATGACCTCATTCTCGTGCTGGACGCCGGCACCACTTCCACCAGGGCCATCGCCTTTTCGACAGGCGGTGACATCATCGCCAGCGCCGGCCGGCCGCTGACACAGCATTACCCCGCCAGCGGCTGGGTGGAGCATGACGCGGGCGAAATCTGGCGCTTCAGCCGCGATTGCCTGCTTGAGGTGGCCGACACGGTGGGCGCGCAGCGCATCGCCTGTATCGGCATCACCAACCAGCGCGAAACCATCGTGTTCTGGGACCGCGAAACCGGCGAGCCGCTGTCAAATGCCATCGTCTGGCAGGACCGGCGCACCGCCGACATGTGTGCGGCCATCAAGGCGCATGAACCTGCCGTGCAGGCCAAGACCGGGCTGCTGCTCGACCCGTATTTTTCCGGCACCAAGATCCGCTGGGCGCTGGAAAACTGGCCTCTGGTCGCCGCTGCGCAAATGGCCGGGCGGCTTCTGGTCGGCACTGTCGAATGCTGGCTGATCTGGAAACTGTCCAACGGCGCCGCCCATGTCACCGATGCCACCAATGCCTCGCGCACGCTGCTGATGGATCTGGCCACATGCGCGTGGGACGATGACATGATGGCGCTGATCGGCGTGCCGCGCGCCATCCTGCCCGAAATCGTCGATTGCGCCGGGCCGCTTGCCACGACCGCTCTGCTCGGCGGCAGTGTCGCCATCACCGGCGCCGCCGGTGACCAGCAGGCCGCCGCCATCGGGCAGGGCTGCCTGCTGCCCGGCCAGCTCAAGGCCACTTATGGCACCGGCTGTTTCCTGCTGGCCCATGCCGGGCCGGCAGCGCCGGTTTCGACCAACCGCCTGCTGTCCACCGTGGCATGGCGGCTGGACGGCAAGCCGGCTTATGCGCTCGAAGGCGCGATCTTCACTGCCGGCGCTGCCGTGCAATGGCTGCGCGACGGGCTGGGGCTGATCGCGTCCAGCGCCGAAACCGAGGCATTGGCCGCGTCGGTGCCCGATAGCGGCGGCGTGACGTTCGTGCCCGCGCTGGCCGGCATGGGCGCGCCGCATTGGCAGCCCGAAGCGCGCGGGCTGATCTGCGGCATTTCCGGCGGCACTACCCGCGCCCATCTGGTGCGCGCCACCCTTGAAGCCATGGGCCAGCAGACGGCTGATCTGGTAGAGGCGCTGGCGGCCGACGGTGTGCCGGCGGCAAAGCTGCGCGTCGATGGCGGCATGGTCGCCAATGACTGGCTGTGCCAGGACCTGTCCGATAGCCTTGGCGTGCCGGTGGAACGCCCGCGCGTCATTGAAACCACGGCGATGGGCGCCGCCATGCTGGCCGGTGTCGGCGCCGGGCTGTTCGCCGATCTCGCCAGCGCCGCCGCACAAATGGCTGCGGCCGACCGCACGTTCCTGCCAACCAGCGATAGCGCCGCCAGAGCTGCGCGCCGCGCTGTCTGGGCACAGGCCGTCAGCCGCACGTTGCTGGCATGAGCACCGGTCCTTCGTTTCTGTTGGGCTTGATGCTGGCCGCCGGGCTGTCGCTGATCGTCGGCGGCATCTGGCTGATCCGCCAACCGGGGTCCAACCGGGTCAAGGCCGGGCTGATGATGGTCGCCGGGCTGGTGGTGCTGTTCAATGCCTGGGTGCAATCGCTGCCGTTGCCAGCTGCTGCGGCCTGATAGCCCCTATTCATTCACAGGTTTGCGGCGCCCGCGCTTCGGGTTAGTCTCCGCTCCATAACGGCTCTGAATCGGGCCGATCACCGGGGAGTGGATGATGCGGCTTTTGCTGGGTGCGAGCGTGCTGGCCTTGATGGCGGCACCGGTGGTGCTGGATGCGGCAGGGCCAAAGGCCGCGAATATCGATGCGGCGCGGCTCATCGGCGCCCGCAATGAACCTGGCAACTGGATGACCCACGGCGGCAGCTATTCCGAACAGCGTTTTGCCGATCTGACCGCCATCAACAGCGGCAATGTCGCTGGGCTGGGCCTCGCCTGGTACACCGATCTCGATACCAATCGCGGCCAGGAAGCGACGCCGCTGATCATCGACGGCACCATGTACACGACGACGGCCTGGTCCAAGGTGGTGGCGCTGGATGCCGCCACCGGCCGGGTGAAATGGCGGTTCGATCCGCAGGTGGACAAGGCGCGCGGCCACAGCGCCTGCTGCGATGTCGTCAATCGCGGCGTCGCGGCATGGGGCGGCATGGTGTTCGTCGGCGCGCTGGATGGACGGCTGATTGCGCTGGATGCCGCCACCGGCAAGGTGAAATGGTCCACCGTCACCGTCGACCAGTCCAAGCCCTATACGATCACCGGCGCCCCGCGCGTGGTCAAGGGTATGGTGCTGATCGGCAATGGCGGCGCCGAACTGGGCGTGCGCGGCTATGTCACCGCCTATGACGCGATGACCGGCAAGAAGAAATGGCGGTTCTACACCGTCCCCGGCGACCCTGCAGCCGGGCCTGATGGCGAGGCGTCGGATGACGTGCTCAAGACCAAGGCCGGCGACAGTTGGAGCGGTGATTACTGGAAGGCCGGCGGCGGCGGCACGGTCTGGGACGCCATTGTCTATGACCAGGAACTCGACCAATTGTTCATCGGCGTCGGCAATGGCTCGCCGTGGAACCACCAGATCCGCAGCGCCGGCAAGGGCGACAATCTGTTCCTGTCGTCGGTCGTGGCGCTCGATCCCGAAACCGGCAAATACCGCTGGCATTATCAGGGTACGCCCGGCGAAACTTGGGATTTCACGCAAACGCAGCCGATCATCCTGTCGACGCTGATGATCGAGGGCAAGCCGCGCAAGGTGCTGATGCAGGCGCCCAAGAACGGCTTTTTCTATGTCATCGACCGTGAAACCGGAAAACTCATTTCGGCCAAGGGCTTTGTGCCGCAAACCTGGACCAAGGGCGTCGACATGGCCACAGGGCGCCCGATCGAGGTGCCGGAATCACGCTATCTCAAGGATGGCTTCCTGATGATGCCATCGGCACTGGGGGCGCATAACTGGCACCCGATGGCCTTCAGCCCGCGCACGGGCCTTGTCTATCTGCCGTCACAGGAAGTGCCGTTCTTCTACCAGACCGACAAGACCTATGGCTTCAAGCCCGGCGCCTGGAACATCGGCGTCAACACCGTCATCAACGCACCGCCCACCGATGCCGCGGCCTTCAAGGCGCTGAAAGCCAGCCTCAAGGGCGCGCTGCTGGCGTGGGACCCGGTGGCCCAGAAGGAAGTGTGGCGCGCCCAGTACGAAGGGCCATGGAACGGCGGCGCGCTGGCAACTGCCGGCAATCTGGTGTTCCAGGGCAATGGCGGCGGCACCTTCCAGGCGTTCGATGCCAGCACTGGCAAGAACCTGTGGAAATTTTCGGCCCAGACCGGCGTCATCGCTGGCCCGGTGAGCTACACAGTCGGCAAGACCCAATATGTGGCGGTGATGGCCGGCTATGGCGGCGCCTATCCACTGACAGCGGCCTTTGACGAGCGGGCGCCGGCGCAAAATGGCCGGCTGCTGGTGTTCAGGATAGGCGGCACCGCCAAGCTGCCGCCGGTGCCCAAGGCTGTGTATGCAGCGGCCAACCCACCATCAGAGACATTCACCGAGCAGCAGATCGCCACCGGCGCCGAAATCTACGAGGGCAATTGCGCCCTGTGCCACAGTTCGGCAGCGCGCGCTTCGGGCCTGCTGCCCGATCTGCGGCGCTCGGCCGTGCTCGCCGACAAACAGGCATGGGAAGACATCGTCCATGGCGGCGCGCTCAAGGCCAATGGCATGGTCGCCTTCAGCGCCTGGTTCACCAAGGAACAGCTCGAAGCCGTGCGCGGCTATGTCGGTGAAAAGGCGAAAAAGCTGGCTGCGGACGAAAAAGCCGGGCGGTAAGGGGCAGGGGCGGGACCAGCGAACGGTCCCGCCCACTCAGTGCCGGCGTGTCAACTCCCGCATCGCCCGATCAAGCCCCTCGATGCTCAGCGGATACATGCGGTCGTTCATCACCGTCTTGATCATCTGGATCGACTGGCTGTTGGCCCAATGTTTTTCCGGGATCGGGTTCAGCCACGCAGACGCATGATAAATGTCCAGCATCCGTCCCAGCCAGACATCGCCGGCTTCCTCGTTCCAATGTTCGACACTGCCGCCCGGATAGTTGATTTCATAGGGGCTCATCGACGCATCACCGACGAACAGCAGCTTGTAATCATGCGGGAATTTGTGGAGCAGCTCCATCACCGGCGTGCGTTCCGACCAGCGGCG
>NZ_JANPCD010000034.1:0-16712 GCF_031430775.1 Sandarakinorhabdus sp. | reverse complement strand
CCCACTTTTGTTGTCAGGCTGCGATTGGGGGCTGCGATGGGCCCGCAAAACGGACGTTCGGGCGACCGGGCCATAAGCCCCAAAGCAGACATGGGCTCGGTCCGGACAGGCCCGGCTTCAATAGGTCCTGACCCGAGGTTGGGCGTGCATAAATGACCATTTTTGCCCATTGTATGGGCAGTTTTCTGCGCCACATCTCGATTGTAATCTTTGCGCCCTAATGTAAGAACCGCAGTGCCGGAAGCTTTTGGATAAAAGATGGAATTCATGGATTTTGCGAATACCGAAATGCCATATCAAGGACCTGTTCCTGCCACTGGCCTCCCTGCATTGGTGCCGCGCAAGCTGGTTTCGCAGCTCAAGCCGTTTTCCCGGCCTCACACCGTCCGCAGCATCTGGGAATTGGCGATCACGCTTGTCCCGTTTTTCGGTGTCGTGTCAGCAATGCTGGCCGCCATCAACGCAGGCTATCTGATCGCGCTTGCGCTTGCGCCGCTGGCGGGGTTGCTGTTGCTGCGCATCTTCATCATCCAGCATGATTGCGGGCATGACGCGTTTCTTTCCAAACGCTCCGGCAATGACTGGATTGGCCGCGCGCTGGGCGTGTTGACCTTTACGCCGTATGATTGCTGGCGGCGCTCGCACACGCTGCATCATGCCAGCACCGGCAATCTCGATGCCCGAGGCTATGGCGATATCGACACGCTGACGGTGAGGGAGTTTCAGTCCCGCAGCAGGCTTGGGCGACTGGGCTATCGGCTGTATCGCCACCCGGCGGTGCTGCTGGGGATTGGCCCTGCTTATTTATTTTTGATACGGCACCGCTTGCCGATCGGGTTAATGCGGGCCGGGGTGCAATATTGGGTCAGCGCCATCGCCACCAATCTGGCGATAGCTGCTATGATGGGCGGGTTGATACTCCTGGTTGGATGGGGCCCGACCCTGTTGGT
Organism: Sandarakinorhabdus sp.; assembly: GCF_031430775.1. Lineage (GTDB taxonomy): Bacteria > Pseudomonadota > Alphaproteobacteria > Sphingomonadales > Sphingomonadaceae > Sandarakinorhabdus. The sequence continues at coordinate 15,762 of NZ_JANPCD010000034.1, read as the reverse complement.
CGTGATCCCCACCCTGCTGATCGCGGCATCGACCGGTGTCTACCTCTTCTACATCCAGCATCAGTTCGAAACGGCGCATTGGGACGAGGCTAAGGCCTGGTCGTTCCACGATGCCGCCTTGTACGGCAGCACCCATCTCGACTTGCCGCAACCGCTGCGCTGGTTCACCGCCAATATCGGCGTACATCACGTCCACCATCTCGCCAGCCGTATCCCGTTCTATCGCCTGCAAGAGGTGCTCAACGCCTATCCCGACCTGCGACATCTCAACCGCTTCACGTTCGCGCAGATGATCCGGCCGCTGGCACTCACCTTGTGGGACGAAGATGGCCGCCGACTGATATCCTTTCGCGAGGCGGCGGCAGTCGCATAGCGCTCGCGTCAGGTCAGCTTTACCTTGTATCGCGCCCAGGATCGGACAGTCGGTTCCCGGGCCAATTTCTGCCGCTTACCCCACCTGCCGCTCTCGCCCCGCCCAATACGGCTCCCGCAAATCCTTCTTCAAAATCTTGCCGCTGGGGTTCCTCGGCAGCGCGTCAATGAAGTCCACTGATCTGGGCACTTTATATCCCGCGATGCGTTCCCGGGCGAAGGCGATGAGGGCCTCTGCGGTGACTGGCGTGCGGGCGACGACGATGGCTTTGACCGCCTCCCCCCATTTGTCGTCCGGCACGCCGATGACGGCGCAGTCGGCCACTGCCGGGTGTTCGTGGAGGGCGTTTTCGACCTCGGCGGGGTAGATGTTCTCGCCGCCGGACACGATCATGTCCTTCACCCGGTCGTGGATGTACAGATATCCGTCCACGTCCAGATATCCGGCGTCGCCGCTGCGATACCAGCCGTCCTGCACGGCCGTGGCGGTGGCGGCGGGGGTGCCGTGATAGCCGGTCATGACGCTGACCGAACGGATACAGATCTCGCCCACTTCGCCGGGCGGCAGAGCCTGGCCATCGGCGCCGATGATCTTGACTTCGTTGCCCGGAAACGGCTTGCCGCAGCCGCGCATGCGGGGGGTGCCGGCGACGTCATGATCATAGGGCGGCAGATAGACGACCGTGCCGCAGGTTTCGGTGGCGCCGTAGCATTGGATGAAGCCGGCATTGGGAAACGCCGCCATCGACCGGCGCAGCACATCCAGCGGGATGGGGGAGGCGCCGTAATACATTTCGGTCATGGCCGTGAGGTCGGCGGACGCGGTTTCCAGATGCTGGCAGATGGCGAGCAGCACGGCGGGCACGGCGAACATGCGGGTGATGCCATGGCGCGCAACAGCTTCGACGATGCCGGCAATGTCGGGGCGCGGCAGGATAACCATGGCGGCGCCGGCCTCAAGCGCGTGCAGCGCCCAGCCGGTGCCGCCGATATGGAACAGCGGCATGGCAACCAGCGCCACATCGTCCCCGTCCCAGCGGCCCCAATCTTCCCCGGTCAGCCGGCCTTTTTCGATGGTGCCGAGCAATTGCCGGTGGCTGAGCAGCGCGCCCTTGGGAAAGCCTGTGGTGCCGCTGGTGTACAGTTGCAGCGCGATATCGTCCGGGGTGATGGCCGGCATGGCAGCATCGGGGGCATGGCCGGCGACCCAGTCGGCGAACATGGCCCGGCCTTCGAACGGTGCATCGAGCAGCACGACGGTCTTGGCGCCGGTGGTGGTGCGGGCGCCCTCCACGACGGGCAGGAACGCGGATTCGGACACAAGCAAGTCGATGCCGGCGTCCTGGAGGATGAAGGCGATTTCGCGCGCCACCAGCCGGGCATTGATGGCGACCAGCACGGCGCCCAACCGGAAACAGGCGCACATCACCGTGATGTAATCGGGATGGTTGAGGCCCAGCCAGCCGATGCGGTCACCGGGCGCGACGCCCTGCGCCCGCAGCGCCGCGGCGGTGCGCAACACCCGGTCATGCAGCGCGGCAAAGCTGATCGTGTCGCCATCGACGCGGATCGCGGCCTTGTCCGGCGCCGCCGCGGCGTGGTGCGCCGTCAGTTCCGCCAGATTTGTGAATGCATGTGCCATGACAATCTCCCCGCCGCATGATGCGATGGCTGGCGGGGCGGGTCCAGAGGGGGCGCATCTGGAAGTAGACGAAGTTGACGGTTTCATGAGCTTCGCGCACGGCAACATGCTGGAATCAAACACTGTGATATCGGTCCGCCGATGAGAAAGAGCGATGCGAATGTCGCACGCTGGCGCCCTGTAGGACAGGGTGTTTTGCCAGTGGCGGTGCGCGCGCACCAAAGCGGATGCGCCGCATTGCCCGGCCCGCCACATGACGCTAAAGCCTGCGCCATGAGCAATACCCTTGTCGCCGTCGTTGATCTTGTGATCATGCTGACCCAATTGTTGATCTGGGGGCTGGTGATCTGGGCTGTCATGTCCTGGCTGGTGGCGTTCAATGTCGTCAACACGCACAACGGCTTTGTCCGCGCCGTGCTGACCGGCCTTGACCGCGTCTATGACCCTATGGTGCGGCCGATCCGGCGCATACTGCCCGACATGGGCGGTATCGATCTGTCGCCGGCGGTGCTGTGGCTGCTGCTGGTGGGTGTGCAGCGGCTGCTGCCCGCCGTGCTGATCGACACCGGCCTGTTGAGCTGACGCGTGACGGCAATCCTGATTGACGGCAAGGCCCGCGCCGCTGCCTTGCGGGCCGAAGTGGCCATCGGCGTGGCGGCGTTCGCAGCCGCGCATGGCCGCGCACCGGGGCTGACCGTGGTGCTGGTGGGCGATGACCCGGCCAGCGCGGTGTATGTCGGCGCCAAGGGCAAGGCCTGCCGCGAGGCCGGTATCATCGCCGGCGAATACAAGCTGCCGGCCGACACGGCGCAAGCGGACCTGCTGGCGCTGGTCGCCGCACTGAATGCCGATCCGGCCGTCGATGGCATATTGGTGCAGATGCCGCTGCCGCGGCACATCGACAGCGACCGCGTCATCGCCGCCATCGATCCGGCCAAGGATGTCGATGGCTTTCACCCGGTCAACGCTGGCCGGCTGGCGACGGGCCTGGATGCGCTGGTGCCGTGCACGCCGTCGGGCTGCCTGATGATGATCCGCGAGGCGCTTGGCGACATCAGCGGCAAGGAAGCCGTCGTCATCGGGCGCTCCAATATCGTCGGAAAACCGATGGCGGCGTTGTTGCTGCGCGAAAGCGCGACGGTCACCATCGCCCACAGCCGCACCGCCGATCTGGCCGGCCATTGCCGCCGTGCCGATATCATCGTGGCCGCCGTCGGCGTGCCGCTGTTGGTCAAGGGCGACTGGGTCAAGCCCGGCGCCTGTGTCATCGACGTCGGCATGAACCGCATCGCGCTGCCGGACGGCAAGACGCGGCTGGTCGGCGATGTCGATTTTGCCGAGGTGCTGCCCCGTGCCGGCTGGATCACGCCGGTGCCGGGCGGCGTCGGCCCGATGACCATCGCCTGCTTGCTGGCCAATACGCTGAAAGCGGCAATGTCGCGGGCGGCATCATGAATGGCCCGCTGATTTCGCTGTTCATTTCGGCGTTCGTGACGCTTTTCGTGGTCATCGATCCGCCGGGCTGCGTGCCGATTTTTTCCTCGCTGACCGCCGGCACCACGGCGCGGCACCGCCGTGACATGGCCATCAAATCCAGCCTGATTGCCGGCGCCGTGCTGGTAGCCTTTGCGTTGGGTGGTGAAGCGTTCCTGTCGGCGCTGGGCATCACCTTGCCGGCCTTCAAGATTGCCGGCGGCATCATGGTGTTCGTCATCGCCATCGACATGGTGTTCGAAAAGCGCACGCAGCGCCGCGAAACCCGCGCCGAAGGGGTGAAATCCGCCGCCGCCGCTGCCGACAAGCCGCTGGAGGAGGAGGATATCTCCGTCTTTCCGATGGCGATCCCGATGCTGGCCGGCCCTGGCTCCATCGCAGCGGTCATGCTGCTCAGCGCCCGCACCGACACGCTGGCGGAGGAAGGCGTCGTGCTGGGCGCGCTGGCCGCCGTGCTGCTGCTGACGCTGCTGTGCCTGATGGCGGCAGGGCCATTGATGAAGGTGATGGGCGCCAAGTTCGAAGGCGCGCTGACCCGGCTTTTGGGTGTTGTGCTGGCGGCACTTGCGGCGCAGTTTGTCATCGACGGGATCAAGCAGAGCTTCAATCTTTGATCGGAGAAACATCATGCCATCAGCCATCATCATCGGCGCCTCGCGCGGGCTTGGCCTTGGCCTGACGCGGGAATTGCTCGGACGCGGCTGGGACGTGGTGGCAACGCGGCGCGGCGATGCGCCCGAACTCGATGCCAGCGGCGCTGTTGTGCATGTGCTCGACATGGATGACACATCGGCTGTCACCGCGCTGGCAGCATCACTCGCGGGCCGCCAGTTCGACCATGTGCTGCTCAACGCCGGCGTCACCGGACCGCGCCATGCCTTGGCGACCAAGGCGACGCCCGACGAGGTTTCGGCGCTGATGTGGACCAATGCCATCGCGCCCATCCGCGCCGCGCGGGTGTTGCTGCCGCTGGTCAAGGATGGCGGCAGCATCGGCTTCATGAGCTCGATCCTTGGCTCCATCGCGCTGCGCGGCCATGCCCATGCCGAACTCTACAGCGCCTCAAAGGCCGCGCTGAACAGCCTGACGCGCGGCTTTGCCGTGCAGGATGTGGCCGCGCGGCCCGTGACCGTGCTCAGCCTGCATCCCGGCTGGGTCAAGACCGATATGGGCGGTGACGGCGCCGACATCGATGTCGCAACATCGGTGGCCGGGCTGGCTGATGTCATTGCCGGTGCGACCGGCGGAGGACATCATTATCTGGATTATACGGGCAAGACACTGCCTTGGTGAAACTCTCTCCCGCAAGCGGGAGAGGGATCAGTAACCTTCGCGCCGCCCGAGCAGGCGCAGGCGCAAGGCATTCAGCTTGATGAAGCCGGCAGCGTCGCGCTGGTCATAGGCGCCGGCGTCGTCCTCGAAGGTGACGATGCCTGCGGAATACAGCGAATTGGGCGATTTGCGGCCGACAACGCTGACGCTGCCCTTGTAGAGCTTGAGCCGCACCGTGCCGGACACCTTGGTCTGGCTGTGGTCGATGGCCGCTTGCAGCATCTCGCGTTCCGGCGAGAACCAGAAGCCGTTGTACAGCAGCCCGGCATATTTGACCGCCAGCTCGTCCTTGAGATGCGCCGCACCCCGGTCCAGCGTGATCTGTTCGATGCCGCGGTGCGCCAGATGCAGGATGGTGCCGCCCGGCGTTTCGTACATGCCGCGTGATTTCATGCCGACGAAACGGTTTTCGACCAGATCTAGCCGGCCGATGCCGTGCAGCTTGCCAAGGTCGTTGAGCCGCGCCAGCAGCGATGCCGGTGACAGGCCCTCGCCGTTCACGGCAACCGCATCGCCGCGCTCGAAATCGACAGTGATGTATTCCGGCACATCGGGCGCGGTTTCGGGGTTGTCGGTGCGGCTGTAGACATAGTCCGGCACTTCTTCCCACGGGTCCTCCAGCACCTTGCCCTCGCTGGAGGTGTGCAACAGGTTGGCGTCGGTGGAGAACGGGCTTTCGCCGCGCTTGTCCTTGGCGACCGGGATCTGGTGGCTTTCGGCAAAGGCGATCAGTGCCTCGCGGCTGGTCAGGTCCCATTCGCGCCACGGCGCGATGATGCGGATATCGGGCGCCAGCGCATAATAGCCCAGCTCGAAGCGCACCTGGTCATTGCCCTTGCCGGTGGCGCCGTGGCTGACGGCATCGGCACCGACGGCGCGGGCGATCTCGATCTGCTTCTTGGCAATCAGCGGGCGGGCGATGGAGGTGCCGAGCAGATATTGCCCCTCGTATAGCGCATTGGCGCGCATCATCGGGAAAACATAATCCCGCACGAATTCCTCGCGCAGGTCCTCGATGAAGATATGCTCGGGCTTGACGCCCATCATCACCGCCTTGGCCCGCGCCGGCTCCAGCTCCTCGCCCTGGCCGAGGTCGGCGGTGAACGTCACCACCTCGCAGCCATAGGTTTGTTGCAGCCACTTCAGGATGACACTGGTGTCCAGGCCGCCGGAATAGGCCAGCACAACCCGCTTGATCGATTCGCTCATCTCGCCCTCGCTTTGACGGCGGGCGAGTAAGTGGTAATTTCTGGCCATGCAAGCAGGTTGGGGGGAAGCATGGCTGCTGCGGCCAAGACAATGCCCATGAAAACGGACGTTGCCGCCTGGCTCGCCGCCGTGTCGCCGCCCGCGCGACGGGCGGACGGCGAGGCATTGGCGGCCCTGTTGGCCGGCCTTTCCGGTGAGCAGCCCGTGCTGTGGGGTGCCAGCATCATCGGCTTTGGCGCCTACCCCACCAAGACCGGCACCTGGCCGCGCATCGGCTTTTCGCCGCGCAAGGCGGCGCTGGTGCTTTACGTGACGGACGGATTTCCCGGCCACGCCGATCTGCTGGCCCGGCTCGGCCCGCATACCACCGGCGTGTCCTGCTTGTATCTGAAACGCTTGGCCGATGTGGACATGGCCGTGTTGACGGCGCTGGTGTCGGCATCATTGGACGAGATGGCGCGGCGCTATCCGGCCTGATCCGGCACGGCCGGCGGAACCTTGGGCCTCGCGGTGCGTCTCAATCGCACGCGATTCAACCAAGGACCAATTTCATGCGCCCATTTTTCCTGACAGCAGCGTTGCTGTCTGCCGCCCTGCCGACATTTGCGGCCGCACAGCCCGCGCGGCAGAACTGCGAACAGCACCGCACCAACCGCATCGTTGCCACAGTCGCAGGTGCCGGCATCGGCGCCGTGCTGGGCAATGTCATTGCCGGGCGCGGTGATCGCACCCTGGGCACCGTGATCGGCGCGGCCGGCGGCGGCGTGCTTGGCAACCAGATCGCCCGCGGCGATGGCAGCTGCGCCCGGGCGCTGGGCTTTTATGACAAGGCCGGGGTCTGGCACGCCACCAATGTGCGCGCCGATCAAGCCAGCGGCTATTATGACCGCGACAGCAACTGGGTCGAGGGCGCGCCGCGCGGCTATTATGATGGCAACAATCGCTGGGTGCAGACCAGCGGCGACAATGACCAGAACGGCTATCGCGACCGCAACGGCCAATGGGTGCCGGCATCTGCCAACGGCTATTATGATGCCGACAACCAGTATCGCACCGGTGTCTCCAGCGGCTACTGGTCGAACGGGCGCTGGATCGCCGGTGAAACCAGCGGCAGCTATGATCGTGACGGCCGCTGGATTGCCGGCGCGTCCGCCGGCCGCCGCGATGCCAATGGCATCTGGGTCGCAGACGCCCAGCCGGGCTATTATGACCGCGACGGGCGCTGGCACACCGTCACCACGCGCGGCTATTATGACGGGCGCGGCAACTGGATTTCCGAGGACCGCACCGCGCGCCAGCAGGACGAAGATCGCCGCAACAACGACATGGGCGACCGTGACAGGCGCGATGCCATGGTGCCCGGCCACTATGAAAATGGCCGCTGGGTGCCGGGCCAGACTCTGGGCCGTTACGATGATCGGGGCCGCTGGATCGCTGGCGACCTGAGCGGTCGGCGCGACGGCAATGGCAACTGGGTCCGTGATGCGGAGCCGGGCTATTTCGATCAGCGCGGCAACTGGTATGCCGGGACGGTACGCGGCCGCTATGATGATCGCGGTGGCTGGATTCCCGACAACAATGGCAATGGTGGCAACAACTGGGGCGGCCAGAACTGGGGCGCTGATCGCACCGTCCAGTCCCGTCTGAACCGCATCGGCGAGCGTATCGATCGCGGCTTGGCACAGGGCAATTTCACGCGCAGCGAAGGCCGCTGGGCGCGGCGCGAACTGACCAACATTCGCCGCTATGACCGATCATTGCGCACACGCGGCGGCCGCATTTCGGACCGCAACGAGGCACTGGTCTTTGCCCGGCTCGACCGGCTGAGCGACAGGCTTCGTGCGATGCGCAATTCCTGAACTTCATGGCGCAGGCAGGCCGGGGCCTCCCTGCGCCATCAAGGCCTATTTCTGGCGGCGGATGAAGGCCCGTATGTCAGCCGACAATTTGCTGCGATCGGCATCGCGGACATACATCATGTGGCCGCTGTCATAGTAACTGAACTCGACGCGGCCAGCCGGAAAGCCGGGGCGGTTCAGGCTGTATTCGGCAAAATAGAACGGCGTGGCAAAATCATAATAGCCCTGGCCGACAAAGATCTTCATGGCGCTGTTTTCGCGCAGCGCCTGCGACAGGTAAGGCGCGACGTTCATATAGGCGTCGCGGCCATTGCCCAGCCGCCAGTCCCAATCCGACACGCCGCCGATCGATATGTAATCCAGGTCGGTCTTGTAGCCCAGTTCGCCGCGCGCATAGGCGTTCATCGCGGCTGGGTATGACGCATCGATGCCATAGAAACTGGGGTCATTGTCGGCCCCTTCGCCGGCATTGTCATAATCGCTGCCGGTGTAGCGCGCATCGAGCCGGCCGACCGTCAGTCCCCGATCGCGCAGCAATTCCTTGTAGAACCGGTCCGGCGACACGCGCAGGTTGGCGCGGTCCAGAAAGGCTTCGGACAGGCCGGTAAAGCGCGCAAGCTGCGCCCGGACAGCGGCACGTTCCTCGGCGCCCAGACTGTTGCCCTTCATCAGCGCAGTCACGTATGGCCCGCTGGCAAAGGCGCGGGCATCATTCAGGAACGGCTCCAGCGCGGCGGGCTTGGGCGTGATCTTGCCGTGATACCAGGCCGCCGCCGCCATCGATGGCAGCGTGCCCATATACTGCATTTCGTTGCCCTGCGTATCGGCCTCAAGGCCGAAATCCAGGATGGTCGAAATCAGGATGACGCCGTTGAGCGCGACATCGTTGAAGCCCTTGGTCAGTTCATGCGCCACGGCGGCCGAGCGGGTGGTGCCATAGCTTTCGCCGCCAAGGAACTTGGGCGCGTTCCAGCGGCCATGTTCGCCCAGCCACAGCCGGATGAACTGCGCCACGGATTTTGCATCGGCAGTGACACCCCAATAGACTTTGGGATCGGTCTTGCCGAGCGCGCGAGAAAAGCCGGTGCCAACGGGGTCGATGAACACCAGATCGGCGACATCGAGCAGCGATTCGGGGTTTTCGGTGATCGGATAGGGCGGCGCGCCGTCGTCCTTGGCGTTGGGGATGTTCACCCGCTTCGGCCCGAATGCGCCCATGTGCAGCCACAGCGAGCCAGACCCCGGCCCGCCGTTGAAGATGAAGAACACCGGGCGGGCGGACTCCGCGCCATCCTTGAGATAGGTGGTCGCGAAGATCGCCGCGCCGGGCTTGCCGTCCTTGTCCTTGAGATAGGTCTCCCCAGTGATGGCGGTGTAGATGATTTTCTGGCCGCCAAAGGTGCCGCTGTGCTTGGTGACGCTGCGGTTGGGAGCGGCAACGGCGGCTTCGGCTTCCAGCTTGGGCTTGTCGGCAGTTTGGGACAGGGCAGGGGCAGCAAGCGCTAGCGCCAGCATAAGGGCAGGGCGGATCATTATGTCTCCAATCAGATGTGCGGCGCAGACTAGCCGCCGCGCGCCCGCCGTCAATGCACAGCGCGTGCCTGCACGACACCCTTGGCGGCCAGGCTGAAGCGCGGTTCGGGCCGGGCCGCTGCGTCACTCAGCAGCGCTGCCGCCATGCGGCCCACTTCCGGTCCGTGCTTGAAGCCATGGCCCGATCCGCCGCCGACCATCACGCAGTTTGCCCATTGCGGGTGCCGGTCGATCAGGAAATCGCCATTGGCGCTGTTTTCATATTGGCAGACGCGGGCCTCCGACAGGGGCGCGTCCGCCATCGCCGGAAAGCGCCGCGCCATGTATCGCCGCGCAAATTCCAGGCCCTGTGCCGACACGATGCGGTCGCCGGTATCGGGGTCCATCGCCGGGCCGTGCGCATCCTGCGCGATCTTGAAGCCCCGCGATTCCAGATCGGGGAAGCCATAGACGATATCGCCGCCATTCCAGTCGGCCCAGCCGGGCAGCCTCGCCGCGCCGAAGCTGTCGTTACCGGCGGGGGTGCGGAAAAAGAAAACCTCCTGGCGTGTCGGGAAGATGCGCGGTCCCAGCAGGCCGGGCAGCAATTTGGGCAGCCAAGGCCCGGCGGCAAACACGAACTGGCGTGCGCTGAGGGTTTCGCCGGCCATGGTGGTCAGCGTGTCGAGCCGCGCGCCATCGCCGGGCGGACGGATAGCGGCGGTGCGATATTCGCCGCCGCCCCGCACGAAATCTTCGACCAGCGTCTGCACTGCGCGCCGGGCCATCAGCGCGCCAAAGCCGGTCTCGTGCAGGCCAAAGGCGATGTCCGCAATGTCGATCTGCGGCCAGCGCGCCTGCAAGCCGGCCCGGTCCAGTTGCGCCAGCGGCAGGCCAAGCCGGCGGTGCACGGCAATACTGTCCCGCGCATAGGCTTCGTCGTTCTGGAACAGGAACAGCACGCCGCAAGGGTTCAGGATCGGCAGGCCCGCGCGTGCCGACAGCGCCTGCCATTGCCCCAATGAGGCATGGGCCATGCGGGTGTAGATGTCGTCGGCGCCGTAGTCGCTGCGCGTCATGCGGCTTTCGCCGCCCGACGAGGCGCGGGCATGGGCCGGCCCCCAGGCATCGACCAGCAGTACCTTCTGCCCGGCTCGCCTGAGTTGCTCTGCGGTCCAGGCACCGAACACGCCGGCGCCGACCACGATGCTGTCCCACGACGGACCCGTCAGTGCCGCCGCCGGCATGCCGGATGCTGCTGCGGATGCGGCCGCTGCTCCCGCCAGCACGGCCCGGCGCGAAATGCCCATCAAGCCCCCCTGAATTGCTGCTCCGCCGCATGGATGTAATTGCGGGTCAGCGGCAGTGCATCGCGCCGCTTGGTCATCTGCACCTGCACATTCATATGCCCATCATTGTTGAAGGCGCATTCCGCCGCCGCCAGGTAGAACATCCACATGCGGAAAAAACGCGCATCATACAGCGCGGTGATGTCCGCCTCTTGCGCCGCGCAGCGATCATACCAGCAGCGAATGGTCTTGGCATAATGCAGGCGCAGCACCTCGATATCGGTGATCCACATCCAGCTGCGCTCGATTGCCGGCACGATCTGCGACAGGGCGGGGGAATAGCCGCCGGGAAAAATGTACTTCGCCGTCCAGGGGTCGGTGGCGCCCGGCCCGTCGGCGCGGGCGATGGTGTGCAGCAGGGCCACGCCATCTGTCTTGAGCAGGCTTTCGACCTTGTCGAAGAATTGCCGGTAATGCGGCAGGCCGACATGTTCGAACATGCCGACGGACACAATGCGGTCGAACTGCCCCGACAGGCTGCGATAATCGATCAGCTCGAATTTGACCTTGTCCGACAATCCCTGCCGCTGCGTCTCGGCGCGGGCGTATTTCAGCTGTTCCTCGGACAAGGTGACGCCTAGCACCTCGGCGCCCGACACCTTGTGGATATAGCGCGCCAGCCCGCCCCAGCCGCAGCCGATATCAAGCACGCGCTGCCCCGGCTTCAGGGCCAGCTTGGCGGCGATATGCGCCAGCTTGGCCTCTTGCGCCGCCTCAAGGGTCGTGACGCCTTCGTCCCAATAGGCGCAGCTGTATTGCCGGTGCGGATCGAGGAACAGGTCATACAGCCGGTCATCAAGGTCGTAGTGATGGGCGACGTTGCGTTTTGACCGCCGCGCATAGTTGATCTGGTCGAACTTGGCGGCGATGCTTGCCTGGCGCCACAGCGCAAAGCGCACCGGATTGTCGCGTTCCCAGCGCAGATTATGGGTGACGAGATCGACCAGCCTGCGAATATCGCCTTGTTCGATGGTCAGTCGCCCGTCCATGAAGGCCTCACCGGCGCCCAGCGCGGGGTTCAGCGCGATGGCGCGCGAGGTGGCATTATCGGCAAGACGGATGGTGAGCGCCGGCCTGTCGGCGCAGGGCTGGCCATAGACGCGCGTCTTGCCGGACGGACCGATAACCGTCAGCTGGCCTTCGCGCATGAACTTGGTGAATAGGCGATCAAACAAGAACATGGGTGCAACTGATAGCCGCTGTTCGCGTGCGGGGGAAGCACCTTGACTAGACCCAGTTTTCTTCCTTTTCGGCCGCGCGCTTGTCTAGCTCGGCCCGGCTGATCTTTTCGCTTGCCGATTTCAACTGGCCGCACGCCGCCATGATGTCCCGCCCGCGCGGGCGCCGCACCGGGGCCGAAATGCCGGCTTCGAAGATGATGTCCGAAAACGCCCGGATGCGCGCGTCGGATGAACATTCGTAGATGCTGCCCGGCCACGGGTTGAACGGGATGAGGTTGACCTTGGCCGGCAGGCGATATTTGCGGATCAGCCGCACCAGTTCATGCGCGTCATGGTCGCTGTCGTTCTTGCCGGCCAGCATGACATATTCGAACGTGATGCGCCGGGCGTTGTTGGCGCCGGGATATTCCGAACATGCCGTCAACAATTCCTCGATACCGTATTTCTTGTTGATCGGCACGATCTCGTCGCGGATTTCCTTGGTGACGGCATGCAGCGACACCGCCAGATTGACCCCGATTTCGGCGCCGGCCCGCGCCATCATCGGCACGACACCGGATGTGGACAGCGTGATGCGGCGCTTGGACAGGCCCAGCCCTTCGCCGTCCATGACAATGGCCAGCGCGTCGCGGACGTTTTCGAAATTGTACAGCGGCTCGCCCATGCCCATCATGACGATGTTGGTCAGCATCCGCCCTTCGGAGGTGTAGTTGCTGCCGGGATTGTGCGCGCCGGGCACCCAGGGCGAATCCTCCTCCTCGTCTTCGTCATCTGCGCCGTCGCTGGCCGCTGGCCGCGTGATGGCCACCGGGGCTGCGCCCGGCCATTCGCCCAGCGCATCGCGGGCCAGCATGACCTGGCCGACGATTTCCGCCGCCGTCAGGTTGCGCACCAGCTTCATGGTGCCGGTGAAACAGAACCGGCAATTGAGCGTGCAGCCCACCTGCGACGAAACACACAGCGTGCCGCGCCACGCATCGGGAATGAACACGCATTCGGCTTCCTCGCCGTCGTCGAAACGCAGCAGCCATTTGCGGGTGCCATCGCTCGACACCTGTGCGGTCACCACTTCGGGGCGGCCGACAACGAAATGCTGGTCCAGCAGTTCGCGCATGTCCTTGGAGATGTTGGCCATGGCGGCAATCTGCGTGACGCCGCGATGATACAGCCAGTGCCACACCTGCCCCGACCGCATGCCGGCCTGTTTTTCGGGCACACCGATTTCGATCAGCGCCGCGCGCAGTTGCACCTTGGACAGCCCGATGAGGCTGCGTTTGCCGTCGGCGCGGGCCATGTTCTTGCGCGGCACCACCGTCGGGTCATTTGGACCGGGAATTTGCATCGCCGCGCCATAGACTGTCCGTGCGGCAGAAGAAAGGCCGCAGACGAAAGGCAACTGCCGGCTTGTCGCATTGCCCCGGTCCCGCTAGCCCATGGGAAGGACAAGATAAGGGGCGTTATGCGGATCGGGGTTTTGGCACTGGCAATGGGGATGATGATGGCGGGAACCATGGCAAACGGAGCCGAAGTGACGCCAGCCGAATTGACTCTGGAGCGCGTCTTTGCCTCGCCGTCGCTGGCCAGCGCGCGGCCGCGTGAGGCCAAATTGTCGCCCGATGGCCGCTGGGCCACCGTGCTGCGCGCCCGCGATACCGACAAGGACCGATATGACCTGTGGGCGGTCGATACCGCCACCGGGCGTTCAAAAATGCTGGTCGATTCGCAAAAGCTTGCCGGCGGGCCATTGTCCGAGGCCGAGCGCATGAACCGCGAACGCAAGCGCATCGCCGACGTCAAGGGCATCGCCAGCTATGACTGGGCGCCCGATGCAAAATCGCTGCTGGTGCCGGTCGATGGCGATCTCTGGTTGGCCGGGCTGGACGGCAATGTGAAACGCCTGACCAGCACTACCGCTACCGAAACCGACGCCCGCATCAGTCCCAGGGGCGGCTTCGTGTCGTTCGTGCGCGACCGGGCGCTGCATGTGCTCGATCTTGCTTCTGGCACTGAGCGCCGCGTTGCCGGCGAGGACGCGGACACCATCAGCTGGGGCGCGGCCGAATTCATCGCGCAGGAAGAACTCAAACGCTTCGACGGCCATTGGTGGGCGCCGGACGACAGCCGCATCGCCGTCGCCCGTGTCGATGACGGCCCCGTTGGCGTGGTCCAGCGCGCCGCCATCGGCGCCGATGGCACGCGGCTGTATGCGCAGCGCTATCCGGCGGCCGGCACCAGCAATGCGGTGGTGTCCCTGTGGGTGATGGCCGCCGATGGTTCGGGGCGGGTCGCGGTCGATCTTGGCGGCGATGCCGACATTTATCTGGCGCGGGTCGATTGGGCTGCCGACGGCAAGACTCTGTATGTCCAGCGCCTGTCGCGTGACCAGAAGCGCCTTGATCTGCTGGCGGTGGACCCGGCGACCGGCAAGGCCAGCGTCATCCTGAGCGAGACCGCAAAAACCTGGCTGAACCTGCACGACAGCTTGGCGCCGCTCAAGGACGGCAGCCTGATCTGGGCGTCGGAACGCTCCGGTTATCGCCATCTGTATCACTGGCGGGCCGGCACGCTGACACCCGTCACAAGCGGCAAATGGGTCGTGGACGAATTGCGCGGTGTCGATGAAAAGGCCGGCAAGCTGTTCTTCACCGGCTTTGCCGATGGCACGCTTGAAAAGCATCTTTATGCCGTCGGCATTGCCCGGCCCGGCAAGCCGAAGCGGCTGACGCCGGCTGGCGGCTGGCACGAAGTGGTGATGGACAAGGCCGGCACGCGCGCGCTGGTCAATGGCCAGACCCCGTCGCAGCCGGCGCAGACCTGGCTGGCCGACACCAGCGGCAAGCGCCTCGCCTGGATTGCCGAAAATGCGCTGGATGCCAGCCATCCCTATGCGCCCTACCTGTCCAGCCATGTCGTGCCGCAGTTCGGCACTATCATCGCCGATGACGGCCAGGCCATGGATTACAAGCTGCTGCTGCCGAAGGGGCCGGGGCCGCACAAAGTGTATTTCATGGTCTATGGCGGGCCGGGCGCCCATAATATCCGCCGCACCTGGCCGGCGCCGATCGAACAATATCTGGTCGCCAATGGCTGGGCGGTGTTCATGATGGACAATCGCGGATCGGACAATCGCGGCAAGGCGTTCGAGGATGTGTTGTACCGGCACATGGGCAGCGCCGAAGTGGCGGACCAGCTGCGGGCGCTGGCCTGGGTGAAGGCGCAAGGCTGGGCGGCGCCTGACAAGGTCGCCGTCGCCGGCTGGTCCTATGGCGGTTACATGGTGCTGAAACTGCTGGGGTCCGCGCCCGGCGCGTTCGCTGCGGGCATTTCCGGCGCGCCGGTCACGCGCTGGAGCTTGTACGATACCGCTTACACCGAACGGTATCTCGGCAACCCGGCGCTGGACGCTGCGCCCTATACGCGGTCCGATGCGCTGGCCGGGGCGCTGGGCATCACCGATCCCTTGCTGCTCATCCATGGCATGGCGGACGACAATGTCGTGTTCGAAAATTCGACCGCGCTGATGGCGACCCTGCAAAAGGCCGGGCGCCCGTTCGAAATGATGGTCTATCCCGGCGCCACCCATGCCGCCACCGGGCTGGACGTGCACGTCTGGAAAACGCGGCTGGGGTTCCTGGACCGCGTTCTGGGCAAGTGAGGCCGCGATAGGCGGGTCGCCGCGCCCGGTAAAAAAAGCGCGCCGCAGCGGATATTGCTGCGGCCCGCTTTTTGTCAGCGGTGCCCGATCAGGCCAGTGCAGCCTTGCGCCGACGCATGGCAGCGCCGACAAGGCCGAAGCCCGCGATCATCAGCGC
>NZ_JANPCD010000033.1:0-20724 GCF_031430775.1 Sandarakinorhabdus sp. | reverse complement strand
CCGCCCGGCGCAGTGGTGCAGCAGCGCATTGACCATGGTGCCATCAAGATTGCCGGCGGCAGGGTGGACAACCAGCCCGGCCGGCTTGTCGACAACCAGCAGATGCGCGTCCTCGTGGACGATCCGCAGCGGAATGTCCTGTGCCAGCGTGCCCGACGGGGTGGGTTCGGGGACCACCAGAACCAGCGCCTCGCCGCCCTTCATCTTGCGCGCCGGGTCCCATAGCGTGGCGCCAGCGCCCGTGAGGCGGCCGGCCTGCACCAGCACTTTCAATCGTTCGCGGCTGAATTGAGGCAGGGTCGCGGCAAGAGCGCGGTCGAGCCGCCAGCCCGCCATGTCTGGCGCCAGCGCCAAATTTATCGACTTTTCGCTCCCCATTGCTTACCCCATTTCGGGATGAAACTTCAGATATCAAGCGCGAACGTGGAAAAGCTTGTGCACGCGGCGGCGCAAACGCCCGATGTCGAGGTGTGCGGGCTGCTTGTCGGCAATGACGGCGCCGTGCAGGACGTCGTCATGACGACGAATACCGCAGCCGATCCCAGCCGCAGTTTCGAGATCGACCCTGCCGCATTGCTGCGCACGCACCGCGAGGCACGCGGGGGCGGCATGGCGGTCATCGGCCATTGGCACAGCCACCCGAATGGCGTGCCCAGCCCCTCGGCGCGCGACGCGGCGCGGGCGTTGGACAATGGCCAGATCTGGCTGATCGTCGCCGGCGGGGCGGTGCAGGGCTGGATCGCACAAGCAGCCGACCCCATGCTGATGGCCGGGCGCTTTGCTGCGGTAACGCTGGTGACCGACTGATGGCGACTGGCGCTGTCAAATGGTATGATGCCCGCAAGGGATTTGGGTTTGTTACGCCTGACTTGGGGCCTTGCGATGTTTTCGTGCATGTATCGGCGCTGCGCGCGGCCGGCATCGATGTGCTGATGCCGGGGCAGCGGCTGGAATTCGAATTGATCCAGGATGGCAACGGGCGGCCGATCGCATTTGGCCTGCGTCCCAGGTACGACAACATGCTGCAAGAGGAACCATGATGCCGGACAATGCCGCGCTTGATGCGGACGCCTTCCCCGAGTTGGCGCTGGCGCTGCCGTTGGTCAAATGGCTGTGCCATGATCTGGCAACGCCTATCGCATCGGTGATGACCGCCAGCGAATTGCTGTCGGACACGCCCGACCCGGAAATCAACGATTTGATCGCGTCGGGGGCAAGGCGACTGGCATGGCGGTTGCGTCTGGTGCGCATGGCGCTGGCCGGCGGCGGCGTCGCGGTCGGCGGTGCTGCGCTGGAACGACTGGTCCGCGACGGCCTCGATAGCACCCCGGTCAACTGGCAGGTAAAGGCAACGGAAATCGACGCGCAGCGCGCCGCTGTCCTCGCTTGCAGCGCCATGCTGATCGCCGATCTGCACCGGACGAAGCGGATCACCATCAGCGACGACAATGTCATGCTGGATGGCCCGGCGGCATTGCCGGACACTGTGGTCGCCAGCCTGGCCGGCGCACCGGCACGCGACAATCGCAGTGCCGTGGCGACGCTGCTGCGGTCGACAGCCCGGCGTGCCGGGATTGTCATCACGCCGATTCCGGAAGGGATTGCCTGGAGCTAGACCTGCCGCATGTCTTTTTGTTGCACTGCAACATTTTGGACTTGAAAGGTGCGGCATCGTCGATTATGTTGCATTGCAGCACAAAGACGGAGTCTGCCATGCCATCGAAGCCGACCCATAATGCTAAGTCAGGCGGCAAGCCTGCTGCAAAGCCTGCAGTTGCTGCGAAGCCCGCAGTTGCTGCGAAGCCCGTTGCCGCGGTCAAGCCTGTTGCCGACATCAAGCCCGTGGTCACTGTCAAGCCGGTCGTTATCACTGCGGTCCAGACTGCAGCGCCCGTTGTTGCTGTTGCCCTGGCTCCTGTCGTTGCTCAGCCTGTCGTTGCCGTGCCGGTCGTTGTTGAACCAGTTGTTGCTGCTCCTGTTGTCGCCAAGGCGGCTGAAGCCCCGGCCATTGCTGAATCTGTCGCCGCACCGGTCATCCCGGCCGTTGCCACTCCCATCACCCTACCCACCCCAGTTACAAAGGAAATCACCATGGCCACTGCATTTGAAGCTACCCAGGAAACCGTCAAGTCGACCGTCGAAAAGCTGAACACCACGGCTGAAACCGCGATGAACACCGGCAAGGCTGCCATGGAGCAGGTTGCCGTCAAGTCGAAGGAAGCCGTCGAAGCCAGCATGAAGTCGCTCGACGAGATGACTGAAATGGCCCGCAGCAATGTCGAAGCCCTGATGGCCTCGGCCCGCGCTGCCACTGCCGGCATCGAGCAGATTGCCGCGCACGTTACCGAAGTGTCGAAGAAGTCGTTCGAAGAATCGAGCAATGTCGTGCGCGCCATGACCTCGGCCAAGACCCCGAACGAACTTTTCCAGATGCAGAGCGATTTCTCCAAGACCCAGTTCGACGGTGCCGTTTCCGAATTTTCCAAGCTTTCGGAAATGATGGTCAAGCTGGCCGGCGAAGTCATGGAGCCGATGCAGAACCAGATGGCGATTGCCACCGACAAGATGAAGTCGGTTTTCGCCAAGTAAGAAAACGCCGTATGAGGGGCGGCCCAGCCGCGCCGGTATCGGATCATGAGGGGCGGTCGCATTGTGCGGCTGCCCCTTTTGCATGGCCATCACCCGTCTGCGCGGCGATTTGGCCTCCCGGCTTTGCGCGCGGGCCGGCGCGCGCTATAGAGCGGCGCTTGACGGTCTCCCAAGTTGACAGGTTCCGGCCCAGATGACGCAAATAGTGTTTGCCAGCGACGAAACCCCAGGCGGCGGCAGCGGCCCCGGCACCGGCGTGGGTATCGCCACCAAGACGCAGACCCGGACCAAAAAGCCGGACATGTACAAGGTGCTGATGATGAACGACGATTATACGCCGATGGAATTCGTCGTTCTGACGTTGCAACGGTTCTTCAAGATGACCATCGAGGAAGCCACCAGCGTCATGCTGCATGTTCACCAGCGCGGCGTCGGCGTTTGCGGCACCTTCACCTATGAAGTGGCCGAAACCAAGGTCAACCAGGTCATCGATTTCGCCCGCCAGCACCAGCATCCGCTGCAATGCACCATGGAGAAGGAATAGGCCGCGCCCGTGACACGTCTGGTCAGTTTTGCCCCCGGTATCCACGCCGTCGTGGTGGGCGCATCGGGCGGCATCGGAGCGGGGTTCGTCCATCTCTTGCGCAGCGACCCGGCGGTTGCCAGCGTCACCGAATGGTCGCGCGCCGCAGGCCTGGACCTTGAAAGCCCTGCCAGCATCGCATCGGCCATTTCCGGCCTGACGATGTCGCCGGATCTGGTCATTGTCGCCACCGGGCTGCTGCACGGCGCCGGCATTGCGCCGGAAAAATCCAATGCGCAGCTTGATGCCGCCGCAATGGCGCGCGCCTTTGCCGTCAACACCATCGGCCCGGCCCTGCTGGCGCGCGGCCTGCTGCCGTTGATGGCCAAAGACCGCAAGACCGTGTTCGCCGCACTGTCGGCGCGCGTGGGTTCCATCAGCGACAACCGGTTGGGCGGCTGGCACAGTTACCGCGCGTCAAAGGCGGCGCTCAACCAGTTGCTGCGCACCATGGCCATCGAACAGGCCCGGCGCTGGCCGCTCCAGGCGGTGCTTGCGCTACACCCCGGCACTGTCGATACCGGCCTGTCACGGCCGTTTCAAAAGGGCGTGCCGGTGCTGATGAATCCGGCGGAATCAGCCGCGCATCTGCTTGGCGTCATCGATGCCGTAGGGCCGGAGCGGTCGGGGCAACTCATCGACTGGAAGGGCGAGACGATCCCCTATTGAAGGCGCGTATCGGAGCAGTGCGAATCAGCTTCGCCCAAGCGTATCCAGCGGGCCCAGATCGAGGTGCTTCAATATGCGCCTGAGCGCGGCGATGTTGCTTTTGTCTTCGGCGCTTTCGAGCGCATCCTGCAGCACCGCGCGGATGTCGTCGGCTGCAACTCGCTCCATCTCCCAGTTCGGATACAGACGCTCGCGCTTTTCCGCACTCCGGTCGAGCGCGACGATGTCGTGATGGCGCGGATCGCCATCCAGGCTCGCGATCAGATTCTTGACCGCAGCGGGCGGCCCCTCGATCCACTGGAAGAACACGCCGCTGCCGAAAACCAGCACCCCGGTGATCTCGCGTTCGACATTGCGGCGTTGCGACCATTCGATGATGCGGTCGACCTCTGCGTCATCGACGCCTTCGGCGGCACGACTGCAATATACGAAAGTTTCAAGCATGGGCGCGGCGTCGTTCACGTCAGGGCCACGCGGAAAACCAAATTCGTCGAACATAAATCGGCTCGCTTTGTCTATGATGGGCAGGGCGTGCCAACCGGCAGTTCAGCACCGTGTTAGCGCATCTTTCCGATTTGGGTAAGGAAGCATCGGGTTCCATCACGATTTCGCGAGCAACCGCTTCGGCGCAGCGGCCCAAAGGGCACAGATGGGCGCTTGGCTACCGACGTCTGGGGCTGCATGCGAGGCTGCATGTGAGGCAGCGTTCTGCCCTCTACAAATGCAGGCATTCCGTCTTGCACCCCAAAGACGCAATCGCCGCAGTCAAACAGGGCCATGCCCAGCGTGCATTGCTGACCGGCGATTCGACCGCATCGCAGTTTCGGCGATGACGCTCCATATGGGTGCGGACATGGACTTAGAAAGGACCCGCCATGACCGTTCGCACGCTTCACCGCCCCGCCGATGCCCGCGGCAAGGCCGACCACGGCTGGCTGAAATCGGCCCACAGCTTCAGCTTCGGCCAATATCATGACCCCAACGTCATGGGTTTCCGCGCGCTGCGCGTCATCAACGAGGACTGGATCGCCGGCGGCGGCGGCTTTCCCACCCATGGCCATAGCGACATGGAAATCGTCACCTACGTCTTGGATGGCGCGCTGGCGCACAAGGACAGCCTGGGCACCGGCGCCGTCATCCGCCCCGGCGAGGCACAGCGCATGAGCGCCGGGCGCGGCATCCAGCACAGCGAATTCAACGCCAGCGCCGACGAGACAGTGCATCTGCTGCAGATTTGGCTGCTGCCGCGCACGCGCGGCGGTGATGCCGGTTATGAGCAAAAGGCGCTTCCCCCCGTGGCACCGGACGCGACGCAGATCGACATCATCGCCAGCCCTGACGGCGGCGACGCGGCGGTGACGATCAATTCCGATGCCAGCATCGCTCGCGTGGTCATCGCGCCGGGCGGCAGCATCACCGTGCCGATAACGCGCGGCAACGCCTGGCTGCAAGCGGCGCGCGGCGCGGCAACCGCCGGCAATCAGGCGCTGGCGGCGGGCGACGGCTTTGCAGCTGTGGGACTTGCTTCGGTGACGCTGGCGTCCGATGCCGGTGCGGAAGTGCTGCTGTTCGATCTGGGCTGAGGCGGCTGCCTACCCCGCCCGCGTCGCTTCGAATGCAGCAAGCGCACGGGCGCGGGCAAAGGCATGATCGACGATGGGCAGCGGATAGTCGCGGCCGAGCCGCACCCCGGCGCCAAGCGCCAGCAGCGCATTGTCGAACGGCGCGTGGATGGCGGCATCGGGCAGCGTGGCAAGTTCAGGCACCCAGCGCCGGATGTAGCGGGCAGCATCGAATTTCTCGCTCTGGCCGATGGGGGCAAAGATGCGCGGGAAGGGCGAGCTGTCGGTGCCAGAGCCCATCACCCATTGCCAGCCACAGGCGTTGTTGCCGTAGTCCGCATCGACAAGCGTGTCCCAGAACCAGCGTTCGCCGTGCCGCCAGTCGATGAGCAGATGCTTGGTGAGGAACGAGGCGGTGATCATGCGCACCCGGTTGTGCATCCAGCCGCTGTGCCAAAGCTGACGCATGCCGGCATCGACGATGGGATAGCCGGTCAGCCCTTTTTGCCACGCGCGCAGCCCCTCGGGGTCATCGCGGTGGGCAAAGCGCAGGAACGGCTCCCGCCCCGGCACATCGCCGAAATCGGGGCTTTGCTCGATGATGTTGCCGGAAAAATCGCGCCAGCCGAGCTGCCGCAGCCATGGCTGGGCCTTGGCACCGGCCGCGTCCGACATGGCGTGCCAGGCGGCGGCCGGCGAGATTTCGCCCAGCGCCAGATGCGGCGACAGTTTCGATGTGCCGGCATCGGATGGGAAGTTGCGTGCGGTATCATAGCCCGCAGCCTTGGCGGCAAAGGCCCGCAGCCGGGCCGATGCACCGGCCTCGCCGGGCTGCCATTCGTCAAAACCGCCCGACCAGTCCGGCGCAGCCGGCAGCAGGTCCCAGGCATCGAGATCATCACTGGCGATGGCCGCGGTATCGGCAAATGTCATATCGGGCACGCCCAGCGGGCGCGGCGGCGGCATCTGTTCCTGCAGCCGCTGCCAGAACGGCGTGAATATGCGGTATCGCCCGCCGCCGCCGGCACGCACACTGTCGGGCCTAGCCAGAAACGCGCCATCGTGAATCTGCGTCGGCCCCGCCGCCGCCACCGCCTGCTGTGCCGCCTTCGCCCATGGTTCGGGATGGTCGATGGCATGGACGGCGGAGCGCAAGGCGGTGGCCACTTCGATGACCTGGGTGTCCGCCCTGCCCCGCCGCAGGATGAGGCGGCCACCGCGCGCTGCGATATCGGCGCCCAGCGCCGTCAGGCTATGGTGCAGCCACCAGCGCTGCGCGGCGCCCATTGCCCATTGGCCGGCCGTCTCGTCATCCAGCACATACACAAATGCCACCGGGCCGCCGGCAGCCGCGCCGCGCACCGCCGGCTGGTCGGCGAGCCGCAGGTCATTTCGCAGCCAGATCAATTGCGTGTTCATGGGTGTTTGCGAACTCGACAGGACAAGGTCGCCACGGCTAGAGGCTTTGGGCGCCCGGCGCGAGAGTGGAAACGAAAGAAGCGAGAAAATGCCGCAACTGGCCTATGTCGATGGACGCGTGCTGCCGCTGCGCGATGCCGGGGTCGGAGTCGAGGACCGCGGACTGCAATTTGCCGACGCCATCTACGAAGTGGTCGCCGTGCTGGGTGGCCGGCTGCTTGACTGGCCGGCGCATCTGGTGCGGCTGCGGCGCAATCTGGCGGCATTGTTCATCGATTTTCCCATGAGCGATGCCGCGCTGTCGGCACAGGCGCTGCGGCTGGTGGCCGCCAACGGCCACAAACAGGCGCTGCTTTATATCCAGATCGGGCGCGGCGCCGCCCGGCGCGACCATGGCTTTCCGTCCGATCCGAACGCGTCGTTGATCATGACGGTGCGCCGGTTCGATTTCCAGCAGCGCATTGCCCAGTTGCAGACCGGCGTCGGCGTCATCACCGTGAACGACATGCGCTGGGGGCGCGTCGATATCAAGACAACGGGCCTGCTCGCCAATGTGCTGGCCAAGCAGGATGCCCGCAATGCCGGCGCATTCGAAGCCTGGATGGTTGCCGAGGATGGCACGGTACGCGAAGGCGGATCGACCAATGCGTGGATCGTGCGCGGCGGCACCGTGTTCACGCATCCGCTGTCGCGGCATATCCTGCCCGGCATCGCACGCTCGGCGTTGCTGCGCCTGGCGGCCGATGTGCAGGTGCGGGTGGTCGAGGAAGCGTTCGATCTGGAAACAGCCCGCAGCGCCGACGAAGCGTTTCTGACATCGACAACATCACCGATCCTGCCGGTGGTGCGCATCGACGGCGTGGCGGTTGGCGACGGCAAGCCGGGGCCGGTGACCGCGCGGCTGGCAGGCGCCATCTGGGCCGATATCACGGCACAGACGGGCTGGACTGCGTTTTAGTTCGACGGCGGCTGCGGCGGGACCTGTGCGCCCCGGCCCATGCTGCGCATTTCCATGCCGCGTCGCATCTGGCGCATGCGCTGTTCCATGCGGTCCTTGTTGGCGCGCATGTCGGTAACGAACGCCTTGCGGTCGGCGACCGACATCTTGGCAAAGGCTGCCGTCATAGCAGCCTGGCGGCGTTCATGGCTGGCCATGGCGGCGGTGCGCTCCTCCTTGCCGGCGCGCTCGATCGCCGCCGTGTCGAGCCGGTCGGCCTCCACCAACGTCAGGATTTTCTCTCGCGCCACCTGCACCCTGGCGCGGTCCTCGTTGCGGTCGGCGCCGGCGCGCATCGCTTCGGTGATGATGGCGCGGCCGGCTTCGCTGACCGACGGGAACATGCGGGCGCCGCGACCGCCCATCATGCCGTGGCGGCCTTGGCCGCCCATCACGCCATGGCCGCCATGGCCGCCTTCCGCCATGGGGACCGTCGGCAGGGCTGGCGGTGGCGACTGGGCGGACACCGGCCCGGACAGGCCGAGCAAAAGGGCGCCGATCAGAAGGGCGGGCGCAGTCAGGAGTTCGATTTTCATATCAGGTCTTCCTCGCTGGCGGTGGGGGTGAAGACGGCGGCAAAGGCTTCATCGCCTTCGCTGGCCAAAACCTCGTTCATCGGTGCGGCGGTGGCAATTTTCGGCGCAGCGGCGGGAGCAGCGCCGGTCTGGCCGAACCAGGAGCCGGCAGCAATGACACCGGCAACCAGTGCCGCTGCCGCCGCCGGGCGCCAGCCCGATAGGTTAACAAACGCCGGGCGCGACTGCGGCAAGGCTGTTATCGCGCCGAGGTCGAAGCGTGCCGCCGCGACAGGCGCCGATGCCCAATCCGCAATCATTGCGGCGAGTGCATCAGAAACGAGTGCATCATCTGACTGAGGCAGAAGGGGCGCGGTCACAGGGTCTGGCTTTCGGTCAACATCATCTTCAATTCCATACGGGCGCGGCCGAGCAATCCCTCGACAGCCTTTGGCGTCGTGTCCATTTCCCCGGCGATTTCGGCCATGGTCAGGCCTTCGCCGTGGAACAGCACAAGCGCGATACGCTGGCGTGGGTTCAGCCGGGCCATGGCGGCATCAAGCCGGCTGCGCTGGTCGTTGTCGATGCTGGCGGCAAGCGGATCAGGCGCGGCCGAAGCAAGGTCATGGGCGTCCTCGATCGGCAGCACAGCCCGGATGGCACGTCGCCGGTCGAGGCACAGGTTGATGACCATGCGGCGGAACCAGCCCTCAAGCACGCCGCGCGCCGGATCGAAGCGCGCCGCATCGGTCCACAACCTGGTCAACGCGATTTGCACCACATCTTCAGCGGCAGCGCGGTCGTTCAGCGTCCGCAGCGCCAGCCGCAGCGCTGGCGCCTGCAATTGCCGGGCAAGTTGGGTGAAGGCCGCGGCATCGCCCTGAGCGATTCGCGCCATCAAGACCGCGCTCGCGGCCATGGCTGGTGAAACGGCTTGCTGCATCATGCAGGCATCATACGCCAGGGCGGGCGCAATCCCCCCGCGCTTGCGCGCAATCCCCCAAAGCTTGCGCGCAGGCGGCACGCCAACCGGCAATGAGGCCGCGCGCATGGCGGCGTGCAATTGCCAGCGTGTCAGCGCCGTAGCCGCCGCCGAGCGTCACGGCGAGCGCGATACCCCGCGACCGGCAGGCGCGCGCCACCATGGCATCGCGCGCCATCAGGCCATCATCACTGAGCGCCAGCCGGCCGAGCCGGTCATCGCCGTGCGGATCGACTCCGGCCTGGAACAGCACGAGATCGGGCGCATGGTCGTCAAGCAGCGCCGGCAGCTCGGCGCCCAGCACATCTAGATATCCGGCATCGTCCACCCCGTCGGGAAGCGCGACATCGCGGAACGAGCGCGCCTTGCGGACCGGGAAATTGCGCTGCGCATGGACCGAAAAGGTCAGAACATCGTCGCGGCCGGCAAAGATCAGTGCCGTGCCGTCACCCTGATGGACATCGAGATCGACGATCAGGATGCGCCGCACCGCGCCTTCACCGCGCAGGCGGTTGGCAGCAATGGCCAGATCGTTGGTGACGCAATAGCCCGCGCCGCCGTCCGGCCCGGCATGATGGCTGCCGCCGGCGCCATTGGCGGCCCAGCCATGCTGCAAGGCATGGCGCGCCGCGCCGTACGTGCCACCGGCCACCGCCAGCGTGCGCCGCGCTACATCAGGGGTGACCGGAAAGCCGATACGGCGTTCCAGGGCAGCCGGCACGGCGGCAGCCAGCACGGCGGCGACATAGGTGGGGTAGTGCACGGCATCGAGCCAGGCCGGCGGCATGGGCTGCGGCGTGAACATCGACACCGCTTGCCCGGCATCGGCCAGCGCCGTCAGCAGCAGCGCATATTTGGACATCGGAAAGCTGTGGCCCGCCGGTAGCGGTGCCACATAGTCCGTGTGATGGAACAGCGGCAGCGGTGGCAGGGTCAGGGGCTGGTCAACCAAGCGCGCGCGCCGCCATTTCCAGCACATCCTTGCTGACATCGGGCGCCGCAACAATGCGTTCAAGCTCGGCCTTCATCAGCGCGCTGCGCGCCTGATCGAAGCGCCGCCAGCGGCCCAGCGGCACCACTAGCCGCGCCGCCGATTGCGGGTTGATGCGGTCGGCGGCCAGCAGTTGCTCACCGAGCAGGCGATACCCGTCACCGCTGGCGTCATGGAACCAGCGCTGGTTGGCGGCAAAGGCCCCGATGAGACTGCGCAGCCGGTTGGGGTTGGTCAGCGAAAAGTCGCGGTGACCCAGCAACGCGCGCACCTGAGCAATCGTGTCGGGGCGATTGGCCAGCGCCTGCACGGTGAACCATTTGTCGATGACATCATGGTTGCCGGCAAAGCGGGCATGGAAATCATCCAGCGCAGCAATGCGCTGCGGTGCATCGGTGTTGATCAGCGCTGTCAGCGCGCCCATCCGGTCGGTCATGGTGGCGGCGCGGGCGTAATGCGCGCCGGCTTCGGCAATGGCAGCATCGGAGCCGGCCGTGGTCAGATAAGACAGGGCGATATTGGCCAGCCGGCGCGCACCCTTGGCTGCCGGATCCAGCGAAGTGCCGGCGCCGTCATTGGCGTGCCAGACATCCCACCACCGGCTTTCGAGGCCGTGCGCAATGGCGGCGCGTGCAGCCTCGCGGCGGCGGTGAATGGCGGCGACATCGACCATCGCGCTTTGGTCACCGATGAAGCTTTCGGACGGCAGCAGCACGGCTTCGGCCTTGAAGGCGGCATCTAGAGCCGGATCGGCAAGGGTGGCGGCAACGGCGGCAACCAGCTCGGCTGGGTCATCATCACCGGCCAGCACATCGATGGCGAGGCGTTGGAACGCCTCCCAGCGCGCGAACGGATCATCATCGGCGCCGGCGAGGAACGCCAGGTCGGCGCGGCTGGACGGCGCCTCGATGACCACGGGCGCGCTGAAGCCGCGATTGATCGACAGCAAGGCAGGTTCGGCCACGTCGCCTATGGTGAAAACCGTGGTTTCGCCGCGCAGTTCGACCAGGTGTTCGGCGCCGATGCGGCCGGCGCTGGCCTTGCCGATGAGCGCAAGGCGCATCGGCATGTGCATCGGCAGTTTGTCCGGCTGCCCCGGTGTTGGCGGAACCGCCTGGGTCAGCGTAACCGTGACGCTGGTGCCGGCCTGCGCCATGGCGACATGCACGCGCGGCGTGCCGGCCTGGAAATACCAGCGGCGAAACTGTGCCAGATCGGCGCCGTTGGCGTCTTCCATCGCCTTCAGCCAGTCTTCGCAGGTCACGGCCTGGCCATCGTGGCGATCGAAATACAGGTCGGCCCCCTTGCGAAAGCCGGCCTCGCCGAGCAGGGCGGCCAGCATGCGGATGACTTCGGCGCCCTTGTTATAGATGGTGGCGGTGTAGAAATTGGCGATCTCGACATATTCGTCGGGACGGATCGGATGCGCCAACGGGCCGGCGTCTTCGGGGAATTGCACAGCGCGCAGGCCGCGCACATCGTCGATGCGGCGCACCGCCGCGCTGCCCTGGTCGGCCAAAAATTGCTGGTCGCGATAGACGGTCAGCCCCTCTTTCAAGGACAGTTGGAACCAGTCGCGGCAGGTGACGCGGTTACCGGTCCAGTTGTGGAAGTATTCATGCGCCACAACGCCGGCGACGCCGTCGAAATCCATGTCTGTGGCGGTGTCGCTATCGGCCAATATATATTTGGAATTGAAGATGTTGAGGCCCTTGTTCTCCATCGCTCCGGCGTTGAAATCGGACACGGCGACGATGTTGAACCGGTCAAGGTCATAGGCGCGGCCGTACACGCGCTCGTCCCAGGCCATGCTGGCTTTGAGCGCATCCATGGCGTGGCGGCAGCGCGGCACATCTGCCGCCGCTGTCCATATGGCAAGCGCGACACGGCGCCCCTCTATGGTAGTGAAACTGTCCTCAAGCGCCGCCAGATCGCCGGCGACCAGCGCGAACAGATAACAGGGCTTGGGCCAGGGATCGATCCAGGTGACGGCACGGCGACCATCGGGCAGCAGCTCGGCGGGGCCGGGATCGCCGTTTGACAACAGGATCGGAAAGGCTGCGGCATCGGCCTTCATGTGTACCGTATAGACGGACAGCACATCGGGCCGATCGGGGAACCAGGTGATGGCGCGAAAGCCCTCCGCCTCGCATTGCGTCACCAGCCGGCCCTGCGAGGCATACAGCCCCATCAGCCGTGTGTTGAGCACCGGCTGAATGGCCACCACGGTTTCGATGATGGCCGTATCGCCGGCGATGCTGATGATGAGCCGTTCGCCGTCAGGCCGCGTGTTGGCCGGCACGCCGTCGACCATGACCGAGAGTGTCTGGAGGTCATGGCCATCGAGCACGAGCGGCCGGGCGTGGCTGCCACCTCGCCGCAGGGTCAGTCGGGCGCGCACCAATGTGCGGTCGAGATCAAGATCGAATTCCAGCGCGACTTCGGGCACCAGCCAGTCCGGCGGCTGATAATCGGCCAGGCGAATGGCGGCGAAGGGCGGTGCGGTGCGGGCATCGAGCATGTCGGCACTTTGCGCGGAACGGGCGCCGTTGCAAACGCCCTTATTTCGTTTGCCCGTGTGAAATCGGCACTGGCAGCGGCAAGCCAAGGCCCATCATCTCGGCCTCGGCCTCGGCCAGCAGCAGCGCGAGCACAGCGTTTGCGGTTGCGGCGTCGCCAGCATGTTCTGCGTCCGCCAGCCTGGCACCGAGCGCCGCGCAGCGGGCATCTCGGCCATCGGCGTCGGGGCCCAACACCGGCCGAGCGGCGCCGGCTAGCGCAGCTTCACGAACCGGGGCATCACTGGCTTCGGCAGCGGCGAGCATCAGCAGCAGTGCCGTTGTGGCGGCGGTACCGGCAGCATAATTGGCATCGGTCGCGGCCAGCGACGCATCGGGCGCGGCAGCCAGTGCGAGCGCCGGCGCCACTTCGCCAGCCTGTGCCGCCGCGAGACAGTTCAGCCATTGCGGCAACGACAGGCTCATGCGCCTCGCCCTTGCGACAGGCTGCGCGACAAGCTGCGCGCCAGCGTCACCATATGGAACCGATAGGGGATGATGCCGGCAAAGGCATGGACCGGATCGTGGCTGCGGCCATCGATGACTTCACGCGCCGCGCTGATCCAGATGACGGCGCCCATCACCTGCGCGAACATCCGCCACCAGAGCAGCGCCTCGGGATCGACAGTCAGCCCGCTGGCGCGTTCCCAGACGCGGTGTGCGTCGGCAAGTGGCAGTGTGGCAGCAGGGCGCCCCGAACCATGCGACCAGAGCGGATCGCAGGCCCAGGCCAGATCCTCCATCGGGTCGCCGGCATGGACCATTTCCCAATCGAGCACCGCTACCAAGCGGCTGCCGGCACGCAGGAAGTTGCCGGAGCGATAATCGCCGTGGACGATGCTGACACGCTGCGCCGGGGCGACCTGCGTGCGCCCGAGCCAACGCAAGGCCGCTTCGACGATGGGTTCGGGGCGAAAGCGGTCGGCCTCGAATGCCCGGCGCCAATGGTCCAGCCGTGCTGGCGCCGCATCACCGGCGCTGACGGGCGCGATGCCGGCGGCGGCCGGCGCGGTCCGGTGAATGGCGCCCAAGGCGGTGAACAGCGCCGTGCCGATGGCGGCGGCATCCTCGCCATAGGGGTCCGGCTCCATGAGGCCCGCCGCCGTGCCGCCGGCCACCTCGCGCATCAGGAAGCCAGGCGAACCAAAGGCAGTATTCTCGCACCACAGCGGTTCCGGCACCGGCACGCTGCTGCGGTGAAAAGCAGCAAGCGCGGCAAATTCGGCGGCACGGTCGGTTTCGATCAGCGATGATGGCGGATCGCGGCGCAGCACCAGCGCCTCGCGCCGACCCGAGGGCGCACTGGCATCAAAACGATACGTCTGCCGTGCCGAGCCGCCATGAAAACGCTTGATGCCGGTTATGCTGACCGGCTCGCCCCATTTTTCGCCGAGAAAGCGAGCGAGAAGTTCAGCCGGCAAGGTCGAACAGATCTGTGAAACCCGAAGGCGCATGCGGGCCGATGGCGAGTTGTTCGAAAATGCCGCGGCCGGTCACTGCGGCCTTGTCGCCGATGGTCAGCACAGCCTCGGCCTGCGCCTGGACATGGGCGTTCATCGGCGCGGCCGGGTCGATGTCGGCAATGACGAAATCCTCATGCGCCAGCACATCGGCGCCCTGGAACATGCCATGGCCTCGCACCGGGTGGCCATAGCCCAGCCCGCGCATCAGGAAATTGGCGCCTAGCCGGAAATCGACGCCAACCGGCGTGCCATCGGGCATCAACGCCTCCAGCCGGGCAGCGCCGGCGTGGCGGCTGCCGGCCCGGAACGCCAGCGCCATGCGCGGGTCCTGAAGATGGAAGTGCGCGCCATCGGCGACACGCACCAGCACGGCGGCGCGGTTCCACGGCGCACCCGCTGCATCGTCATTGCTATGAAAAAACAACAGCCAGTCGTCAAAGGCCGTGGGCGTCCACAGCCAGAAGAATTGCGGCGGGCTTTGCGGCACCACCGGCTGCGGATCGGCAGCGCCGATAGGCCGCACGCCCCAGCTGCGGTCGCGGGTACCGCGCCAGCCGGCAAGGTCGTGCACGGCGCCGGCGGCGATGTGCCCCTGCCAGTCACCGCCCTGCGTCATGCGGGTGGCGTCCATCAACATGCGGCTGCCGAGCCGGCGGGTAAAGCGCGGTTCCTCGATCGGTGCAGCGCGGCCGGTGAACACCATGTCGCCGCTGATGCCCGTGTCATTGTCGGCGATGGTGATCCGCAGGCGTTTGAGCGGCTGCTCGACATGGATGCGCACCGGCCCGGCATGCGTGTCCATGCGGTCTGCTCCCAGTATCCGGCTGGCGAACAGGCTGCGCTGCACGGTACCATCGGTGACGCTGACAGCACAGTCGATGATGTTCAGATGCGGATAAATGCCCATGGCAACGCCCAGCATGGCGCCGCCATCAGGCGCCTGGGCGTTGAAGAAATAACGGTCGTAGAAATTGCGGTCGCTGCCGGACACCGCGATGGGTTCCGGCGTCTGGTGGATGGGATAATCGTCGGCCGGGCTGAGCATGGCGCCAGTGTTGGCCCCGGCGATGACAGCGGCAAGCTGTCAATTCACGAAGGTGGCGCCTTGGCCGGTGGGGCGCAGCATGTTAGCCCAGCGAAGCAGAAACGGGGGCCGGCAATGGCATTTGACGTGGAAATGGCGACACAGGCCTATATGGCGACCCTGAGCGGTGCCGCGCGGGCCAAGTCGGACGCCTATTTCGAAGGCGGTTACTGGCTGATCGCGTGGGACTTCCTCGTCACCATTCTTGCCAATGGCGCTGTGCTGCACCTCGGCTGGGCGGCGCGGCTGTCGGCCTGGGCAAAAGGCCGCGCCAAGGGCGGCTTTGGCCGGGCGTTCCTGTTTGCCGTCCCATATGTGTTGCTGGTGACGGCGATCACCCTACCCTTCACGATCTACACGGATTTCTTCCGCGAGCATCAATATGGGCTGTCGAACCAGAGTTTCGGCGCCTGGGCGGGTGAAGCGGGCATCGGGCTGGCCATCAACACGATTGTGCTGGCGCTGTTGTGGGGCGGCATCCACTGCGCCATCCGGCGCAGCCCCAAAGGCTGGTGGTTGGCCGGCACCGGCATCACCGTCATCGGCATGACCATTGCGATCGCGATTGCGCCTGTCGCCATTGCGCCGCTGTTCAACGATTACGTGCCCCTGCCGGACGGGCCGGTGAAACAGGCGGTGCTGGCGATGGCGCGGGCCAATGGCGTGCCGGCCGACAATGTCTATCTGGTCGATGCCTCGCGCCAGTCGGATCGGATTTCGGCCAATGTCCAGGGTCTGGGCGCCACGACGCGTATTTCGCTCAACGACAATCTGATGAAGCAGGATCTGGCCGAAATCCGCGCCGTGATGGGCCATGAACTGGGCCATTATGTGCTCAACCATGCCTGGAAGATGCTGCTGGCGCTGGTGCTGATCACGGCTGCGGCGTTCCTGATCATCGGGTTGGGGATGCCATGGCTGGTGGCGCGGTTCGGCGCGCGCTGGGGCATAGCCGATCTGAACGACCCCGCCGTGCTGGGCGCCGCCATGCTGGTGCTGGCCGGTGTATCGGTGGTGCTGTCTCCGGCGATGAACACGCTCATCCGCACGCAGGAACAAGAAGCCGATGTGTTCGGGCTGAATGCCGCGCGGGCGCCCGATGGCTTTGCCCGCATCGCCATGAAGCTGTCGCAATATCGCAAGATCGAGCCGGGCGCTGCCGAGGAAGCGATTTTCTTCGACCATCCCAGCGGCCACACCCGCGTGTTGACGGCTATGCGATGGAAGGCCGAGCATCTGGACGCGCCCGACGTGAAGTGAATGGCGCCCTGTTGCGGCGGTTCGCCCTCTCGCCTTTCCCCCCGGCTGCCGGCATAGCAATGTCATGCGATTGGTCATCCTGGGTCTGGGCTACACAGCCGCTCGCTTTGCTGATGCCGCGCGTGCGGCCGGCGCAGTGGTGACCGCCGTGCGTTCGCGCCCCGGTCCGGACACACTGACGCTGGATGACCCGGCCCTGCCCGCCGCAATCGGAGCCGCGACGCACATCCTGTCGTCGGTGCCGCCTGACCGCGACGGGCATGACCCGGTGCTGGCGATGCACGGCGCACGGCTGGCTGGCTGCGATGCGCGTTGGGTCGGCTATCTGTCCTCCACGGGCGTTTATGGCGATGCGCGCGGCGCCTGGGTGGATGAGGCGTCTGACGTCAATGGCCGGCGGTCGGGGCGCAATGCCGCCGATCTGGCCTGGGGTGCGCTGCATCCACAGGTGCGCGTGTTCCGCCTGCCCGGTATTTATGGTCCGGGGCGCAGCGCGCTGGACCGGCTGCGGCACGGCCCGGTGGCGCGCATCGAATTGCCCGGACATGTGTTCAGCCGCATCCATGTCGATGATATTGTCGGTGCGGTCATGGCCAGCACGGTGCGCGGGCCTGCCGGGATATACAATCTGGCGGACGATGAACCCGCCGCCGGCGAGGCAGTCACAGCGCATGCCGCGCGATTGCTCGGAATGGAACCCGCGCCTCTGCAATCGCTGGGCGAGGCCGAGTTGTCCCCGATGGGCAGGGCATTCTATGGTGAATGCCGGCGCGTCGCCAATGGCAAGATGAAGCGCGCGCTGGGTCACCAATTGCGCTATCCCGATTATCGAACAGGCTTGGCAGCCTGCCTGCAGGAGATGGTTTCATGAAGTTCGGCGCCGGTCAGTCTGTCACCCGAGTTGAAGATGCCCGTCTGCTGACCGGCCATGGCCGCTTCACCGATGATTTGCAGCGCCCCGGCATGCTCTATGGCGTCACCCATCGATCGCCGCATGGCCATGCCGAAATCCTGGAAATCGATACGTCGGCGGCGCTTGCCGTGCCGGGCGTGGTCGCGGTCTATACCCACAAGGATGTGGCCGATTATGGCCCGATCCCCTGCCTCGTGCCGCTGTCGGCGCCGTTGGAAACGCCGCGCCTGCTGCTGGCCAAGGACCGGGTGCGCTTTGTCGGTGATGCGGTGGCGTTTGTCGTGGCCACCAGCCGCGAGGCGGCCCGCGCCGGCAGCGACGCCATCATGGTCGATTATACCGAATTGCCCGTGGTGGCCTCGATGGACGCCGCTTTGGCCGACGGTGCGCCGCGCATCTGGGACGACGCCCAATCCAACAGCCTGTTCGATTGGGCGGTTGGCGACGGTGACGGCGCTGCTGCCGCGCTGGCGGGTTCGGCTCATGTCACCCGACTGCGTATCGTGCAGAACCGCATCGCACCCACTTCGATGGAAGTGCGCGCCGCGCTGGGCGAATATGACCCTGCAACCGAAAGTTTCACGTTGTCGACCGGCAGCCAGGGTGTCGCCGGCATGCGCGGCATGTTGGCCGGGCCGATCCTCAAGACCAAGGCCGACAAGGTGCGCATCGTGACCGGCGATGTCGGCGGCGGTTTCGGCATGAAGACGTTCATCTATGCCGAATATCCGCTGGTGCTCCATGCCGCCCGCGCGCTCGGCAAGCCGGTGAAATGGACTGGCGAGCGCAGCGATGCCTTCCAGACCGACACCCATGGCCGGGCGATGGTCAGCGAGGCGGCACTGGGCTTTGATGCCAATGGCCTCATCACCGCGCTGTCCGTGGAGACATGGTCCGATCTTGGGGCCTATCAGGCGCAATATGGCCCCGCCATCCAGACACTGGCCGGCGGGCGCATCATGGGCGGCGTCTATCGTATCCCGGTCATCCATAATCTGGTGCACGGCGTCGTCACCAACACTGCTCCCGTCGATGCCTATCGCGGCGCTGGCCGCCCGGAATCGGCCTATGTCATGGAACGGCTGATGGAGGCCGCTGCGCGCGAGCTTGGCCACGGCGTCGATGACATTCGCCGCCGCAACTTGTTGACGCCCGCCGAACTGCCGCACGACAACGGCATCGGGCTGACGTTCGATATCGGCAATTTCCCCGCCGTGCTCGACAAGGCGCTGGCCAACGCTGATTGGGCCGGATTTGGCGCCCGCAAGGCGGCGGCGGCGCGCAAGGGGCTCCGGTTGGGGCGCGGCATCGCCTATTATGTCGAAATCGCCGGCGGCGGTGGCACCGATGAATATGCCGATGTCCGTGTAGCCAGCGACGGCATGGTCGAAATGGCGGTGGGCACCCAGTCCAACGGCCAGGGCCATGAAACCGTCTATGCGCAGGTGCTGGGCGAAAAGCTGGGTATTCCGATGGAGCAGATCCGTATCGTGCAGGGCGATTCCGGCCGGCTCGATCAGGGGCATGGCACCGGCGGGTCGCGGTCGATGGCTTTTGGCGGCGGTGCCGTGCTCGAATCTGCCGATGCGCTGGTCGCGCGCGGCGTCGAACTGGCAAGGGCCGATCTGGGCGCCGACGAAGTGGATTATGCCGACGGCGTGTTCCGTGCGCGCGGCACCAACACGACTCGCACGCTTGCCGAACTCGCCGCTGCCCATCCCGGCGGGCTGGACGGTCGCAGCAAATACACCACCGGCAAGCCGGCACCGACCTTCCCCAATGGCTGCCATATCGCCGAGGTGGAGCTGGACCCGGCAACAGGGCGGGTGGTCGTCACCCGCTATTCGCTGGTCGATGATTTCGGCAAGATGGTGAACCCGATGCTGGTCGAGGGCCAGGTGCACGGCGGCGTCGCGCAGGGACTGGGCCAGGCGCTCATTGAAAATGTCGTTTATGACGAAAATGGCCAGCTGATCACCGGCAGCTTCATGGACTATGGCGTGCCGCGCGCCGACGACATGCCGCCCGCCATCGGTTTCGACACGCTGGGCACGCCCAGTCCGACCAACCCGCTGGGCGTCAAGGGCTGCGGCGAGGCTGGCACCATCGGCGCCATGCCATCGGTTATGAACGCCATCATCGATGCGCTGGACGGCATTCAGGTCGAGATGCCGGCGACGCCGGAAAAACTGTGGCGAGCAGCCCAGGCACTGACCCGGGCCGCTGCCGAATAGGGCGGGTCACGCCCGGGTCATGCAACGATGAAGGCCACCGCGACAGCCCAGAACAGCATGAGCAGCGGCACGGTCATCACCTGCACATAGGCAGCGCGGCCGGACAGATAACCGCTGGCGGTGTCGATGCCCCATGCACCCTTGCGCTTGGGTTCGCTATGCGCCGGGCCGCTCTGGCGCTGCATCAGCACCGGCAGCGCGAAATAGCCGACCATCACCACGGCAAAGACGACGAAAAGCAGCCCGATGCCATTGCCGGCCCGAAACGCGGTTCCCATTACGGCAAGATAGGCGGCGGTGGCCAGCACCAGGTGTTGATGGACCATCCGTGGCAGGTCGAAGGACAGATGCGGCGCCGGGCGTTGCGGCGGCGACGACAGGCTGACGGCGGCAGTGCCGGTTTCGCTGAAATCGATCTTCATGTTGGACCCCTTTGCCTGCCGGCAACGCGCCGGACTGTCAGGGGTGATGATTATAGCTGTCGGCGGCCCGGCGCATTGATCTGGATCAAATGCGCCGGGTGATGCGCGTTTTTACAGCACAAGCCGGAAGGTCGCCGATATCGACTGGCCGACATAGCCGCCCGCCTGGCGGCGGTCATAGCCGACGATCGCCACCCAGCCTGGCCCGCTGTAGGCGCCGTGAGCACCGAACTGGGTTTCGGATGAACGAATGGCGTCTGCGGTCAGGATGAACGGGTTGCCGCCGCCGGCAAAGCGCCCGGTCAACGTCAGGTCGGACGCGCCAAGCTGGCTGACATAGCCGGCACTGGCACCGATCCGCCAGGCGCCTTCGCCAGACGGAATGACATAATCGACGCCAAGCTTGGCGGTGTTGGTCGCGGCGGTTTGCGTGTTGGAATCCAGCGAGAGCGACAGCGGCCCGGCGCCGGTTTCAGTGAAGCT
>NZ_JANPCD010000032.1:0-5986 GCF_031430775.1 Sandarakinorhabdus sp. | reverse complement strand
CAGCGGCGCGACCTTGCCGGTCTGCACCAACGTCAGCAATTCGAAGAATTCGTCGAACGTGCCAAAACCGCCCGGAAACACTGCCACGGCCTTGGCGCGCATCAGGAAATGCATCTTTCGCAGCGCAAAATAATGAAACTGCACCGATAGGCCCGGCGTCACATAGGGGTTAGGCACCTGCTCGTGCGGCAACACGATGTTGAGGCCGAGCGACGGCGCGCCGACATCCCAGGCCCCGCGATTGGCCGCCTCCATGATCGACGGTCCGCCGCCCGAACACACGGTAAAACAGCGCTTGCCCTCGGCGCAGTGCGACGACACCGTGGCTGCCAACACGCGCGCCACATCATAATAACGTGCTTTGGCCGCAAGGCGCTCGGCAATGGCCAAAGCCGCCGGCGTGGTCGCGGCGGCGATTACAGCTTCGGCTTCCTCAGGCGACGGGATGCGCGCTGAGCCATAAAAAACAAAAGTCGAATCAATGCTGGCCTCGCTCAGCAGCAATTCGGTCTTGAGCAATTCCAGCTGGAAGCGGACAGGCCGGAGATCCTCGCGAAGCAGGAAATCATTGTCCTGGAACGCCAGGCGATAGGCGCCATGTTCGGTCTGCGGCACCGCCGTGGGTATTGGCGCGGACCGGACTTCCTCCTTGGCGCTGGGGAAGATGCTGGGCGGAATCTGTGGCGGTGGGTTCATCATATCGGGTGGCGCACATAGGCGCTCGGACGGGGAAAGTCACCCCTGCCCCAGACCCAGCGCTCTTGTTGCTTCGGTCATCCCGTCAAAGCGCGCCCGCATATCGACGATCAAATGGGCGTGCGTCGGGATGTAGAACAACCCGAGGTCCAGGCCCCTGAGCGCAATTTCCGCAGCACGGTCCGGCATGATGACGCCCATGTCGGCTGGCCATCCGGCCGGATCAGGACCAAGCCCTCCGGCCGTGAGACCGGTGTAGACGCCGCCGGGCAACAGCACATGGACATCAAGCGGGCGATTTCCGGTCCGGCACTCGCTGGCCAGCCATTCTGCCAGAATGAGCACACCGTGTTTCGAGGCCGCATACAGCCCGTTGCCGAATTCACGGATCGAATCCGGTAGCGAAAGGCTGTTTTCCGATCCTGTGATGACGATTCTGGCGCGGCTACCTTGCGCCCTGGCAGCAGCCTCCAGCGGTTTTGCCAGCCGCGTGGCCGAAAGCATGTTGATCTCCCACAGCGCATCCAGTCGCGGGTCATCCAGATCTGCCTTCAACAGACGCCGATTGTAACCGATGCCGGCATTGGCAAACACCGCATCAATACGGCCGTGCCGGGCGATGACGGCCGCAACTGCCTGGCCGGCTGCTTCTGGCCGCGCCAGATCGGCATGCAATGCATCACCGCCGGCATCTGCAATGTCAGCGCCCACCACGCGCGCTCCGCGCAGGGTCAACGCATCGGCCAGCGCGCGCCCGATTCCGGATGCTGCGCCGGTAACCAGCACCACCTGTCCCACCCAGTCAATCATGTGCAATGTCCTCCGATACATTGACTTGCCGGGCGCGGCGATGCCACGTCAAGGCAGTAGCGGGCCGAAGGGGATGGGGTTGGACGATACACTGGCGCTAAGGCGAGCTCTCGGACCTGGCGGGGTGTTGCTGCTGGTTCTTTCCGCGGTATCGCCGGTGATGTCGGTCTATGTCGGCGGATCGGCGGTGCTGCATCTGGCCGGCACCGGCGCAGCGCTGGCGTTTCTGGCCGGCGGCATTTTGGCAGCACTGTTTGCGCTGCTTTACGCCGAACTCGGCAGCCGGCGTCCGGGCGCTGGCGGCGTCTATCCCGGCCTGGCAGCGTTGCTCGGGCCGGGCGTGGCGCAGGGCTATATGTTCATGACGCTGGTGACGGCGATGCCGCTCATCGCCTTTTCGGCGCTGGGACTGGCTGGTTATCTGCGCGTGCTGTTTCCGGCGCTGCCGCAGTTGCCGGCCGCGCTTGCCGCCATTGCAGCGGCTGCAGGCATTGCGATGTGCAACATCCGCACCGGCGCGCTGGTCACCGGGCTGTTTCTGGGTGTCGAGTTGGCGGCGCTGGCCGTGCTGATGTGGGTCGCGGCGGCACAGCCGGCGATACCGCTGATGACTGTCATCGCCGCCCCGGTCATGGCCGATGGCACGGCGACTGGCATTGGCGTCCTTGCGCTGGCGGTGCTTGCCGGGCTGTTCTGGTGCGGCGGCGCGGTCTATGCGCTCTATTTCGTCGAGGAGATGCAGGGCGGCGCGGCGACGTTGGGCCCCGTCACGGCACGGGCCGGAGCGATTTCGGCGTTGGTCATCGCCATGCCCATGCTGGTGCTGGTGCCGGCACTGGCGGCACGCCCGGCGCTGCTCGGCGCGCAATCCCCCATCGCGGCTTTTCTGGGGGCTGCGGCCACCCCCGCTGTCGCACAGGCGGTCAGCGCCGGCGTCATCGCGGCCGTTTTCAATGCGCTGATCGCCACGATCATGGCCTTTGCCCGCATGGTGCATGCCATGGGGCGCGATGGCGCCCTGCCCGGCCCCGCCGCCGGCCTGGCGAAAAGACTGAGCCGGCGCGGCCATGCACCTTGGGGCGCAACGCTCATCGTTGCTGCACTGTCAGGCGGCGCGACTTTGCTGGGGGAGCGCTGGCTGCTGATCCTCACCTCGGGCAATGCCGCCGATTATCTGCTCATCGCATTGGCGTTGATAGCGGCCCGGCGACTGGGCGAGCCAAGCCCGTATGCCGCCCCGCTCCACCCGTTTTTGCCGGCGCTGGCGCTGGCAGTGTCGGCGGCGGCGGTGCTGTCGTACTGGCTGGACGCCGAAACCGGGCGACCATCGTTGTTTGTTATCACCGGTGCGTTCGCCGCAGCCTGGTCAAGCTGGCATCTGCGCCGCCGGTCCAGCATGGTGAACGCCGTAAAGCCGAAAGGCCCATGATGCTCGATCGCCGCACTTTGCTTGCCGGAATGCCCCTGCTGGGCGCCGCTGCGCCCGGCCCACAAACAATTCTGGGCGCCGCTGCGCCCGGCCCACAAACAATTTTGGGCGCCGCTGCGCCTGATCGCTGGGCAGCCTTGCGCCGCGCCGTCGCCGAGGTGGAGCGTGCCGCTGGCGGGCCATTGGGCCTCTCAGTGCTCGACACCGGCACGGGCCGGCAGTTTGGCTGGCGCGCCAACACCCGCTTTCCGATGTGCTCGACCTTCAAGCTGCTGCTGGCGGCCCGGCTGCTGGCCGGCGGACCGTGGCGGATGGACGATGCGCTGCAGGTCACGGCGGCCGACGTGATCAATCCGGCGCCCTTCACGCGGCCGCGCATCGGCAGCACTGCCACGCTGACCGAACTGGCCGGCGCCATGGTGACATTGTCCGACAATCCGGCGGCCAATATTGCATTGAAACACACCGGCGGCCCGGCGGCGCTTACGCGCTGGCTCCGGCAGATCGGCGATGGCGTCACGCGCCTCGACCGGATGGAGCCGGAAATGAACAACGAAACACCCGGCGATCCGCGCGACACGACCACGCCGGCAGCGATGCTGTGGACGGCGCGGCGCGTCCTGCTGGGGGGTGTGCTGGCGCCAGCGGCGCGCGTGCAATTGCTCGGCTGGATGGCCAACAGCGAAACCGGCGCGACCATGTTGCGCAGCGCGCTGCCCGCCGGATGGCAAGAAGCGCACAAGACCGGGGCCGGCGCGGACCGGGCGCGCAACATCGTGTCGTTGATTACGCCGCCCGGGCGCAAGCCTATCCTGGTAAGTGCCTATCTGTTCGCGGCAGTATCCTCGCTTGAGGAACGCAACCGGCATTTTCCGGCTCTGGGCCGTGCGGTCGTATCGGCGCTCGGTTGACCGATCATGCTTGACGCTGGCGGCAAACACTATAGGGGCGACAGCGGGCCACGCGGCCCCAACGCCGCGCGAGCTCTCTGTGAGGAGAGAACATGACTGATACTGCAAATCTTGTGCGCGGTGCGCACAGGCCCACCGCCCTTCCGGCGCGTGCACATTTTTCGTCCGGCCCCTGTGCCAAGCGCCCCGGCTGGGTAGCTTCCGAACTCGCCACCGATTCACTTGGACGGTCCCACCGTTCCAAGATCGGCAAGGCGCGGCTCAAGCGCGCCATCGACTTGACGCGCAAGGTGCTGGGCGTGCCCGACACCCACCGCATCGGCATCGTGCCGGCGTCGGACACCGGCGCCTATGAAATGGCGATGTGGTCGCTGCTCGGCGCCCGCCCGGCCACCATGGTCGCCTGGGAAAGCTTTGGCGAAGGCTGGGTCACCGATGCCGTGAAACAGCTCCGGATCGAAGCCGATGTCGTGACCGCACCTTATGGCGCCCTGCCCGACATGGGCGCGCTCGATCAGGACCGTGACATCTGCTTCACCTGGAACGGCACCACATCAGGAGTGCGGGTTCCGAACGGCGACTGGATCAAGGATGACCGGCAGGGCCTGAACCTCGTCGATGCCACGTCTGCCGTATTCGCTCAGGACATTCCCTGGGCCAAGGTCGATGTACTGACCTACAGTTGGCAGAAAGTGCTGGGCGGCGAAGGCGGCCACGGCGTGCTCATCCTCGGCCCGCGCGCCGTCGAACGCCTCGAAAGCTACACGCCTGCCTGGCCGCTGCCGAAGATTTTCCGCCTGACCTCCAAGGGCAAGCTGATCGAGGGCATTTTCTCGGGCGAAACCATTAACACGCCGTCGATGCTGGCCGTGGAAGACTATATCGATGCGCTGGAATGGGCCGAAAGCATCGGCGGACTGAACGCGTTGATGGCCCGCGCGGACGCCAATGCCGCCGCGCTGTCGGACTGGGTGGCGCGCACGCCTTGGGTGGCGCATCTTGCCGGTGATCCGGCAACACGGTCGAACACCAGTGTTTGCCTGACCCTGCCCGGCACCAGCGAAGACCAGGTCAAGGCCATGGTGTCGCTGCTCGACAAGGAAGGTGCCGCCTATGACATCGGCGCCTATCGCGATGCACCGGCGGGCCTGCGGATCTGGTGCGGCGCCACGGTGGATACTGCCGATGTCGTCGCGCTGACACACTGGCTCGATTGGGCTTACGCGCAGGTCGCCGCCGCCTGATCGGCTCCCGGCGCCGGCACCACTCGCGCCCCTGACATAT
This sequence comes from Sandarakinorhabdus sp., assembly GCF_031430775.1. Taxonomy (GTDB): domain Bacteria; phylum Pseudomonadota; class Alphaproteobacteria; order Sphingomonadales; family Sphingomonadaceae; genus Sandarakinorhabdus. The sequence goes on along the minus strand of NZ_JANPCD010000032.1, from coordinate 856 downwards.
CATTGCACCCTCCCGTTCGGCGGGAGGTTACGAAAGGCTCACACCCATGCCACGCGTCCTTATTTCCGACCAAATGTCCCCCAAGGCAGCCGAGATCTTTCGTGCTCGCGGCATCGAAGTCGATGAAATCACCGGCCTGTCCAAGGACGAGTTGATCAAGATCATCGGCAATTACGACGGCCTTGCCATCCGCAGCGCCACCAAGGTGACCAAGGACGTGCTCGCCGCGGCCACCAACCTCAAGGTGGTCGGCCGCGCCGGCATCGGGGTGGACAATGTCGATATCCCCGCTGCCTCGTCGCGCGGTGTCGTCGTCATGAATACGCCATTCGGCAATTCGATCACGACCGCCGAACATGCCATTGCGCTGATGTTTGCGCTCGCCCGCCAGCTTCCCGAAGCCGATGCCTCCACCCAGGCCGGCAAGTGGGAAAAGAACCGCTTCATGGGTGTCGAAATGACGGCCAAGGTGCTGGGGCTGATCGGCGCCGGCAACATCGGCAGCATCGTCGCCGACCGCGCGCTGGGCCTACGCATGAAAGTGGTCGCCTATGACCCGTTCCTGACCCCTGAGCGCGCCGAGCACATGGGCGTCGAAAAGGTCACGCTGGACGAATTGCTGGCCCGCGCCGATTTTATCAGCCTGCACACGCCGCTGACCGACAGCACCCGCAACATCCTGTCGGCGGAGAACCTGGCAAAGACCAAGCCCGGCGTGCGCATCGTCAACTGCGCTCGCGGCGGGCTGATCGATGAAGCGGCCCTCAAGGCTGGCCTCGATTCGGGCCATATCGGCGGCGCCGCCCTTGATGTGTTCGCCGAGGAGCCGGCCAAGGCCTCGCCGCTGTTCGGCACG
>NZ_JANPCD010000031.1:0-6389 GCF_031430775.1 Sandarakinorhabdus sp. | reverse complement strand
CCCGCCTCGCCGGCCGCGCTTGCGTGAGTCGGTTTGCAACGCTGCGCGTTGCGCACACGCCGTGCTGCGCGGTCAGAGGATCTGTAAGCCGGGTTCTGTACTGGCCTTGCGGCCAGCGACGATCATTCCTCTAGGACGGCTGTTACCAGCCGCCTCAAGCAACCAACCCGGACGGCGGGGCCGGTTCCTGCCCTGGTGCCCTGCCTTGCGGCGCGGCGCCATACCGTCCCTATTCGGTCTTGCTCCCGGTGGGGTTTGCCATGCCGCTTCGGTTACCCGTCGCGCGGTGCGCTCTTGCCGCACCCTTTCACCCTTGCCTGTCTCCTTGTCGCCAAGGCCCATCGGCGGTCTGCTCTCTGTGGCACTTTCCCTGGGGTCGCCCCCGCCGGGCGTTACCCGGCACCGCGTTCCGTGGAGCCCGGACTTTCCTCCCCTGATCTCTCAGCGGCGATCGCCCGATCCTCTGACCGCACTGCGCCCCCTAGCAGGATCGCGCCCGATGCGGCAATGGTCGGGCATGATCGAAATCGACGGCAATTCCCAGAATGGCGACCAGGCCTTCACCGTGCCGGCTGAAATCATCGCTGCCGGGCTGAGGCTGTTGCCGCAGCAGGTGCAGCCAATGCTGGCGGGGCGGCAGATCACCAGCTGGGTCGAAGCAGGGGTGGACGCGGATTTCGGCACATTCCGTATCACCTTCGCCAACGACCGCCGCCGCCTGCGACTCGTTGTCGATGCGCTGGGCAGCATCATCTCGCAATCGACGCTGGATTTCGGCGACCAGCCGCTTCCCCCCGGCGCGCGGCGGCCGGGCGCTGTTTGAGAAGCAGGCCCGCAAGCCCGGCGCTGCTTGAAAAGCACGCCCGCAAGCCGCGCGCCGGCTGATCGGCACGGCTTGCCGCAATTCGCTTGGCTGCAGCCCGGCAATGCTGGAACATTTGGTTGGTGAAGACGTTACCATCCCGGGCAATGCACCTGGGCACCTCTGCGCCAGCATTGTGCCCCAGAGTTTCGGGAGAGTCTGATGTCGCTGTCTGAACTGCAACGCTTGCAGATCCTTGTGCGCACCGTTCAGGACGCCATTTCCTGTGAACTGCGCCGCCGCATCCCCGACATCATCCGTGTCAAACGCCTGCGCGCGCTCAAGACAGCGATACGCGCGCGCCTTCAATCGGAGATGGCGCCGGTCCTCGCCTGACGGTCAGACCCCTTCGGCGAGCAACAACGCCCTGAGCAGCCCGCGCGTTTCGGCATCGATGACGCCGTCGAACTGCATGGGCCGGAAATGGCGCTGGAATGCGATCACCGCCGCCATGGCATCGCCAACGTCATAGCCATAGCGCCCCAATGCCATCAGCGTGCCGGCATCCGTCCAGCCTGGATCGGGCACTGGCGCCGGCATCAGCGCGAGGCCAGCGCGTGCCAGCCGCGGCCAGTCGAACAGCTCGCCGGGGTCTTCCTTGCGGGTGGGTGCGATGTCGCTATGGCCGACGACATTGCCGGGGCGCAGATCGTGGGTGCGCACCGCGTCTGCTACCAGCGCCTCCACTGCGTCCATCTGCGGGCGCGGAAACGGGCGATAGCCGAATTCATGGCCGGGATTGACGATCTCGATGCCGATGCTGGCGCTATTGACGTCGGTGATGCCGCGCCACCAGCTGCGCCCGGCGTGCCAGGCGCGCTTGCTCTCGTCCACCAGCCGCAGCACCTGGCCATCCTCGGCCACCACCCAATGCGCCGACACCTTGGCCTGCGCATTCGAAAGCCGTGTGATGGCGGCCTCGGCGCTTTGCATGCCGGTGTAATGCAGCACGACCATGGTGACGGGCAGGGCGCGGTCGTCGAAATTGGGGCTGGGATGGTCGATGATGGTCACGGCAGATCCCCGTCGCGGGCCTTGGCGGTGCGAAAGGTGATGATGGCAATACCCACCAGCGTCAACGCCCCGCCGACCATCATCTGCGGCGTGATCGGCGTGCCCAGCACCAGCACGGCGATGCCCACCGCCAACAGCGGCGTCGGCAGCGTCAGCGACGATACCGTTGCCACCGGATACCGCTGGAACAGCCAGCTCATGCCGCCATGCCCCAACAACGACGACAGCAGCGCCGAATAGGCCAGCCAGCCCCAGGTCGATGGCGACAGATCGGCGGCGCGTGCCAGTTGCCCCGGCTCGAACCACAGACTGGCAGCCAGCAGCACCGGCACGCTGACCATCGCCAGCCAGGCATGGATGGTCATGACCGGCACGCCCGCCAGTTTGCGGAACAGCAGATTGCCCACCGCCCAGCAAAACGCCGCGCCAACCGTCAGCAGCAGCCCCAGCCGTTCATGGATGATGGCGGGATCGAAACCCATCACCACCACGCCGGCAAACGACAGTGCAATCGCGGTAATGCGCGGCCAGCGAATGTGCTCCTTGTAGATGACGACCGCCAGCAACAGGCTGAACGGCACGCCGAGCTGGCCGGCAATCGCCAGCGCCGAGACATTGTCCGCCACGCCAAAGGATATGGCGCCCAGCCCCATAAACAGCGCGCCGGCCACCAGCCCGGTGATGATGACCAGCCCCATGCGCCCGGGCAGCCAGCGCAGCCATGGCAGGCAAACCAGCGCCACGATGCTGTAGCGCAGCAGCACCGCCGTGATCGGCCCGGCGGCATCGACGGCTGCCTTTACCGCGACGATATTGCCCGCCCAGATCAGGTCGATCAGCAGGATGAAGGCAAGATGCAGCGGTTTCATCGGCGGCCCGTCAAACGATCATAGGCTGTGTTGATCAACGCCATGCGCGCCTCGGACACGCGGATGAACTCGGCCGGCACGCCCTCGGCCAGCTGCCGGTCGGGGTGATACTGCTTCACCAGCCGGTGATAGGCGGCCTTGAGCGCGGCGGCATCGCTGCCCGGCTCGACACCCAGAACCACCCAGGGGTCATCCTCGTCCAGCGCCAGGTGCCGCGCCCGAACCCGCGCCGCCATGCCGGCATCAAAACCGAACCGCGCCGACACATCATCCAGATACGCCAGTTCGGCATCATGAAAGCCATCCACCGCCGCGATCATCCACAGCGCATCGAGCAGATCCTCCAGCAGCGGCGATCCCTTGCCCAGCAGCGTCGCCGCCTGGTCGGCATAGGCGCCAAAACCCGCCATCGACCCCTTGGCCAGATCATAGAATCGCCGGGCATTGCCGGCCTCGCGGTCATCGACGTGGAACAGGCGTTCGAAAGTCGCGAATTCCGCTGCCGTGGCCTCGCCGTCGGCGCGCGCCATCTTGGCGGCCAGCGCGATGGCGGCAATGGTGAACGCGACGCGCCGCCGGTCGGGGCTGGACAGGCGCAGCACCGTCAAATCCATGGCGCCGCCGGCTGCCGCGCCGGCAAGCGCACCCAGCGGCCCGCCGATCAACAAGCCGATGGCGCCGCCCGCAAGGGTCGCCCAGATGCTCATGTGCGGGATTCCAGCGACATGCGCCGGGACTTAGGCGAATTCGCCCGGCCCGTCACGCACTGCAACATGAAATCGGCTCAATGGCCGGCCAGCACCGGCTTCACGCCGCTGCGCGCAAGCTGGTCATGCAGCGCCGTCGTCAGCCGCGCCAGTGCCGCCTCGTCCCGGCCCTCGGCGCGCGCCGTCAACACATCTTGCGTGTTCGATGCGCGCAGCAACCACCAGCCATCGGGCGTCATGACCCGCGCCCCGTCGGTTTCGTTCACGTCGGCACCATCCGCCTTCAGCCGCGCCAGCACTTCGCTGACCACGGCAAATTTGCGGTCCTCCGACGACTGGAACCGCATTTCCGGCGTGTTGACCATGACCGGCATGGCGTCCTTTATGGCAGTCAGCGACCCGCCGGCATCGTTCACCGCCTCGATCAACCGCACGGCAGCCAATATGCCATCGTCACAGCCGTACCAGCGATATTTGAAAAAGATGTGCCCGCTCATTTCGCCCGCCAGCGGACTGCCGACCTCTTGCATCTTGGCCTTGATGAGGCTGTGCCCGGTTTTCCACATCAGCGGCACGCCGCCCAGCTCGGCAATCCGGTCATACAGCGCCTGGCTGGCCTTCACGTCGGCGATGATGGTGCTGCCGGGCAGGGCCTTGAGCACCGGCTGCGCCAATATGCCGAGCAGCTGGTCGCCCCACACCACCCGGCCCAGCCCGTCCACAGCACCGATGCGGTCGGCATCACCATCAAAGGCCACGCCGAAATCACAGGCTTTTTCCGCCACCACGCGCTTCAGGTCCGCCAGATTGCGTTCGTCGGTCGGGTCGGGATGATGGTTCGGAAAATTGCCGTCCACCTCGGCGAACAGCACATGATGCGTGCCGGGCAGGCGCTTCACCAGCCGCTCCACGACCGGCCCGGCCACGCCGTTGCCGCAGTCCCAGGCGATGGTAAACTCGCCGCCGGTAAAACCGTCCAGCAGCCGGTCCACATACCGGTCCATGATGTCGGCGTAGGCAACACTGCCCGTGCCCGCGATCCAGTCGCCAGCCGCTGACAGCGCCCCCAGCGCGTGAATGTCGGCGCCAAAGAATGGCCGCGACTTCAGCATCATCTTGAAGCCGTTCCAGTCGGGCGGATTATGGCTGCCGGTAATCATCACCCCGGCGTCCAGGCCCAGGTCATACACGGCAAAATACAGCATCGGTGACGGGCCAAGGCCTACGCTGACCACATCCACGCCCGCCGCCACCAGCCCGGCGACCAGCGCGGTTTCAAACCCCGCCGAAGATGCGCGGCCGTCGCGGCCCACGGCAACGGTCTTGCCGCCGCCGCGCCGCACGATGGTGCCGAAACTGCGGCCAATGGCATGGGCGTCGCCATCCGTCAGCGTGTCGCCAACGATTCCGCGCATGTCATATTCGCGCAAGGTGGTGGGGTGGAAGATATGGCCCACGGACACTCCAGACATTGCACGGTCACATGCCCGCAAGATGTTACGAACTCAGTTACGCCCGGCGCCAGCAATGGTTTCCCGCTGGTTCAGCAAATGGTCGCGCGCCGCCGTCACGGCCTGAACCGCGGCCGCCGAGCCGCCGGCATCGGGATGCACCTGCGCCATGCGCGCCCGCCATGCCGCATGGATCTGCACCGTATCGGCACCGGGGGGCAGGCCCAGCGTTTTCAGTGCCATCGTCGTCGCCCGCGCTTGCGGCGATGGCGGTGCCTGTGTGCGCCACCAGACATAGCCGATGCCGCCGGCCACCAGTGCAACGATCGGCTTGCCCGTCTCCAGCATGCGCAGCGCGATCAGCGCGGCGGCGCCGGTGCCGAACAACCGCACCAGATTGGGCAGCAGTTCGCCGCGCTTGTGCAGCCACCAGGCCAGCGCGGCCGCAAGGATCAGCGCAATGGCCATCAGCCCAGCATTTGCGGCTGCCAGCCCGGCAGGTTCAGCCCGGCGATCAACGCGCGCAGTTCCGACCGTGCCGCGACATGGCTCATGCTGAAATCTTCCAGCGCGCTGCGGTCAAGCAACGTCAGCCCGCGCGGGAAAAACTCGCGGAAAATCACACGCTCCGACACGCCGGGAAGCACCCGAAAGCCCACCCGCTTCGACAGGCTTTCCAGCGCCGCGCCGACCCGCTTGCGGTTGCGCGCCTCAAGGGTGGACAGGCGGTTCCTCAGCACGACCCAGTCGATTTCGCCGCGATCGGCCTTGGCGCGGGCGCGGCGCGCATCCCAGATCAGTTCGGAATAGAAACTCGGCCGGCGCACCGCAAACGTGTCGGGATCGACCTGGCCTATAAGGTCGAAATCGACAAAACTGTCGTTGATCGGCGTGATGATCGTGTCGGCCCGCGCCAGCGCCGCCCGGCCCAGCGCCGAATCGCGCCCCGGCGTGTCGATGACCAGAAAATCCGCCGCGTGCTGTGCCTGCGCGATACGCTGTTCCAACTGTTCGACATCGCCGTCACCATCGGCGATCACCGCGACATCCGGCGTCGGCAGCGCATGTCCGTGCGTCTGGCAAAACGCCACGCGGTTTTCCAGATAGCGCGCAACCGTGCGCTGGCGGCTGTCGAGATCTAGCATCGCGGTCTTGAAGCCGGCATGGGCCAGCGCCACGCCGATATGCACGGCCGTGGTCGATTTGCCCGACCCGCCCTTTTCATTGCCGAGCACGATCAGATGCGCGCGGCGTTCAGTTGCAGTCATGAAATCCCCGAAACTTGCGCCCGAAACTTGCCTTCGCCTCGCGTTTCGCAGAAAGGCCGGGCGGCGTCAAAATCGAAAGTGCCCTTGCGTGTCCCTTCCTGTCGTCCGCACCCCCGCCGAGCTTAGCGCCGCCGTCGCCGCCTGGCAGCGCGCCGGCGAAACCGTGGCCTTTGTGCCGACCATGGGCGCGCTGCACGCCGGCCATCTGGCCCTGGTCG
>NZ_JANPCD010000030.1:0-5542 GCF_031430775.1 Sandarakinorhabdus sp. | reverse complement strand
CGAGCCGTTCGAATTGTTGCAGAAATTCGGTGACCGGCTGTGGGTCACGCGTCTCGATCAGTCGCCTTTCGATGTTGTCGCCTGGCATGGCAATCTCGCGCCGGTCAAGTATGACCTGCGCCGTTTCAATACGCTTGGCACGGTCAGCTTTGACCATCCCGACCCGAGCATTTTCACCGTGCTGACCAGCCCCAGCGACACGCCGGGTCGCGCCAATGCCGATTTCGTGATCTTTCCGCCGCGCTGGATGGTGGCTGAAGACACGTTCCGCCCGCCCTGGTTCCACCGCAACCTGATGAGCGAAGCCATGGGGCTGATCACCGGCCAGTATGACGCCAAGGCCGGTGGCTTTGCCCCCGGCGGCTTGTCCTTGCACAACATGATGGGGGCGCATGGCCCTGACGCGCCAAGCTGGCAGGCCGCCAGCAGCGCCGCGCTGGCCCCGCACAAGATCGATGGCACCATGGCCTTCATGGTCGAAAGCTGCTGGCCCTATCGCGTCACCGATTGGGCGATGGCACGCGCGCAGAGCGACTATGACAGCGTGTGGACCGGGTTTCCCAAGGCGCAATTGCCCTGAGGCGCGGCTGCCTGTGCGAATCCGCACAGTGCCGGATTGTCACAGTCTCAGGCGCCGCGTCATGCTGCATATGGTCAGCAAGCCAATTCCTCCGAATGTGGCCTTGCGGCGGGACAGGCCGCAAAAGAGTTTGCCTCCGGCCCGACCCCGGTTTGCATATTCTGGCCGTCCCGCCGCGACCCATCCCCGATACGCCTTGTCACGCGTGACATGCATCACAGGCCCGGTTAAAGCCCGCCAATGCTTGGCCACATCGACAGCTGGATCTTCGATCTCGACAACACGCTGTATCCGGCGCGGTCCAGCCTGTTTCCGCAAATCGATGCCCGCATGGGCCTGTTCATTCAGCGGCTGCTGAACGTCGACCCCATCGAGGCGCACCGCATACAGAAAGAACTGTTCCACAGCCACGGCATGACGCTGCCCGGCCTGATGGCGCTGCACAATGTCGATCCGCACGACTTTCTGGCCCAGGTTCATGATGTCGATATCGATGTGCTGAACCCGCATCCCGAACTCGGCGCCCTGATCGCCCGCCTGCCCGGCCGCAAGTTCGTGTTCACCAATGCCGATGCTCCCTATGCGGAGCGCGTGCTGGCGCGGCTCGGCCTGACCCATGCCTTTGATGGCCTGCATGACATTCATGCGCTGGATTATGTGCCCAAGCCGCAAGCGCCGGCATATGCCCATATGTGCGCCGCGCATGGCATCGACCCGGCGCGGGCGTTGTTCGTCGAGGACATGGCGCGCAACCTGACGCCGGCCAAGGCCATCGGCATGACCACGGTATGGATCGACAATGGCTCCGAACAGGGGCCGGGGACGGACCGCGATCATATTGATTTCATCATCGACGACCTGGCCGACTGGCTGACCGGCGTCGTGATACAGTTGGAGGCCGCATGACCATCGAATCGATCATTGACGCAGGCTGGGACGCACGCGCCGACGTGTCCTTCACGACCATGGGGCCATTGCGCGATGCGGTCGATGCCGCGCTCGCCGGGCTGGATGACGGCAGCTTGCGCGTGGCCGAGCCGGACGGCGATGGCGGCTGGCGCGTCAACCAATGGCTGAAAAAGGCGGTGCTGCTGTCCTTCCGCCTCAACGACAGCGCCGTGATGCCTGGGACCGGCGGCGCGGATTACTTCGACAAGGTGCCGCTGAAATTCGCCGGCTGGGACGATGCCGCTTTCCGCGCCGCCGGCTTTCGCGCCGTACCCGGTGCTGTCGTGCGGCGCGGTGCCTATATCGCGCCCGGCACCGTGCTGATGCCCAGTTTTGTCAATATCGGCGCCCGCGTGGGCCGCGGTACCATGATCGACACATGGGCCACCGTCGGCAGCTGCGCCCAGATTGGTGAAAACGTCCATATCTCCGGCGGTGCCGGCATCGGCGGCGTGCTGGAACCGTTGCAGGCCGGGCCAGTCATCATCGGCGACGGCGCCTTCATCGGTGCCCGCGCCGAAGTGGCCGAAGGCGTCGAAGTCGGCGCCGGAGCAGTGCTGTCCATGGGCGTCTATCTTGGCGCATCGACCAAGATCATCGACCACGCCACCGGTGAAGTGCATATCGGCAAGGTGCCGCCTTATGCCGTGGTCGTGTCCGGCAGTCAGGCTGGCAAGCCGCTGCCCGACGGCAGCCCGGGGCCGGGCCTGTATTGCGCGGTCATCGTCAAGACGGTCGACGCCCAGACTCGCAGCAAGACCGGCATCAACGAGCTGCTGCGCGACTAGGCCTTTTCACGCGGGGCCAATGCCTAGCGCCCTGAGCAGCAGTGTCCCCTCGATCTCGGTCAGCAGCGCATGGGCGTCCGCGTCCAGGCGCTCGGCCGGGCTGTCGAGATGCGCGCGGCCCCAGGCGAGGAAGCCGCGGCCAATCGCTTCGCCGATGCCCCGGTACAGCGGATCGCCGCGCGCCGACAGCGCTGCCAGTTCCAGCCAGACGCACATATAGGGCCAGAGCGCGTCGGACAGCAGCATCGGCAGCAACGCGTCACGCAGTGCGGCCGGCGGTAAAGTTCGGGCTTGCGCCTTCTGCGCCATCAGGGCGGTCAGCCGCTCTGCCACCCGGCCCAGTGCGGCTGCCATCACCTCGGCCTTGTCCTTGAAATAATAGAGCAGCATCCGGTCGCTGAGCCCGGCCGCCTCGGCCAATGGCCGCAGGCTGGACGCGGCAATGCCATGCGCCAGCACATGGCCGGCAAGCGCATCGATGATGATGGCGCGGCGATCATCGGATTTTTTCACAGCGCCGTTGTCGCACATTTCCGGCGGCAGCTCCAAATCTGGCAGCCGCCCGGCAACGCCGGGCAAGTGTGGACATGCCGAGTAAGAATCGCAGCTTGCCCCGGCCCCCTTTTGTCCTCCACACTGCACGAAATCAAACCGGGGAAGCCGATTTTGCGCCATCTTCTGACTGCCGCCTTGCTTGCGGCCACCGCCATCTCGCCGGCGCTTGCCGCTGATCGTCCCGACCAGACAGCGTTCCGAGCGCTCTACAAGGAGCTGGTCGAAACCAACACCAGCCACAGCATCGGCGATTGCACGCTCGCGGCCAATCGCATGGCGGCCCGGCTGAAGGCGGCTGGCTTTGCCGATGCCGAGCTGAATGTCTTTGTGCCCGAAGGCCTGCCGCTAGACGGTGGCCTGATCGCCACTTTTGCCGGCAGCGATGCCAAAAAGGGCGCCGTCATGCTGCTCGCGCACCTTGATGTCGTCGAGGCCCGGCGCGAGGATTGGACCCGCGACCCGTTCACGCTCATCGAGGAAGGCGGCTATTTCTATGGGCGCGGCACCGCTGATGACAAGGCGCAGGCGGCGATCTGGACCGACACGCTGGTCCGCCTGAAGGCCAGTGGCGCCAAGCCGAAACGCACGCTCAAGATGGTCCTGTCTTGCGGCGAGGAATCCATGCCGCGCATTAACAACATCCGCTGGCTGATCGAAAAGCACCCCGAATGGATCAAGGCGGATTTTGCCTTGAACGAGGGCGGATCGGGCGCGCTCAAGCCCGATGGCAGCCCGCTGGCGCTCGGCTTTCAGGCCGGCGAAAAAGTTACCCAGAATTTCCAGATCGAGGCGACCAACCCCGGTGGCCACAGCTCTGTGCCGCGTCCCGACAATGCCATCACGGCACTGGCTACGGCGCTGGCGCGCATCGGTCCTTATGAATTTCCCATCCGTTTCAACGAGGTGACGCGCGGCACGTTTACGGCGCTGGCCGGTATTACCCCCGGCCCGATGGGTGCGGCGATGAAGCGCCTCGTCGCTAACCCTGACGATAAGGAAGCGGACGCCATCGTATCGAAGGATCCGCGTTTCCATTCGATGCTGCGCACCACCTGCGTTGCGACCTTGCTGGAAGGCGGCCATGCCATCAACGCCCTGCCGCAGCGCGCCCGCGCGTCGGTCAATTGCCGCATGTTCCCCAGCGATGATCCCAAGGATATCCAGGCACAGCTGGAACGCGCCATCGGTGATGCGCCGGTCAAGGTGACGACGCTGCCGCCGGTCAACCCGGTCAACCCGCCGCCGCCGCTGACCGACGAAGTGTTCGGCACGGCCACAAGGATTGCCGCCAAACACTGGCCGGGCGTGCCCATCGTGCCGACCATGAGCACCGGTGCCACCGATGGCCGTTTCCTGATCCCCGCCGGCATCCCGACCTATGGCGTGCCCGGCGCCTTTTCGGAACCCGGCACCAACGCGCACGGCCTCAATGAGCGCATATCGGTCAAGGGCCTGATGGCCGAGCGCGACTATCTGTTCGATCTGGTCAAAGCCTATGCGGGGGTAAAATGAAGCCTGTCTTTCTTGCGGCGCTGCTCGCAACGGCCGCAGCGCCTGCCCTTGCGGCTGACCTGCGTCCGGACCAAGCCGCATTTCGCAGCCTTTACAAGGAGCTGGTGGAAACCAACACGACTGTCTCCACCGGCAGCTGCAGCCTCGCCGCCCAGCGCATGGCGGCACGCCTCAAGGCCGCCGGCTATGCCGACGCCGATATCCGCATGTTCCCCGGCCCGGCCGAGCGTCCGCTTGACGGCGGACTCGTGGCCACACTGGCCGGCAGGGACAGCAAGGCCAAGGCCATTTTGCTGCTGTCGCACCTCGATGTCGTGGAGGCGAAGCGCGCCGACTGGGAGCGCGATCCCTTTGCCTTCATCGAGGAAGGCGGCTATTTCTATGGCCGCGGCGTGAGTGACGACAAGGCGCATGGCGCGATCTTCACCGATGCGATGGTCCGCATGAAACAGGCCGGCAAACCGCCGCGCCGGACCGTCAAGCTGGCGCTGACCTGCGGCGAGGAGGGCGGGCCCTTCAATGGCGCAAAATGGCTGGTCGAGAACCACAAGGATTGGATCGAGGCCGAATTCGCCCTCAATGAAGGTGGCGGCGGCAAGGCCGATGCAGCCGGCAAGCCGATCAGCCTGAGCTTCCAGGCCGGCGAGAAAGTCTATCAGGATTTCGTGCTGGAAACGCGCAATCCTGGCGGTCACAGCAGCCGTCCGCGCCCCGACAATGCGATTTACGAACTCGCCGCCGGCCTGGTGAATCTGGCGAAGACTGATTTCCCGGTGATCCTGTCAGATACGACGCGCGCCTATTTCGCGGAAATGACCAAGATCAGCGATGAACAAGCCGCCGCCGCCATCCGGGCCCTGCTCGCCAATCCGGCCGATGCCGCGGCCAATGCGATGGTCTCCAAGGATCCGGGCTGGCACTCCACGCTGCGCACCACTTGCGTGGCAACGATGTTGGATGCCGGCCACGCCCGCAATGCCCTGCCGCAGCGTGCCCAGGCCAATGTGAACTGCCGCATGTTCCCCGGCGAGAGCGTCGAGAAAGTGCGCGGCCAGATCGCGCAGCGGCTGGGTGATTCGACCATAAGCGTCACCCCGCGCGCATCGGAAAACCCCGAACAAGCCGCCCCGCCGCCGCCGCTATCGCTGCAAGTCCATGG
>NZ_JANPCD010000029.1:0-11911 GCF_031430775.1 Sandarakinorhabdus sp. | reverse complement strand
GATCGCGGCACGACATTCGGCCTCAAGACCGGCGGCAACACCGATGCCATTCTGATGAGCCTGCCGCCGCACGCCCGCTGGGACTGATCGCTTGATCATTCCCAAGGGGCATCTCGGCTCGATCGTCACCAGCCTGGAAATGCTGGCGCCGTCCGCCCCGCAAGCCCCGCGCAAATCGGCGCTGAAGCTGGAGCATTGGCAGGCGCCGATTGATCGGGACCGTTACCGCAAATTGTTCCGCGCCATCGGCGAGGAATGGCTTTGGCAGGGCCGGCTGGTGATGGACGATGCCAAGCTGCAAGCCTTACTCGATTCGCCGGCAACACAGGTGCATGTCGCAGCGCGAAGGGACGGGACGCCGGTGGGCCTTCTTGAATTGGATTTCGCCGCGCCGGGCGCCGCCGAACTGGTGTATTTCGGCCTGGTGCCGGGCATGACCGGCAATGGCCATGGCGGCTGGTTGATGGCCCATGCCATGCGATTGTGCTGGCGCCCCGGCATCACCCGCGTCTGGGTTCATACCTGCGACCTCGATCATCCCGGCGCATTGGGATTTTACATGGCGCAGGGCTTTGTGCCGTTCGAGCGCGCTATAGAGATCATTGCCGACCCGCGTGTCATCGGCCTGCACCCACGCGATACCGCCGCGCGCATTCCGATTCTCTAGGCGTTCAGGCCGATGTGGTCGAACAGCGGAATGGAGAACACATCGCGCTCGCCCTTGTCCGGCATCAGCGCATGGCGCGCCGCCGTCCAGCGATCAAGGTTGCTGCCATAGCTGGCCCGCACCCGCGCCGCCGTCAGCCCGTGCAGCTTGCCCCAATGCTGGGCATAGGGCAGGCCATCGGCATCGAACGTCGCGCGCACCGCCTCCATCACCGCCCGCGTCGCCTTGTTATCCAGGCCATCGACATCGAGCACGCAGCACGGATCAAAGCGCGTGAACGCCAGCAGCCCCGGCGAGCGTTGCACGAAGCGGCAGGCCAGTATGACCGGCGCGCCGGTATTGGCGGCAAACGCCTGCCGCGCAAGGCCGATGGCGCGGCTGGTATAGGCGAGCGGAACGGCCAGAGCCGACCCAGCCGAGCCGGGCCGCGATGCAGTGTAGCTGTAGGTTTCGCCCGGCAGGCCCAGTTTTTCGGCAAACGGCCGCAGTTCGGACTTGATGAGCAGCGACACAACCGTCTGGCGCATGGCGGGCGCCACATCCAGCAGCTTGGCGATCACCCCCGGCAGGTCGTTTCCGGCCTCATAGCCCGATTTCAGTGCATCATCGCGCACATGGTCCGGGGGGCATGGTTCCTTGTAGCGTACCGTGCAATGCGCCGTGTCCGGCCGGGCCGGATCAATCACGGCCTGGAAGAAATAGGGCCGCAGATGGGGCCGCGGCAACGGCACGCCGGTGAAGTCCAGCGTATTGATGGCCCGCTCGATGGCTGCAAACGGCAGCGGCAGCAGCCATGACCGCAGCCGGTACCGCCCCGTCGTGCGCAGCAGTACGGCATGCACGATGCCGAGCGCCCCCAGCGACACCAGCGCCGCATCGAACAACAGCGCGTCGCGCACCAGTTCGGCGCCGAGCTTGGCGGCAAAATCGGCGTTCATCACCGGCGCCGACGGATGTTCGAGCCACAGGCTGCGGCTCGCGGTCAGCAGGTGCAGCCCTGCCACCTGGCTTTGCAAAGCGCCGACATCGACCGCCGAACCATGAATGCCGGTGCCGATGGCGCCCGCGATCGTCTGGCCGTTCGATGCGCCCGATGTGCGCAGCGCCTGGCCATGCGGTTCGATTTCGGCGTTGATTTCGGCAATCGAGGCGCCGCACTGCGCGAGAATGAGCTCGTCCGCCCGCCCGGCAAAGCCCGGATCGAGATTGGCCGGGCCCACGCGGAACAGCCAGTTGAGCTGGTCGGTTTGCAGGATCCAGCCGCCGGCCGGATCACAGATTTCCGAAAACGACCAGCGCGAACCCTGCACCCGCAGCCGCATGCCCTGTGACACCGCATCGGCGATCAGGCCCCGGAGCCGCTGTGCCGATTTGCGCAGTCCGGCGATTTTTGGCCCGCCGGCGTCGTTGGCGGCATACCAGCGCTCGGCGGCCGGGCCTTTGACAGTGCCGTGGAAATTGGTGGTTGTCCCGGCGCCGCGCGGTGTCAGCAGTGGGTCGCTGGCCATGGCTTCAACCTTCGATCACGCCGGCGGCGCCGCCCGGCACCTTGGCGCAGCGATATTCCAGACGCGCCGGTTGCCACAGGCCGAGCGTCAGCACCGACGCCAGCGCCTGGCCGAGATTCTGTTTTATGCGCACTTCATCGAGCAGGTTGGACGGGCAGTCTGCCACCGTGCGCCGCTGCACGGCGCCAAGGCCAAAGGCATTGCTGCTGACCGTTACAGGCTCGCCTGACGGATTGGGCCGCGCCACCACAAGCCGGTGCGTGGCGCAGCCGGACAGCATGGCCAGCGCCGGGACCATCATCAGGACAAAAGCGATCCGCGCCATGGCGTACAGTCCCCTTTGCATGGCAAATTGGACTGCAAGGTTTGACGCGGCCCCGCCGGCACGTCAACGGCCAGTCGCGGGGATGGACCATTCGGGGGGGGGGCGGCCTATCTGCCCGCAGGCGGCAGGGTCTGCGCCACATTGCGGTAAATGACCGTCGATGCCGCGGCGCTGCCCATGGTAAGGACGACACCAAGCAGCGATGGCAGCAGCGCATCGATGAACCGCGCACCGGCGCCAAACCCGATCAGCTTGACAACTGATGCCACAGCCGCGCCAATGCCGGCGGACAGCACGCTGGCGCCCAGAACGAACAGGATGCCCAGCACGATGAACAGCAAAATCGTGCCGCCATGGCCGCGCGTCAGTTCCCAGCTTCGCCGCACCGTCGAGGCCGGATCAAGCCCTTCAAGGGCGGCCACCGGCGCGGTCAGGAACAATCGCGCCATGACATACAGTCCAGGCACCACCAGCGCCATCAAACCCAGCGCCACCGGCACAGCGGCAATGGTCGAGGCCAGCAGAAATACCGGCGAAAGCGCCAGCGCGCGGCCCAGCGCGCGGCGTGGCAGTTCGGACGGATCAGCGACCAGCCGCACCACCGCGAGTTGTGCAATGATGCCGATCACGCCCGGCACGACGATGAGCCAGAACACGACGCCCGGCGTATATCCGGCCATGGTGCGCGGCGCCGGCGGGCCGAACAGGGCTGCCGCCATCGACACCAGCAGCGTGAACGGCGCTGCCACGACAAACAGCGTCCAGAAATCCCGGCGCAAGGCGGCCAGCGTGTCGTTCCAGATCGCGCCAGCAGAAAAGGGCTGCACTGCGCGCGTCAGGCGGCGCTGCGGGCGATCCCGGCCTCGGCGATCATGGCTTCGAGTTCGCCGGCCTGGAACATCTCCATCATGATGTCGCTGCCGCCGACAAACTCGCCTTTGACATAAAGCTGCGGAACAGTCGGCCAGTCGGAGTAGACCTTGACGCCCTGGCGAATTTCCGGGTCGGACAGCACGTCGACGGTTTCGAACGCGACGCCAAGCCGTTCGAGGATGGCGATTGCGGTCGAGGAAAAGCCGCACTGCGGAAAGATCGGCGTGCCCTTCATGAACAGCACGATATCGTTGCTGGTCACAAGGGTCTCGATACGGTCATGAGCTGGGTTGGCATGAGCGGGATTGGTGTCGGCGGACATCGGGAGAATTCCTCAACAAGCGATGGTGGTCAGTTTCAGGGCGTGCAGCGCACCCCCCATGCGCCCACCCAGCGCATTATACACAAGACGCTGCTGCGCCACACGCGAAAGCCCGGCGAACTGCGGCGCGGTCACCACGGCGGCATAATGGTCGCCGTCGCCGGCAAGATCGGTGATCTCGACCACGGCACCAGGCAGGGCGCCGGCAATGGCCGCTTCGATATCATGGGCGGCCATCGGCATCAGGGCGTTTCCATGATCTGGCGGACAGCCTCGGCTTCGGCGACAGCGAGTTCGGCCTGTATGGCGGCGCTGTCGACGCCCAACGGTGCCAGATCGGTGAGCAGCTTGCCGACAATGTCATCATCGCCGGGCGTCTCCAGATCCGACAGGATGACTTCCTTGGCATAGTTCATCGCCGCTTCGCCGGTCAGGCCCAGTTTTTCGGCAGCCCATAGGCCGGCCAACTTGTCGCGCCGCGCCAGAACCCTGAATTTCAGGTCGGCGTCATGGGCGAACTTGGCCTCGAAGGCATTTTCGCGATCGTCAAAGCTGGTCATCGGGCGCTCCGGCTGGTGTCGGCATTCAGATAGAGGCGTATCGGCCAAGGTTCAATGCAAGATAAGCAGATCGAGACCAGATTGGCAGGCCGGGTTCGTGCATGCGTGATTGCATCTGCGATTGTATCGGGCGCGACTTGACGCTAATGCCTGTGGTTCTGCCCCGGTGCTCCGTGTCATGCACGCGCCGGGGCATTGTCGTTCATCAGGCCTGCTTGCCCATCCAGGCCGACCATGCAGGCCGATAAGGAGGACCGCCCGTGACGCGCCGCCGCCAGATCTACGAGGGCAAGGCCAAGATCCTCTATGAGGGGCCAGAACCCGGCACGATCATCCAGTATTTCAAGGATGACGCCACCGCCTTCAATGCCCAGAAAAAGGGCACGATCAGTGGCAAGGGCGTGCTCAACAACCGCATTTCGGAACATGTCTTCACGCTTTTGGCGACCATCGGCATCCCGACGCATTTCATTCGTCGGCTCAACATGCGCGAACAATTGGTGCGCCAGGTCGAGATCGTGCCGATCGAGGTCGTTGTCCGCAATGTCGTCGCCGGCAGCCTTGCCAAGCGTTACGGCATCGAGGAAGGCACGCCGCTGCCGCGCACAATCCTTGAATATTATTACAAAGACGACGCGCTGAACGATCCGCTGTGCACCGATGAACATATCGCTGCCTTTGGCTGGGCCACCCAGGAAGAGATGCACGACATTGCCGACATGGCGATCCGCATCAACGACTTCATGGCAGGCATGTTTGCCGGAGTCGGCATCCGGCTGGTCGATTTCAAGCTGGAATTCGGCCGGCTTTTCGAGGGCGATTTCAGCCGCATCATCCTGGCCGATGAAATCAGCCCCGATGGCTGCCGCCTCTGGGACATGAAAACCGGCGAAAAGATGGACAAGGACCGGTTCCGCCGCGACCTTGGCGGCGAGGTTGAGGCCTATCAGGAAGTGGCGCGCCGGCTCGGCCTGCTGCCCGAAGATGATTCGGCCGTGCTCGACCTTGAGGAACACCGCAAGTCGCGCGGAAAATGATGGTGGGGGGGCAGCGATGCCCCCCGGCCATGTTCAGAATGCCGGCGCGATGCGCCTCACCAAGATCAGCCAGCCGATGACACCCGCCGCCGCGATGGCCGCCGTCAGCACAAAGGTCGGGCCATAGCCCATCTGGTCGACGATGACGCCGGTGATCACGGGCCCGGTAATGCCCGCCAGATTGCCGATGCTGGCCTGAAGGCCCACCCATCGCCCGGCCGACGCCGGCCCCGCGATGGTCTGGCCCATGGCGAATAACAGGTTCGGCATCGGCCCATAGCAAAACCCGGTCACGACGATGCAGGCCAGCAGCTGTTCCCAGCCCTGTGTGCGCGGCAGCACGATCAGCCCGGCGATGCACACCAGCGAGCAGAACATCACCTGCCGCTGGCGCACACCCGACGACGGCTTGCCGGCACGGATAGCGCGGTCGGCCGCCCAGCCGCCAAGCGCGCCGCCCAGCGCCTGCATCAGGTAGAACGCGCTGGTCAGCAGGGTCATGTCGACAAGGCTGTAGCCGCGCGCCTTGACCAGCCAGAGCGGCAGCCAGGCGAGGAAGAAATACAGCACATAGGTGCCGGTGAAATGCAGCGCGCACATGCCCCAGAGCTGCCGCGTCAGCAGCAGCCGGGGGTAGGCGACGGGCGGCGCAGCATTCTCGGCGGCGCTGCCTGTCGGCACGGCTTCAAACCCGCGCCGCGATGTCGCCCAAGGCAGCAGCCACAACAAGGTTCCCAGCCCGAAGATCACGAACATGGCCCGCCAGCCCAGTTGGGCCATGA
Source organism: Sandarakinorhabdus sp. (assembly GCF_031430775.1). GTDB lineage: Bacteria > Pseudomonadota > Alphaproteobacteria > Sphingomonadales > Sphingomonadaceae > Sandarakinorhabdus. The sequence goes on along the minus strand of NZ_JANPCD010000029.1, from coordinate 5,837 downwards.
TCAAGCCGCCGGCCAGCGCGCCGATTAATGGCCCCAGCGCGATGCCGCCCGACAGCGCGACATTGGCCAGCCCGCGTGCCTCCTCTGGCACTTTGGCGATGAGTTTGGACCCGCAGGGAAAGGCAACGCCCTCGCCCAGCCCCATCAGCAGGCGCAGCGCAATCAGGCTGACCATGCCGCCGGCAAGACCCATGCCGGCAGTCGCCAGCGCCCAGATGCCCACGCCGATGGCCATTAACTTGTGCACCGACATGCGGTCGGCGAGCCATCCGGCCAGTGCCAGCGCCGGCACATACGTCCAGTAAAACCCCGAAACAATGACGCCGTAGTCGGTGTTGGACAGGCCAAGTTCGCCCTTGATGAGCGGCGCCGCCACCGAGATGGCGCCGCGATCGATGTAATTGAGCGCGATGGCGACCCCGATGAGGATGATCGCAAGCCGCAGCGGCGCAGAACCCAAGTGACACCCCCAAACCGGATTTGCCCGGCTGTTTCCCCAAGCTTGTCGTCACCCACCGTGGCGGCGCGCATGGCTGTCGTCAACATGGGTGTCGGCGTTCGACAAACTGTCCCGCTTTGCGCTAAAGGCGTCTGGTGCAGGGCAAGACCATCCTTCTGATCGTCGGCGGCGGCATTGCTGCCTTCAAATCGCTGGAACTGGTGCGCGAATTGCGCCGCGCCGGGGCCAACGTGCTGCCGGTGCTGACCGAAAATGGCGCACGATTCGTCACGGCACTGTCGCTGTCAGCGCTGGCCGAAGCAAAGGTCCGCACCTCGCTGTGGGATCTGGAGGATGAGGCCAGCATGGGCCATATCCAATTGTCGCGCGCTGCTGACCTGATTGTCGTGTGCCCGGCCACCGCAGATCTGATGGCCCGCGCCGCGCAGGGACAGGCGAACGACCTGGCGTCCACGCTGCTGCTCGCCACCGATACGCCGGTGTTGATGGTGCCGGCAATGAACGTGCGGATGTGGCAGCACGCAGCGACCATCCGTAACGTGGCAACCCTGCGCGGCGACGGCATGACGGTCATGGAGCCGGACGTCGGCGCCATGGCTTGCGGCGAATTCGGCCCCGGCCGTTTGCCGGAGGTGCCGGCGATCATGTCGGCGATTGCAGCGCATTTCATCCCGCCTGCCTTGGCGGGGCGCCACGCGCTGGTCACCGCCGGGCCGACGCATGAGGCCATCGACCCGGTACGCTTCATCGGCAATCACTCCTCCGGCAAGCAAGGCTTTGCCATTGCTGCCGCGCTGGCTGCGGCCGGCGCCCGCGTGACGCTGGTTGCCGGCCCGGTGCATTTGCCCACGCCGCCGGGCGTCACCCGCGTCGGTGTGGTCAGCGCCGCCGACATGCTGGCCGCCTGCGAGGCCGCCCTGCCCGCCGATATTGCCGTGATGGTCGCCGCCGTTGCCGATTGGCGGGTGGACGCCGCGCCGGCCAAGATCAAGAAAGGTGGCGGCGCGCCGCCAACGCTGGCGCTGACTGAGAATCCCGACATCCTGGCGCATGTCGGCCACCATGCGCGCCGCCCGCGCCTGGTCATCGGCTTTGCCGCCGAAACCGGCGATCCGGTTGCCGGCGCCAAGGCCAAGCTGGACCGCAAGGGCGCCGACTGGATCATCGCCAATGATGTTGCCACAGGTGTATTCGGCAGCGACGCCACCCATGTTCATCATGTCAGCCGCGCCGGCACCGAGGATTGGGGCGCGGCCAGCAAGGCCGATGTCGCAAGCCGGCTGGTGCAAAGGATCATCGATGCCATCTGACATCGCGATTTCCATTACCCGTTTGCCGCATGGGGGTGGCCTCGACCTGCCCGCCTATGCCACGCCCGGTGCCGCCGGCATGGATGCGCTTGCTGCCGTCACCGATGATGTCGTGATGGCGCCGGGCGCACGTTTTGCAGTGCCGCTTGGCTTCGCCATGGCCATCCCGCCGGGATACGAGGTGCAGGTGCGACCCCGGTCGGGCCTCGCGCTCAAGCACGGCATCACCGTGCCCAACAGCCCCGGCACCATCGACAGCGATTATCGCGGCGAGGTGAAGGCGCTGATCATCAACCTGGGCGACGAACCGTTCACCGTCACGCGCGGCATGCGCATCTGCCAGCTTGTGCCGGCCGCCGTCACCCGCGCCGGCTGGCAGGAGGTGGCCGACCTGGACGCCACCGCGCGCGGCGCCGGCGGTTTCGGCTCGACTGGCGTGTGAGCGGATTTTCCGACGACGAACTGGAACGCTATGCCCGGCACCTGGTGCTGCGCGAAATTGGCGGGCGCGGCCAGGCGGCGCTGAAATCGGCGCGGGTTGCCGTGGTGGGCGCCGGCGGGCTAGGCAGTCCGTGCCTGCTGTATCTTGCCGCCGCCGGCGTGGGGCGCATCACTATCATCGACGATGACAGCGTCAGCCTGTCCAACCTGCAACGCCAGACGCTGTTCGCCACCGCCGATATAGGCGAGCCCAAGGCGCAGGTTGCGGTGCGCCGCCTCCATGCGCTCAACCCGCATGTCGAAATCGTGCCGGCGCTGCTGCGGCTCGACGCCGGCAATGCCGATGCGCTGCTGTCGGGCCATGATCTTGTCATCGATGGCTGCGACAGTTTTGCGACGCGGCTGATCGCCGCCGACACCGCGCTGGCGCTGCACATGACGCTGGTGTCCGGTGCGGTCGGGCCGTTCGATGGCCAGGTCGCCACCTTCAAGGGACATGACCCGGCGCTGCCGTGCTATCGCTGTCTTGTTGGCGATGCCATCGACCAGCCAGACAGGTCGTGCGCCGATACCGGCGTCATCGGCGCGCTGACCGGCATTATCGGCGCGATGATGGCGCTTGAGGCGATCAAGGAACTGACCGGCGCCGGCGACAGCCTGGCGGGCCGGCTGCAGCTTTATGATGGGTTGTCGGCGCGCAGCCGCACCCTCGCCCTGCCCAAGGATCCGGCCTGCCGGTCGTGCGGCGCGCCATAGCGGCCCAAAGCGGCCTTGTGATTGCCGTATTCCTTCCCTAAGACACCGGTCGTGCCTCCCCGCCCGCGCTCCGCCCCTTCAAGGTCAAAGTTGGCCCGCTTCTTCGGCCTTGTCCTCAAGGCCGGGATTGTCATCGGCCTTGCCGGCACCATCGCGCTCGCCATCGCAGTGGCCATCGCCTATCAGTCGCTGCCCGGATATGCCGACATGATGCGGTCGCCCAAGGGCCAGTCGGTGGAAATCAAGGCCGAGGACGGCACGGTGCTGACCAGCATCGGGCCGAGCTTTGGCGAATGGCTGCCCTATGCCGAGATTCCGGCGACGATGAAGAACGCCATGATCACCGTCGAAGACCGGCGCTTCTGGTATCATCCGGGCATCGATCCCATTGGCATCGTGCGCGCCTTTGTCACCAACACGCGCTCGGGCAACAAGACGCAGGGTGCCTCGACGATTACGCAGCAGCTTGCGCGCAACATCTTCCTGACATCGTCCAAGGATTACAGCCGCAAGCTGCGTGAAATCGTGCTGGCAATGGCGCTTGAACGCAAGTTCAGCAAGGAATCGCTGCTGGAGCTGTATCTCAACCGCGTTTATTTCGGCGGCGGCGCCTATGGCATCGACGCTGCATCGCGCAAATTCTACGGCCATAGCGCCCGGCGCCTGAGCCTTGAGGAAGCCGCGATCATTGCCGGCCTCGTCAAGGCGCCGTCACGCTTTGCGCCGTCCGCCGACGCCATGGCCGCGCGCCGGCGCGCCGATACGGTCATCGCCGTCATGGTCGATGCCGGGTCGATCACGCCGGCCGAGGCGGCAAGCGTCGATATGGCCACGGTGCGCTTTGTCGCGCAGGAACGTGTCGCCGGATCGCGCTATTTCACCGACTGGGTGGCTGCGGAACTCGAAAATCTCGTCGATGAAACGATCGAGCCATTGCAGGTCAGCACCACGCTGGATGTCGCCGGCCAGCGCGCTGCCGAAGCCGCGATTGCCGCCGAAACTCCCAAGGGCGCCCAGGGCGCGCTGCTGGCCGTGGCGCGGGACGGCGCCGTCAAGGCCATGGTCGGCGGGCGCGACTATGTGCGCTCGAACTACAACCGCGCCGTCACCGCGCGCCGCCAGCCCGGATCGGCGTTCAAATTCTTCGTTTACGCCGCCGCCATGGAGGCCGGCGTTGCCCCCGACGACATGGTCGAGGACAAGCCCGTGGTGATCGGCAACTGGTCGCCGCGCAACAATAACGGCACCTTTATAGGGCCGGTCAGCGTCAAGAACGCCTTTGCCCTTTCGATCAATACGGTTGCCGTGGAACTGGCCCAGCAGGTCGGGTTCGACACGGTCGCCGACCTTGCGCGGCGCTTCGGCATCACAACGCCCATCGACCGCCGACCGGCGATGGCGCTGGGCTCGTCCGATGTGACGCTGCTGGAAATGACCCAGGCCTTTGCGACAGTGGCCGGCAATGGCACCGAGGCACGGCCCTACGCCATCACCCGTATCACTACCGCCAGCGGCCGCGTGCTCTATACCCGCGAGCCGGAGGAACCCCGTCTGGTGGTGGCGCCGTTCGTCGCGGCCCGCATGACCGAATTGATGCAGGCCGCCGTTGAAACCGGAACAGGGCGCGCCGCCCAGATCGGCCGGCCGCTTGCCGGCAAGACCGGCACGACCACCAGCAACAAGGACGGCTGGTTCATCGGGTTTTCGTCGGGCAACACCACCGGCGTGTGGATGGGCCGCGATGATGCCCGTGCCGTGCCCGGCCTGGCCGGTGGCCGCGCCCCGGCACGGGCGTTTGCGCAATATATGGCCCGCGCAGTGGGCGGCACGCCGCCCGAAGCACTTGTCACCACGGTTCCCGATGACGGTTTGACCATCGAACCTGATGCTGGCGCCTATGGCATCAATGAAAGCCCCTATGGCATCACTGAAAACGGCGATCCGCTTGGACCGGACGGTCAGCCTTTGCCAGCAGATGCTGCACCGGATGAGAATGCGCCGGCACCCCGGCTTGATGACAAATGGCTGGACCGCACGCTTGACGAGGATTTCCCGCCGCGCCGCGGACCATAGCGACGCAGCACTGGAACAAAAGCGGCACGTGCGCCATGGTAACTGGCATGGCCATCCAGATTCGCACCAGTCTTGCCGAAGGGGAAACCGAAGGCGGCTTCACCCCCCACCGCCCCGCCCGACCGGAAAAGTCCGAAGGCGGGCGGGTGTTTCGCATGGACAGCGAATATACGCCCGCCGGTGACCAGCCCGCCGCCATCGCCGAACTGGTGGGCCAGGCCAATGACGGCGAGCGCGACCAGGTGCTGCTGGGTGTCACCGGATCGGGCAAGACATTTACCATGGCCAAGGTCATCGAGGCGGTGCAGCGCCCGGCGCTGATCCTCGCGCCAAACAAGATCCTGGCAGCGCAATTGTACGGGGAATTCAAAAGCTTCTTTCCCGACAATGCGGTGGAATATTTCGTGTCCTATTACGATTATTACCAGCCCGAAGCCTATGTGCCGCGCAGCGACACCTATATCGAAAAAGAATCGAGCGTGAACGAGGCCATCGACCGGATGCGCCATTCCGCTACCCGGTCGCTGCTGGAACGCGACGATGTCATCATCATCGCATCGGTGTCGTGCATCTATGGTATCGGATCGGTGGAAACCTATTCGGCGATGACGTTTTCGTTGAAAAAGGGCGCCACCGAAGACCTGCGCGAGGTGGTCCGCAAGCTGGTGGCCATGCAGTACAAGCGCAACGACATGTCGTTTGCGCGCGGCAATTTCCGGCTGCGCGGCGAGAGTCTTGTTCGGCGCGAGGATCAGCGCCGGGCGCTGCACTTGGTCGATCACCTGCGCCATCGTGAA
>NZ_JANPCD010000028.1:0-2602 GCF_031430775.1 Sandarakinorhabdus sp. | reverse complement strand
TCATCGCCACCGACGTGGCCGCCGGGCGCGGCACGCACGAGCTGCTGTGCCAGCGTATCGAGGGCCAGCACATGCAGCTGCGCATCACGCTGGCCAGCGACGGCGATGTGACGCCCCGGCTGCGGGCGCTCAGGGCGTCATGGCCGCGTCAGTCATGGGCGCAGCGTTATCTGCCTGGTGTCTATCTGGAGGCGCCCGAGCCGGCGGATTTTCTTACCCGCTATCTGTCCAACATGCAGGGGATCACATCGCGGATCGAAGCCGCGATCATCGCGGCGGAGCATCTGCTGGACACGCGCACGGCGCCGCAGGAGGCCTTGCCATGGTTGGCCGGCTGGTTCGATGTCGCGCTCGATCCGGCCTGGGGGGAGGCGCGCAGCCGTGCCTTTATCGCCCATGCCGTGACATTCTTTGGCTGGCGCGGCACAATGAAGGGCGTCGAAAGCGCGTTGGCGCTGGCGTTCGGCCAGCCGCTGGGCGGCACGTTGTTCGGCAGCAAGGATTGCCGCTGCGAAGGTGCGATCCGCATCGTCGAGACGTTCCGCACCCGCCGGTTGGGGCGCATTGGCGCCGGCGATTCCAGCAGCATTGCCGATGCCGAAATCATCGACCCTGGCCTGGCGGAACAAGGCGCATGGCGCGCGTTTCAGACCGGGCTGGGCCGCAGCGCAAGCGCCGCCATGGCCAGCCTGCCGCGCCTGTCGGTACCGGGAGGTCATGCGCAGGATTGGGCCGCATTCCTGCTGCGCACATCGCCGGCCCGGCAGTATTGGCAGCGGTTCCTGACGGGGCGGTATCGCCGCATCGACGCGCTGAACGATGCCCATGGCAGCGGCTGGAACAGTTTTGGCGAGGTGGCGCTGAATGATGCCGCCGCCGCCACTGCTGCTGGCCGGGCCGACTGGGGCGCCTTTACGGCCGGGTTGATGCCGATTGCCCGCACGGCGCACCGGTTTTCGGTGCTGCTGCCGGTTGGCCCCGGCGACGCCACGGATGCCGAAACACTCGAGGGCCGGCGCCGGCTGGCGGCCCGGATCGTCGATCTGGAAAAGCCGGCCCATACGATTTTCGACGTGCGGTTCTATTTCGCGATGAACCGCATCGGAGAGGCGCGGCTGGGCATGGACACCACATTGGGGGCCGGCAGCCGGTCTGCCGATACTCTGCCGCCTGCCCTGCTGGGCCGGGCGTGGCTGGGCGAAAGCTTTGTCGGCCCCGATGGCCCTGCTCTGCCCGATGGCGCTGACCTGAACGCCAGCCGGACACGCCTGTCATGCTGAAACCGACCGCTCACCTTGATTTTGGGGAGGCCTCCGATGGGTTGCTGTAACACCACGACCGCCGCTGCACCGGGCATTGCCGCACCGGACCCGCACGCCCATGTCAATTTCGTCAAGGGCATGGTGCTGGGCGTTGCCGATTATGTCCAGGAACACGCCTATCTGATCGGCCGCAGCGAATGGATCGTGCGCGATCTTATTGGCTATGGCACCGCCAGCGGGCTTGCCGTTGGCATCGAGAATGATGGCGACAATGGCCCGCGCGTGCGCATCACGGCCGGGTCGGCGGCGGCGCCATCGGGCAAGCTGATCTGTGTCGGGCGCGATCAGTGCGGGTCGCTGAACGGCTGGCTGGCGCTGCCGGAAACCGGGCGGGGCCTGGTGCCGGCGGCGGGTGACCCGATGCCGACGGCGACGACCATGTACCTTACCTTGTGCTTCCGCGATTGCGAAACCGCGCCGGTGCCGGTGCCGGGCGAGCCCTGCCGCAGCGAGGCGGCGTTGATGGCGCCCAGCCGCATCAGCGATGATTACTGCCTCGAATTTCGCCGCGAAGCACCGATGCAGCGCGAAGCCGATGCGATGGCGGCGCTGTCGGGCTGGCTTGACGGTATTGCCGACACCGGTCCGGGCACGCCGCCGCTGGCCGCCGCAGATTGGCAAAAGACGATCCGCGATGCGCTGGCATTGATTGCGCCCCAGCCTGCGATATTGGCACCCGCCGATCCGGCACCAGAAGTGCCGCCGCCGTATCTGCCGCCGCAAGTGCCGCCGTTGCCTGCAGGCGTTGAAATCGACGATTTCGATGACTTTTTGAAACTGGTGTGGCGCATCTGGCTGACGGAATTCCGTCCGCGCGTCATGGCACAGCGCTGCCATGAACGCCACGAACATGCCGATGACTGCGTGCTGCTGGCTGCCATCACGGTGCCGCTGGAACATACCGGCGACAACCCGGCGGCGGGGTGGAAGGTGGCGGGACCGGCAGCAGGTGTCACGGTCGATGAAAGCCGCCGGCCGCTGATCGCGCCGCTGCATCTGGTGCAGACGGCGCTGGGCATCATGACCGATGCTGGCTCTGCTGGCACAGGACCGGCGGGGCCGGAAGGGCCTGCTGGACCGGAGGGGCCAGCAGGCCCCGAAGGCGAGGATGGCGACGACGGTTTGCCGGGCGCGACTGGTGCCACCGGACCGGCGGGGCCGGCTGGCCCACAAGGCCCGATCGGACCAACAGGCCCACAAGGCCCGCCGGGAACGGGCGGCGCCGGCAGCGTTGGACCCGCCGGACCCGCCGGACCCGCAGGACCTCAGGGGCCGCAAGG
>NZ_JANPCD010000027.1:0-26745 GCF_031430775.1 Sandarakinorhabdus sp. | reverse complement strand
GAATACTGGCGCCAGGCGATCACCTTGGATGGCCCGGAAGTGGCGGCCTTGTGCGATCTCGCGCGCGCCGCCGGAACCGCCATGGTCATCGGCGCCATCGAGCGTGACGGCGCCAGCCTTTATTGCGCCGCGCTGTTCTTTGCCGCCGATGGCAGGTTTATGGGCCGCCACCGCAAGTTGATGCCTACCGCCGCCGAACGGCTGGTCTGGGGGCAGGGTGATGCCTCGGGGCTCATCACGATGGACAGCGCTGCCGGCATGGTCGGTTCGGTCATCTGCTGGGAAAACTACATGCCGCTGCTGCGCACCGCCATGCATGCCAAGGGCGTGACAATCTATTGCGTGCCCACCGTCGATGACCGCGATATCTGGCACATCAGCATGCGCCACATCGCCTATGAAAGCCGCAGTTTCGTCATTTGCGCGGCGCAAGTGCAGGCCGCCGCCACCATGGCTCTGGGCCAGCCGATCACGCTGCGTGACCGGGCGGACGGTGTGCCGATGATGCGCGGCGGCAGTTGCATCATCTCGCCGATGGGCGATGTGCTGGCCGGGCCGCTCTATGGCGAAACCGGGCTGCTCACGGCCGAGATCGACCCTGCGGATGTCGTGCGCGCCCGCTTTGATCTTGATATCACCGGGCATTATGCGCGGCCCGACGTGTTCTCGCTGCGGGTGGGCGGCACCTGAAACATGTGCCGCCCCTCAGCTCAGCGAACCGAGCCGCGCCGCACGAGATTGACGATCGCAAGCAGTATCACCGCGCCGACCAGCGACACCAGGACCGACTGGATGCTGATACCGCCGCTGGTGATGGGAACGCCGCCAATCAGCGGCGTCACGACGAAACCGGCGAGCATGGCGCCGACGATGCCGACGACCACGTTCAGGAAAATGCCCTGCTGCCCGTCTGTCCGCATGATCATGCTGGCGACCCAGCCGATTAGTCCGCCGACGATCAGGAGAATGATGATGTTCATGGATGAGGCCCTTTGTTCTGCGCGCCGCTCGGGCGCACCTCTATAACCATAATGGTCCGATATTGTTCCACCGGCCGTTGAAACAGCCGAACCTGTCATCAGCCAAGACCGGGCCGTTATCGCAGCATCCGCCGCACCGCGCGCCGATCTCGCCGCCAGAAATATGCCGCCAGCACGCCGCCCAGGTGCAGCGCAAACGCCGCCGCGAACAGCGCCGCCAGCCCCAGATGCATCTTGGCCGCCACTCCATGCGGCAACAGCGCAGGCACAGAAAACGGCAGCGCTGCGCTGCCGGTCGACGCCAGAAAAAGCCCCGATAACGGCAAGGCGAACAGCGCCGTGTAGAGCAGCACCTTATTGGCGGCAGCGAGCCGGCCCGGCGATGCAGGCGCCGGGCTGCTCAGCAGCCACAGCCGCCGTGCCGCAAGCAACGCCAGCACCGCCAACCCGACATCGACATGGGCACCAAGAAATTCCGCCCGGTCGGCACGGCCGGGTGGAAGCACGGTTACGAACAGCCCCATCGGCAGCGCCGAGAGCATCAGCACCGCGCTGGACCAGTGCAGCAACCGCGATACCATGCCGAAACCGGCGTTGGTGTTGTACGCCGCGATTGCGCCCGGCTGCCGGCGCCACTGCGCCGCAATGGTCACCAGCACAAAGCCAGCCGCGGCCGCGCTCAAGACGCCCATGATATTGAGCAGCAAGGGACGCGCGCCGACGCCACCGAACGTGCCGTCGCCATTGGCCAGCCAGATCGACCATGACAGCAAAGCCAGCGCCGCCGCCGCCGCCAGATGCCCCAGCACGCGCAGCCATGCCGCCTGCGCATTCAAAGAAACCGCCAGAAACGCCGCAAGGCCAAGGTAAAAGCTTGTCATCCGCGGCGTTGAAGGCGACACGGCGGTCATTGGCAAGGCAATTTGCCGCCGCAGGAGCAGAACTCATGGGCGAACATTTCGAACGCCACAAGCAAGCCTGGACCACCGAAGAGGTGCAAAAGCTCCACACGCTGGCGAAAAAAGGCATGCCGATCCGTGCCATCGCCAAGGCGCTGACCCGCAGCGAGGAATCCGTCAAAGCGCGTGCCAAGGCCGACAAGCTGGGCATCACCGCGCTGCGCTGAGCAGTTGGCCCCGCCTCTGGCGGCTAGTTCTTCACGTCATCGGCCGTCTTGGTGATGGCCTTGCCGGCCGAGCTCAGATCGCGGCCGGCGCCCGAAACGGTGTTGCAGGCAGTCAGCGCCAACAGGGCGGTCATCACCACAAGAATACGCATCGTCACGCTCCGATCAATTGCACCGAGTGCTGGTTTGCCCCGAAGTCGATGAACGCCGGCTTGCTAGATATGGTTCCCGCCTTCAGGCAATAGCCAGGATCTCGATCTCCCGCCCCGCCAGCATCGCGGTATCTCCTTCGGACTTGCCCATCACCGCCCGCGCCAGGGGCGAAACATGGCTGACCCGCCCTTTCGCCGGATCGGCTTCATCGTCGCCGACGATGTGCCAGACCTGCTGCCGGCCATCGGCATGGGCGATGGTCACGCGGCTGCCAAAGCCGGCTGTGCCATCGCCCGGCGGCGCATCGATCAGCCGGGCCGAGGCGCGCCGGGCGCTCCAGTATCGCAGATCGCGGGTGGCGCGCGCCATGGCGCTGCGGTCCTGCGCAATGTCGGGGCTGGCTTGTGCGGCGGCTTAGGCGGCGCGGGCATCGGCCAGCGCCGTTTCGGTGGCGGCCAGGCCGGCTGGCGTCACCAGATTGGCATGCGCCGGGATCGGCCGGTCGGGCAGGTCTGCCGCCGTGGCTTCCAGGTCGGATTCGCGGGTGAAGGCAACGCTCATGTGGTCTGATATGGGGTGGTGACAGTGTGCGCGCAATGCGGCTAGTCGGGGTCATGCGCCAATTCATCGCCGTCCTTGCCGTGTGTCTGTCCATGCCGGCAGCGGCCTCGCCGCTGGCCGATCTTGTGGCCGGGCGCGATGCCCGTGCACCTGCACTATCGGGTGTGGTGACGGTCGTTGCCGACGCGCGCGGCATCGTGCGCACACAGGCGCACGGCCTGGCGGTCATCGCCGCGAGGCGCAAGCTGCGCGCCGACACGCCGATGCGCATGGCCTCCATCTCCAAGCTGGTGGTGGCCATTGCCGTCATGCGGCTGGTGGAACAGGGCAAGCTCGATCTCGACCGCGATGTCTCGCACTGGCTGGGCTGGCAATTGCGGGGTCCCGCCGCGCCGGACACGCCGCTGACGCTGCGCCAGCTGATGAGCCACACCAGCGGCATCGTCGACGGCCCCGGATATGGCTTCGCAGCTGAAGAACGGCTGCAGGACAAGCTGACGCCTGCGCATTGGGCCGGCGCGCCGGGCAGCCGCTTTGCCTATGCCAATCTCAACTGGGGCATCATCGGCAGCGTCATGGAGGCGGCGACGGGCGAGCGGTTCGACCGGCTGATGACACGGCTGGTGCTGGCGCCGCTGAAGCTGGATGCCGGCTACAACTGGCAGGGCGCGTCGGACCGCGCCATCGCCCGCGCCGCCGTGCTCTATCGCAAGGGCAGCGACGAAGCGCATTGGGACCCTGCCGGGCCATGGCTGCCGCAAGTGGACGACCTGCACGGCAAGCGTCCGGCCTGTCCGGTGCGCAGCATTGCGGGGTGCAACCTTGCTGCCTATGTGCCCGGCGCCAACGGCACGATGTTCTCGCCGCAAGGCGGCCTGCGCATATCGGCGCTGGGCCTGGCGCGCATCGGCCGGCTGCTGCTGCGCGGCGGCGAAGTGGACGGGGTGCGGCTGCTGACGCCGGCCAGCGTCGACGCGATGTTCACGCCGGTGTGGCGTGAAGGCGATGGCCGGCCGGCCGATACCTATAACGGCCAGATGCTCTGCTATGGCGCCGGGCCGCAATGCCTGTCCGGCAAGGCCGGTGCCAGCGACCAGCCGGTGGCGGGCGCCGATTGGTGGGGGCATCTGGGTGAGGCCTATGGCCTGTTGGCCGGATTGTGGATTGACCGGGCAGGCGGCCGTGTCATGGTCTATGCGCTGACCGGCACCAGCGATGACCCGTTCCAGAGGCCGCGACTTGCCTCGGCGTTTTCTTCGGCCGAAGATATCATCATGCAGGATATGGCAGCGCAAATGATGCACAAACGAAAGGACCGGCAATGATCGGCTATGCAACACTGGGCACCAACGACCCGGAAAAGGCCAACGCCTTTTATGATGCGGTGTTCCAGTCCGTCGGCATCGGCCGGCTGATGGTGTTTCCCACCGGCGCGGTCTGCTGGGGCATCAACTGGGGTGTGCCGATGCTGGCCGTCGGCAAGCCCTATGACGGCGCCGCCGCCAGTGCCGGCAATGGCACCATGCTGGCGCTGGTGATGGATACGCGCGCCAAGGTCGACACGCTCTATGCAGCCGCCATGGCGGCCGGCGCCGCCTGCGAAGGCCCACCGGGCGTGCGCGGCGAGGAAGGTCCGCAGGCATTCTACGGGGCCTATTTCCGCGATCTCGATGGCAACAAGCTGTGCGCCTTTCGCGTCGGTCCAGCCTGAGTGAGCCTTGATTTCATAAGCGCCGAACTCAAGGCGCGCGACCGCGATATCTGGCTGGCCATCCATTATGCCGAGGCGCGCCGCCGCCCGGCGCTGATCGCGCTGTTTGCGCTGGAATGCGAATTTGCGCATGTCGCCGCGTCCACCACCGAGGCAATGGTGGGTGAAATCCGCATGGCCTGGTGGCGCGAGGCGCTGTGCGGGCTCGATCAGGGCAAGGTGCCGGCGCAGCCTTTGTTGGTCCTGCTGGCCGAATATGCGGTGCCAAATGACGTGCAGGGCGCCGATCTGGCGCTGCTGGAGGACCGCTGGCTCGGCATGATCGGCGACGAACCGGTGCCGCAAAGCCATGTCGAGGGCGGCGGCACGCTGTTTGCACTGGCGGCGCGGCTGCTTGGCGGCAACGAGGAACTTGGCCGGCAACTGGGTGAAGCCTGGGGCCGGGGTGATGATTGGGGGGGCGATGCCGCCGGATTGCCACGCGTGCCGTCATCGCTGCGCCCGCTGCTGGGGCTGGTGCGGCTGTCGGCGCGCGACCGGGCCGCGGCCAAGGATGCACCGCCTGAACCGCGCGGCAGCCTGGCCCGGCAATGGCAGTTGCTGCGGGCAGTTGCCTTTGGCTGAACCCCATACTTTGGCTGAACCATTGCCTTTGGCCGCGCTGGGGCGCTAGATACAAGCACAGGGTCCGGAAATCGTGGAGGCGTCATGCGCCGGATTCTGGCCTTTGCCCTGTCGCTTGCATCATTGTTGTTTGCCGGCCTGCTGCTGTACCGCGCGCCGCCGGTCACATCGGCTGCCGCCGCACTGGTTGTGCCGGGCGGCAATGCGTCGGGCCGGCCGGCGAGCGGCCCGGCGCCGCTGGCCGAAGCGCCGCGCAGCCCCTTGACCGATGCCGACCGCGCCGCCCGCCGGCTGGTCCGCTATGACACGGATGCCAGCGGGGTGGTCAGCCGCGAGGAATATCTGGTCAATCGTCGCAAGGCCTGGGCCAAGGCCGATTCCAACCGCGATGGCCGGCTGGATTTCGAGGAATATGCAGCGGCCACCACGGCAAAGTTCGCCAAGGCCGACCGCAACGCCGACCAGCGGCTGTCGCCGGCAGAATTTGCCGCAACCGCGCCGCGCCGCAAGGCGGCCCCTGCCTGCGCCTGCCCGGCACCCGCAGAGACTTGAGCGCACAAACGCCCACCGTTGCCCGCTATGCGCTGGATGTCACCGCTTGCGGCAAGGTCTTGCGCTGCGCAGCACGGCGGATGTGGTTCAGGATGCCGGCACCGATCACCACCGACACGGCCATTGCCGCCAGCCCGAGATCATAAGTGCCGGTGGCATCCTTGGCGACGCCAAAGGCACTGATGCTGAGGAACGAGCCGAATTGCCCGAAGGTGTTGACGGCGGCGACGCCAACGGCGCGGTGGCGTTCGTGGAGGGTTTCGGACAGGGCGCTGAAAAATACCGGCTGCGAGGGTAGCCATGTGACCGCAAGGGTGAGCGCTGCGAGTGCCGCCAGCGCCGGCGACGGGCCTGTTGCAAGCGTGGCGATGCTGGCGGCGACCATGATGGCGGGGGCAAGGATGTGCCAGAAGCGTTCCTGCCGGCGGTCGGAATGCCAGCCCAGCCCGATCAGCGCGAAGGCGCCGAGCACCCCGCCGGCGGCGACAAGCAGGCCGACGCCCTGTGTGCCGAGGCCGGTTTTCAGGCCGAGTATCTGGGGCGCGGAGACATAGAACGCATTGACCGCGCCGACATAGAAGAACCAGACGAGGCCGAACAGCAGCACGGGCTTGTCGGCAATGGCGCGCATCACGCTATCGTGTTTGGTGCTGGTGATGGCGCCTTCATCGGTGGCCAGCGCGCCGGTGAGCCATTGGCGTTCATCGGGTTCCAGCCAGGAAACGACGGCCGGACCGTCGGGCAGGAATTTGAAGATGATGATGCCCATGAGGATGGCGGGGATGGCTTCGAGCAGGAACAGCCATTGCCAGCCCTGAAGGCCTGACATGCCATCAAGGCCCAGGATCGGCCCCGAGACCAGGCCCATGAGAATCTGCGATACCGGCTGGGCGACATAAAAGCGGCTGATGGCACGGCCGCGCCATTTGGCCGGGAACCACAGGCTGGCATAAAACAGGATGGCAGGGAAAAAGCCGGCTTCGGCGGCGCCGAGCAAGAAGCGCAGCACATAAAACTGCATCGGCGTCTGGACGAACATCTGGGCGGCCGAGATGAGGCCCCAGGTGATCATGATGCGCGTGAGCCAGATGCGGGAACCAAAGCGCATCATGGCCATGTTCGACGGCACTTCGAGCAGCGCATAGCTGACGAAGAAGATGCCGCCGGCAAGGCCATAGACGGTGGCGGTAAAGCCGAGGTCCGCGTTCATCGTGGCAGCCGCGAAGCTGATGTTCAGCCGGTCGACGATAGCGATGAGATAGGCGAGGAAGATCAGCGGCAGCAGCCGCCATTGTGCCTTGCGCATCACGCGGTCAGGCAGGCCTGCGGAAATATCGTCGGCCGCAATCACGGTCTGTCTCCCAACAGGAACTGATTCCTACAGTTTTGCAGTGGCTTGTCCAGCAGCGCGGATCAGCCTTCCATTCTTGATGCAAGGTCCGCCCGCGCCGGGCGTCACCCGCCGAATTTGCCGCCATTGCACCGCGCCGAATTCAGGGCCGAAAACGGCTCCCGCCTGTGTTTGCCCGGCATCAGGCACGAGAGTCGAACGACAAAAACCGGGTCAAACTGTCGACAGACTTTACACACTTGTGGTGCCAAAACAGACATGAACGAAAAATATATAAATAATTAAGATTGTTGTCTGGAATCCCAGGATTGGCACGATTCCTGCATTGCTTTTGCCAACAAGTCAGTAATAACTGGAGGCGGACATGCGGGCATTGATTGCAGCAGCGATACTGATGATGGGGGCCGGTTCGGCCCAGTCGGCAACGATCTTCACGGACGGTTTCGACGGCGAAGGCGCACCGGGTGCCAGCATCCTCAACTACAACAGCTTCGCCAACTGGACCGTTGTCGGCCAGGTCGATCTCGTCAACACCGGCAATTTCGGCATCACCTGCCCGGGCAAATGCGTCGATCTGGATGGCTCGTCCGGTCCGGGCCGGCTGGTGTCGAAATCCTTCGCCTATACCGCCGGCAAGATGCTGACCCTGCGTTTCGACGTGTCGGGCAGCCAGCGCACCCCCGCCACCGACAGTTTCCTGTTCACGGCCAACTTCGGCCAGCTGACGGACATCAACGGTTTTGCCAATCTCGGCGGTTTCGACCCCGGCCAGATCAATCCCGGCAACTACACCGGCCTGACCACGCTGGGAAATTACAACGAAGGCATTGCCGGCGCCCGGCCGTTCCTGAACTATGGTCTGTCCTGGACTCCGGTGAACGCCGGCACCATGACGCTGGAATTCTGGACGACCAGCGGTGACAATTTCGGGCCGATTCTGGACAGCGTCGTCGTCAGCCAGGTGCCCGAACCGTCAAGCTGGGTGATGCTCATCGCCGGCTTTGGCCTCGTCGGCGCAGCCGCGCGGCGCCGCAAGCTCGCTACGGCCTGAGCAAAAGCAACTGAGGCATATGCAAGTAAGGGGGCGGTGCCGTGTGCGCCGCCCCTTCAGCCTGCAATCCATTCTGCCAGATCCGCCCGCGCCCGCGCCACCAATGCCGGCTTGCGCTGGTCCTTTGATGCCGCCGGCGGTACCAATGGTGGAAACAGGCCGAAATTGATGTTCATCGGCTGGAAGTGCTTGGCGTCCGCCCCGCCGGTAATGTGAGACAGCAGCGCGCCCAGCGCCGTGGTCGCGGGCGGCGGCACAGCCGTACCACCGCGCGCTTCGGCAATGGCAAATCGCGCGGCAGCAAGCCCGATGGCTGCACTTTCGACATAACCTTCGCAGCCGGTGATTTGCCCGGCAAAGCGGATGCGCGGATCGGCCTTGAGCCGCAATGTCGCATCCAGCAGCACCGGCGACTTGATGAAGGTGTTGCGGTGCAGGCCGCCCAGCCGCGCGAATTCGGCCTTTTCCAGTCCCGGGATCATGCGCAGCACTCGAACCTGTTCGGCGTGCTTCATCTTGGTCTGGAAACCCACCATGTTCCACAGCGTCCCCAGTGCATTGTCCTGGCGCAGCTGCACCACGGCAAAGGCGCGGCGACCCGTGGCAGGGTTGGTCAGGCCGACCGGCTTCATCGGGCCGAACCTTGGCGTCATGCGGCCACGCTCTGCCATCACCTCGATGGGCATGCAGCCATCGAAATAGGGTGTGTTGGCTTCCCAATCCTTGAACTCGGCCTTGTCGGCGGCCAGCATCGCATCGATGAAGGCGTTGTACTGCTCCTTGTCCATCGGGCAGTTGAGATAGTCCTTGGTGTCGCCGTTTTCATTGGGACGGTCCCAGCGCGACTGCGCCCACACCACCGACATATCGATGGAATCGCGGTGGATGACAGGCGCAATGGCATCGAAAAACGCCAGCGCGTCCTCGCCGGTCATGGCACGGATGGCCTCGGCGAGCGGTGCTGCGGTCAATGGCCCGGTGGCGATGATCGTCTGGCCCCAGTCGGCCGGCGGCAGGCCGGTGATCATCTCGCGCACGATGGTGACATTCGGGTGCGCTGCCAGTGCCGCCGTGACGCCGCCGGCAAAATCGTCGCGGTCCACCGCCAGCGCCGAACCGGCCGGCACCCGCGCCTTGTCGGCCTCGCGCATGATGAGGCTGTCCAACGTGCGCATCTCCTGATGGATCAGGCCGACGGCATTGTTGTCGGGGTCGTCGCTGCGAAAGCTGTTGGAACAGACCAGCTCGGCCAACCGGTCCGTATGGTGCGCGTCGGTGCCATGCACCCCGCGCATTTCATGCAGGATGACCGGCAGGCCGGCCTGCGCGATCTGCCATGCAGCCTCTGAACCGGCGAGGCCGCCGCCGACGATATGGATGGGGTTGGTCATGACGCCGGCTATGCCGTGCCGGGGCGCCCACTGCAACGCCCCGGCTGCTGCGCTTCAGAGTGTGACCATTTGCCTGCGCCGACTGCGCAGCACGGCGCCGATGATCCCGAAACCGGCAATCATCATGGCCCAGCTGTCCGGTTCGGGGACACCGACAAACATGTCATGGTCGCGGCCATCGACGCTGAACCCTTCGCCGGCCATGTGTGTCGGCCGTGTATACGAAAGCTGCGTCTGATCGAGATTGGCATAGATGCTGCCCAGCGCCGCAAAATCCACGGCATTGGGCGCCACATTGGCCAGCGTGCCATTGGCGCCGCCAGCCGTGCCAGTGGGATCGTTGGTATAGTCCATGCAGCTGCCGGTGTTGAGGTTGGTCTTGATCGTGTTGGTATGGGCAAGGCCGAGCGTATGGCCGATTTCCTGGCAGATCGTCATCTGCCGCCAGGCATCGGTGTTGTACTTTGCGATCCCGAAATAATAATCGTTGAGCTTGACCGTTGCCTGCACGATGAAGCCGTTCGACAGCCATACATTGGCATAGCCAAGCCAGCCGTTGGCGCCATAATTGGCATTGCAGACCTGGACACTGCCATAAACAGGTCCGCACGCAGACGATGTGGCCCGGCCAGCGGCGGGGACGAAATCGATGTTGTTGGCAGCGGACCAAGCATTCGCGGTCGGCACCAGACGCCCGCTCCACTTTGAATCAAGGTTGTTGCCGATGTTGATCGCCAGCGGCCCGGTGCGGGCCCAGCGATACCCATTCCACGACTGTGTCACTGCTGCTGCCGGGCTTGTTGCCGCCACAAACACGGTCGAGGCCAACGCCAACGCAAGCAGTCGGCTCGCAAGCGATCGGCCCACGACCATGAGTCCCGGCCGGTCGATATCCATCATCATGGCGCATCATTCCCCACAGCCGGCCGCACCATTGCGGTGCATCCTCCAGAACCTGGCTGATCCGATCGAATGGCCAAAAAAAGCTAATAGTTGATAAAAAATCCAGCAAAACGCACTGTAAACTGGAAGGTTCCCCGATTTTTGCGACGAGTTGAGTGGTTGTTGAGATAGGGGAAACATATCTGTCAACATGAATTTGGATATGACTTCAAGGATGGGTGCGAAAGCATTCGGAATTGTATTGAAAATTTTACACAAAAAGGTTCCATAATTATTTAATCTATAGATTCTCATGGTTTGCGAATTGGCATGATTTGTGCATTGCATTTTTTCAGGGGGGGGTTGTGAATGGAGTCTGCGTAATGATTAAACTGATGAAATTTGTGGCCATTGCGGCGACCGTGATGGTCTCCGGCTCGGCCGCAGCCGTGACACTGGTGAACGGCAGCTTTGAACTTGGCACCGACCCGGGCGCCAGTTTTTCCACCCAGAACGCTGGCAGCACCGCGATCACCGGCTGGACGGTCGGCGGGTTCGGTGTCGATTATATCGGCGGCTATTGGCAGGCGTCCGACGGCGACCGTTCGGTCGACCTTTCGGCACTCAGCGCCGGCAGCATTGCACAGATGCTGGATACGGTGATCGGCCAAACCTACACCATCGGCTTCGACCTGTCCGGCAACCCTGATGGCGGCGCCGGCAACCGGATTTCCGTCGTGACGATCAGCGGCTCGCTGCCGGATGTGAAGGTCTATCAGGTTCTTCCCGCCAATTCGCGCGCCGACATGAACTGGCAGCGTTTCGAGTACACGTTCACGGCGTTTTCGGCCCTGAGCTCGCTCACCTTCGCCAGCGCCGAATTCACGCCGTTCGGCCCGGCGATCGACAATGTCTCGATCACCGAAGGCGGCGGCGGCATCGGGTCCGATGTGCCGGAGCCGGCAAGCTGGGCGATGATGCTGGCTGGTTTCGGCATGATCGGCGCAACGTCACGTCGGCGCCGGCCACGCGTCGTCACGGCCTGAGATCAACAGGCCCGCCATCGTGCTGGTGCGGAAGGCCCGGGCTTGTGCCCGGGCCTTCTTGCGTTTTGGCGTGCTGCACTGCCTTCCCATGTTGCCATGCGCTCGCTATAGCCGCCCCCAAGCGCGGATTCTGCTGCGCCCGACTTAATTCGTTGGATGGAAACCATGGCGAGCCGCGTCGCTGCTTTATTTTCGGCCTTGCGCGGCCCGTCCCTGGCCGGAGCCTGCTGAGCCATGCCGAAGCTTACGGTCGATGGTGTCGAAGTCGATGTGCCGGCTGGCGCAACGGTGTTGCAGGCGTGCGAGGCCGCCGGCGCCGAGATTCCGCGTTTTTGCTACCATGAACGGCTGACCATTGCCGGCAATTGTCGCATGTGTCTTGTTGAAATGGAAAAAAGCCCCAAGCCGGTGGCCAGTTGCGCCATGCCGGCCGCCGATGGCCAGGTCGTCCACACCCGCAGCGAAAAGGTCAAGAAGGCCCGCGAAGGCGTGATGGAGTTCCTGCTCATCAATCACCCGCTCGATTGCCCGATCTGCGATCAGGGCGGCGAATGCGACTTGCAGGACCAGGCGCTGGTCTATGGCCGGGGCAATTCCCGCTATGCCGAAAACAAGCGCGCCGTGACCGAAAAATACATGGGCCCGCTCATCAAGACAGTAATGACGCGCTGCATCCACTGCACCCGCTGCGTGCGCTTTGCCGAGGAAATCGCCGGGGTCGAGGATATCGGCGCCATCGGTCGCGGCGAATCCATGCAGATCACCAGCTACCTCGAAAAGGCCGTGGCCTCAGAAGTGTCCGGCAATGTCATCGACCTGTGCCCGGTCGGCGCGCTGACATCGAAACCCTATGCCTTTCAGGCACGGCCCTGGGAACTGAAGAAAACCGATTCCATCGATGTCATGGATGCGCTTGGCACCAACATCGTCATCGGATCGCGCGGCACGCAGGTGATGCGCATCACGCCGCGCATCAACGATGACGTGAATGAAGAATGGCTGTCGGACAAGGGGCGCTTTGCCTGTGACGGCCTGCTCGAGCGCCGGCTCGACACGCCCTATGTGCGGGTGGACGGCAAGCTGAAAAAAGCCAGCTGGGCCGATGCCTTTGCCGCCATTGCGCGCGGCCTCGAAGGGGTGCCCGGCGACGCCATTGCCGGCATCGTCGGCGACCTTGCGGCGCTTGAGGACATGACCGCGTTCAAGGACCTGCTCGGTGCTCTGGGTTCCACCCGCATCGAAAGCCGGCAGGACGGCGCGCTTTTCGACACCGAGGCACGCGGTGCCTGGCTGTTCAATTCGGGCCTTGCCGGCATCGAACAGGCCGATGTCGTGCTGTTGATCGGCACCAATCCGCGCACCGAGGCGCCGCTGCTGAATGTCCGGCTGCGCAAGGGCGCCGCGCGTGGCCGCACCCGGGTGTTCGGCATCGGCCCGGTTGTGGACCTGACTTACAAGGTCGAATGGCTTGGCGATGATGCGGCGCTGGTCGCCGACCTGCCAGCCGATGTGGCAGCGGCGCTGGCAGCCGCTGAGCGCCCGGCCATCATTGTCGGCATGGGCGCGCTGACCATTCCCGGCCTGTTCGGCGCCGCACGCAAGCTCGCAAAGGCTGCCAATGTCGTGCGTGAAGGCTGGAATGGCTGGAACCTGCTGCACACCGCTGCTGCGCGTGTCGGCGCGCTCGAACTTGGCCTTGCGGTCGATGGCGGCTTGCCGGCGCTGACCGGCGATACCGCTATTCGCGCGCTGTTCCTGCTCGGCGCGGATGAGGCTGATGTGGCGCCGCTGAAAAACGCCTTCACCGTCTATATCGGCACGCACGGCGACCGCGGCGTTGCTCATGCCGACGTCATCCTGCCGGCGGCGGCCTATACCGAAAAGCCGGGCACCTATGTCAACCTCGAAGGCCGGGTGCAGCGGGCGCTTGCCGCCACGCAGCCGCCCGGCGATGCGCGTGAAGACTGGACCATCCTGCGCGCGCTGTCGGCCGTGCTGGGCGCCAAGCTGCCCTATGACGATCTGGCATCACTGCGCGCGCGCATTTTGGCGCAATGGCCGCAGCTGGCGCCGGGTCAGGTGCTGGACGGGGCTGGCAAGCTGCCCGCCGCTGACCGTGCCAGGACCAGCGTCAAGGCCCTTGGCGGCGCGCTTCCGGCTGCTGTTGCCAATCATTACCTCACCAACCCCATCGCGCGGGCCAGCCAGACCATGGCCGATTGTGTGACCGAGATTCTGCATCCGGTGCAGGAGGCGGCAGAGTGACCTTCACGGGCTGGTTTCAGCAGCAATTGGGCCAGGGGCCGGGCTGGTTCGTCGCCAATCTGGCGCTTGTGCTCGCCATCGCCTTTCCGGTGATGATCGGCGTCGCGCTGGCCGTGTATTTCGACCGCAAGATCTGGGCGGCGATGCAGTTGCGGCGCGGGCCGAACGTGGTGGGGCCATTTGGTATCCTCCAGACATTTGCCGACGCCGCCAAGCTGTTCCTCAAGGAAACCATCATCCCGTCCGGCGCCTCGACCGGCGTGTTCCTGATGGCGCCGATGATCAGCTTCGTGCTGGCGCTGGTGGTGTGGGCGGTGATGCCGTTCGATGCCGGGCTGGTGCTGGCCGACTTGAACGTCGGTTTGCTCTATGTCTTCGCCGTGTCGTCGCTGGGCGTTTACGGCATCATCATGTCGGGCTGGGCGTCCAATTCCAAATATGCGTTCCTGGGCGGCCTGCGCTCGGCGGCGCAGATGGTCAGCTATGAAGTGTCGATGGGTTTCATCCTCGTCTCGGTGATGATGTACGCGCAGTCGCTCAACCTGTCCGACATTGTCATGGCGCAAAAAGGCAATGTGCTGGGGCTGCTCAACGGCAACGTGTTCAATCCGCTGTTGTTTCCCATGGCCATCATGTTCTTCATCACGGCATTGGCGGAAACCAACCGCCCGCCATTCGATCTGCCCGAAGCCGAGGCCGAGCTTGTTGCCGGCTATCAGGTCGAATATTCCAGCATGTCCTTCGCGCTGTTTTTCCTCGGCGAATACGCCAACATCCTGTTCATGTGCGCGCTGATCCCGGTGCTGTTCCTTGGCGGCTGGCTGCCGCCGCTGGACTGGGCGCCGCTGTATCTGGTGCCGGGCTTTGTCTGGATGCTGTCCAAGATGGCGTTCATGTTCTTCGTGTTCGCCTGGGTGAAGGCGACCGTGCCGCGCTACCGCTATGACCAGCTCATGCGGCTGGGCTGGAAGGTGTTCCTGCCGCTGTCGCTGTTCTGGGTCGTGGTCGTTTCGGGCTGGCTGATGTTCACCGGGCATTTCGATGCCGCGCCGATGAGGGCTGTGCTGTGAGTGCGTTGCTGCGTTCCGCCAAATCGCTGCTGCTGCTGGAGTTCGTCTCCGGCATGTGGCTGACCTTGCGCTATTTCTTCCGCCCCAAGGCGACGCTGAACTATCCGTTCGAAAAAGGCCCGGTGTCCCCGCGTTTCCGGGGCGAACATGCGCTGCGCCGCTATCCCAATGGCGAGGAACGCTGCATCGCCTGCAAGCTGTGCGAGGCGGTCTGCCCGGCCCAGGCCATCACCATCGAGGCCGAGCCGCGCGACGATGGCTCGCGCCGCACGACGCGCTATGACATCGACATGACCAAGTGCATCTATTGCGGCCTGTGCCAGGAAGCCTGCCCGGTCGATGCCATCGTCGAAACGCCGAATTTCGAATTTGCCACCGAAACCCGCGAGGAACTGCTCTATGACAAGGGCAAGTTGCTGGCCAATGGCGACAAATGGGAACGTGCGATCGCGGCCAATATCGCCGCCGACAGCGAGTGGCGCTGATGACCGCCGCCCTTGCCTTTTACCTGTTCGCCGGTGTGCTGCTCACGTCTGCGGTCATGGTCATCACCGCGAAAAACCCTGTACATTCCGTGCTCTGGCTGATCCTGGCGTTCTTCAATGCCGCCGGGCTGTTCATCCTGCTGGGTGCCGAGTTTCTGGCGATGCTGCTGGTCATCGTCTATGTCGGCGCGGTTGCCGTGCTGTTCCTGTTTGTCGTCATGATGCTGGACATCGATTTCGCGCATCTCAAGCGCGGCGCACTGAAAAATCTGCCGTTGGGACTGGCTGTGGCGGGCATCATCCTGGCCGAAATGCTCACAGCGCTTGGCGGCTGGACTCCGGGGCAGGGGGTGGAGATATTCCCCGCGCTGGGCGGCGCACCCGAGGGCATGACCAATACCCAATGGATCGGCAGCCAGCTTTATACCCGCTATCTGTTCGTGTTCCAGGCGTCGGGCCTTGTGCTGCTGACCGCCATGATCGGCGCCATCGTGCTCACGCACCGCACCCGCATCGGCGTGAAGAAGCAGAATATCGCCGATCAGGTGGCGCGCACGCCGCAGGGTACTGTGCGGCCGGCCAGCCCGGCACCGGGCGAGGGGGTGCAATTGTGATAGGCTTGGGCCATTATCTCACCGTATCGGCGGCGCTGTTCGTGCTCGGCGTGCTGGGGATTTTCCTCAACCGCAAGAACGTCATCATCATCCTGATGGCGATCGAGCTCATCCTGCTGGCCGTCAACATCAATCTGGTGGCGTTTTCGGCGTTCCTGCATCAGGTGCATGGCCAGATCTTCGCCATGTTCGTGCTGACGGTGGCGGCGGGCGAGGCGGCCATCGGGCTGGCCATATTGGTCATCTATTTTCGCAATCGCGGCACCATCGCGGCCGACACCGGCGACATGCTGAAGGGCTGACGCGTGATCCAGCTTCTCGTCTTTTTGCCGCTGCTCACGGCGATCATCGCCGGCTTGGGCGGGCGCCTGATCGGGCATGTCCCGGCCAAGGTGTTGACCACTGCCGGCCTGTTCGTGTCGGCGGCGCTGTCCTGGGTGATCTTCCTGTCATTCTGGCAGGGCGGCGCGGCGGCTACCACCGTGCCAGTGCTCGACTGGATCGAAAGCGGCACGTTGTCGGTCGGTTGGGCGCTCAAGGTCGATACGTTGACAGCGGTGATGCTGGTCGTGGTCACGTCGGTCTCGGCGCTCGTCCACCTCTACAGCTGGGGCTATATGGAGGAAGATCCGGACCAGAGCCGTTTCTTCGCCTACCTCTCGTTGTTCACCTTTGCCATGCTGATGCTGGTCACCGCCGACAACCTTGTCCAGATGTTCTTCGGCTGGGAAGGGGTGGGCCTCGCGTCCTATCTGCTCATCGGTTTCTGGTACAAGAAGCCGTCCGCCAACGCGGCCGCCATCAAGGCGTTCGTCGTCAACCGCGTCGGCGATTTCGGCTTTTCACTCGGTATCTTCGCCACCTTCATGGTGTTCGGCACCGTATCGATCGACGCCATCCTCGCCGCTGTTCCGGGGCAAGCGAGCGCGACCTTCAGCTTTCTGGGCGCCCGCGTCGATGTGATGACAACGCTGTGCCTGCTGCTGTTCGTCGGTGCGATGGGCAAGTCGGCGCAATTGGGCCTGCACACCTGGCTGCCCGACGCCATGGAGGGGCCAACGCCCGTCTCCGCGCTGATCCATGCTGCGACCATGGTCACGGCGGGCGTGTTCATGGTCTGCCGCCTGTCGCCGATGTTCGAAGCCAGCCCCACCGCACAGGCCGTGGTGTGCATCATCGGCGCCTGCACGGCGCTGTTCGCCGCCACCGTTGCCGTGGTGCAAACCGACATCAAGCGCGTCATCGCCTATTCGACCTGCTCGCAGCTCGGCTACATGTTCTTTGCCGCCGGCAGCGGCGCGTATGGGGCGGCAATGTTCCACCTGTTCACGCACGCCTTCTTCAAGGCACTGCTGTTCCTTGGCGCCGGCTCGGTGATCCATGCCATGCACCACGAACAGGACATGCGTTTCTATGGTGGCTTGCGAAAGCATATCCCGGTTACCTTCTGGCTGATGACCATCGGCACGCTGGCGCTGACCGGGTTTTTCTTCACAGCCGGTTATTATTCCAAGGATGCGATCCTGGAGGCGGCGTTTGCCAGCGGCACTTCGCATGGCAGCTTTGCGTTCTTCGTCGGCGCGCTGGTGGCGGCAATGACCAGTTTCTATTCGTGGCGGCTGGTGTTCCTGACCTTCTTCGGCAAGCCGCGCTGGTCCGGGTCGGAGCATATCCAGCACGCGGCGCATGATGGCCATGCCCATGCAGATCATGGCCCTGATGACGGCACTGCCGGTTATCACCCGCACGAAAGCCCGGTCTCGATGCTGATCCCGCTCATTCTGCTCGGCACTGGAGCGCTGCTGGCGGGCTTTGTCTGGCACGAGCAATTCGTCGGTGCCGAAGCCGGGGAAACGTTCTGGCGCGGTGCCATCGCATTCCGTGCCGAGCTGGCCGAAGCCATGCACCATGTCCCGGCCTGGGTGGTCTGGACGCCTTCCGTCGCCTTTTTCGCCGGGCTGGGCCTGGCCTGGTATGCCTATCTGCGCCGGCCATCGGTGCCGGGCTGGTGGGCGGCTGAAGTGCCGGGGCTGTACGAATTCCTGCGCCACAAATGGTATTTCGACGAGCTGTATGACGCCGTGTTCGTGCGTCCGTCGCTGGCGCTGGGCCGGATGTTCTGGGTGCGCGGCGATCAACGCACCATCGACCGTTTCGGTCCCGATGGCGCGGCGGCAGTTGTCGCCGGCGGTGCCGGTCTGGCGGCGCGTTTTCAATCGGGGCTGCTCTATTCCTATGCGCTTGTCATGCTGATCGGCCTTGCGGCCGGCGCCGCCTGGTTGATGGGAACGCACTGATGCCGATCCTGTCGATCATGATCCTGCTGCCGGTTGTGGTGGCGCTTGCGGCCGTGCTGCTGCCGGGCACCGAGGCGGCGCGTGCCGACCGGGCGCGCGTGCTGGCGCTGGCCACGACGCTGGCGGAATTCGCTCTCGGCGTCTGGCTGTGGACGCAGTTCGACGCGTCTGGCGCGCCGTTCCAGTTTGCCGAAAAACTGCCGTTGTTTGCGCCGTTCCTCGACTGGTCGCTGGGCATAGACGGCATTTCGCTAATGCTGATCATGCTCAGCGTGTTCCTGATGCCGATTTGCATCCTGGCCAGCTGGGACAGCGTCACGCGGCGCGTGCCCGAATATATGGCAGCGTTCCTGATCATGGAATCGTTGATGATCGGCACCTTTGCGGCGCGCGACATCTTCCTGTTCTATCTGTTCTTCGAAGCCGGGCTGATCCCGATGTTCCTGATCATCGGCATCTGGGGCGGCGCGCGGCGCATTTATGCCAGCTACAAATTCTTCCTCTACACGCTGCTCGGTTCGGTGCTGATGCTGGTGGGCATGCTGTACATGGTCGGCGAGGCCGGTTCGACCGACATCGGCGTGCTCAGCACATACGACTTTGATCCGCAGGCGCAATTCTGGCTGTTCCTGGCGTTCTTCGCCAGCTTTGCCGTCAAGATGCCGATGTGGCCGGTTCACACCTGGCTGCCAGATGCGCACGTCGAGGCGCCGACGGCTGGCTCGGTCATTCTTGCCGGCGTGCTGCTCAAACTCGGCGGCTATGGCTTTGTGCGGTTCTCGCTGCCGATGTTCCCGGATGCGTCGGCGCAGCTGATCTGGCTGGTGTTCGCGCTGTCGATGGTCGCCGTCGTCTATACCAGCCTTGTGGCGCTGGTGCAGAACGACATGAAAAAGCTGATTGCCTATTCGTCGGTCGCGCACATGGCGTTCGTGACCGCCGGGCTGTTCGCGCTCAACACGCAGGGCATCGAGGGCAGCATCGTGATGATGCTCAGCCATGGGCTGGTGTCGGCGGCGTTGTTCCTGTGCGTCGGCGTGGTCTATGACCGGCTGCACACCCGCGAGATCGGGCGTTATGGCGGGCTGGCCGACACCATGCCGAAATATGCCGTGGTGCTGCTGTTCTTTACCATGGCGTCAGTTGGCCTGCCGGCCACGTCGGGCTTTGTCGCCGAATTCCTCGTCTTGATCGGCCTGTACCAGACCAGCACATGGGCCGCGTTGGTGATGACCACCGGCATCATCCTGGGCGCTGCCTATATGCTGTGGCTTTATGCGCGCGTCGCTTATGGCAAGGCCGCCGGAGCCGACACCGCCGCCATGCCTGACCTCAGCATGCGTGAAATCGTCATTCTGGCGCCGGTCATCATCGCGACATTGTGGATGGGCATTTATCCCAAATCCTTCCAGGATCCGATGAAGCCCGCCATCGCCGCCATCGTCACCCGGCTCGAGGGCCGCGCGCTGGCTACGGTCCCCACCGACATGACGTTGACGCCCGGCCTTTCCGGCGCGGCCACGCCGGCAATCGTCGCCGCCAAGGTTTCCCACTGATGAACCCGACTCTTGCCTCCATTCTCATCGCCGGCCCCGAGGCCGTGCTGACGGCGGGCAGCTTGCTGGCGCTGATGCTCGGCACGTTCCTGGGGCGCGACAGGGCGCTGGTGCCGCTGACTCTGGTGTGCGTCAGCATATTGGGTGTCGCCGGCTTCACGCTCGCCGATGATCCCGTCACGGCGGTGGTCGCGTTCGATGGCTTGTATGTCGCCGACAGTTTCTCGGCGTTCCTAAAGGTGCTGATCCTGTGCGCCGCTGCTGCCTCGATGCTGATGGCGTTGCCCTATCTGCGCGATGTCAAAACCGGGCGGTTCGAATATCCGGTGCTGATCATGCTGGCCACGCTGGGGCTGTGCATGATGGTGTCGGCGGCGGATCTGCTCTCGCTGTATATCGGCCTCGAACTGGCGGCGCTGGCGTCCTATGTGCTGGCTGCCTTTCATCGCGGCGAGGGGCGTTCGGCCGAAGCCGGCCTCAAATATTTCGTGCTTGGCGCGCTGGCGTCGGGCATTCTGCTCTATGGCATCACGCTGGTGTACGGCTTTGCCGGCACCACCAGCCTGGACGAGATCGCCCGCGTCATAGCCGCCAGCGGTAGCCGCTCCATCGGCTTGCTGCTGGGGCTCATTTTCATCATGGCCGGCCTTGCCTTCAAGATTTCCGCCGTGCCGTTCCACATGTGGACGCCCGACGTCTACGAAGGCGCGCCTACTCCGGTAGCGGCGTTCTTCTCGGCGGCGCCCAAGGCTGCTGCGCTCGGCCTGATGGTGCGGGTGCTGGTCACTGGCTTCGGCCCGGCCGGCGCCGACTGGCAGCAGATCATCATCTTCATCGCCATCGCCTCGATGGTGCTGGGCGCGGTGGCCGCCGTGGCCCAGACCAATCTCAAACGCCTGCTCGCCTATTCCTCCATCGCCAATATCGGCTTTGCGCTGGTTGGCCTGGCGCCGGGCAACGAGGCCGGCATTTCGGCGCTGCTGTTCTACACCGCTGTCTATCTAGCGATGACTTTGGGCAGCTTCCTTGTCGTGCTGCAACTGCGCCGCGCCGATGGCAGCCCGGTGGAATTGATGGCCGACCTTGCCGGCCTGTCAAAAGTGCGTCCCGGCCTTGCGGCTGCATTGGCCATTTTCATGTTCAGCCTCGCCGGCATTCCGCCCTTGCTGGGGTTCTGGCCGAAATTCGCCGTGTTTCAGGCCGCTGTCGATCAGGGGTTGATCGGGCTGGCAATCATCGGTTTCATCGCGTCTGTGGTGGCCGCTTTCTATTATCTGCGGCTCATCAAGATCATGTATTTCGATGAACCCGGCACAGCGCTGGTCAGTGATGGCGGCGCCATGAACGGTGCGATGATTGCTGGTGCGGCGCTATTCTGCTCGCCTGTCGGCATGTTGGCCATCACGCCGCTGGTCGCGGCCTCTGCCCGCGCGGCGGCGGCGCTTTTCCAGGCTTGAGCGCCGCGATCACCCATCTCGCCGAAGTCGGCTCGACCAACGACTGGCTGCTGGCCCGCGCCGACACGCTGCCTGATGGCAGCTGGGTCGTCGCGGATCGCCAGACCGCCGGGCGTGGGCGGCGCGGGCGGGTCTGGAGCGATGGTGCCGGCAATCTGATGGCATCGGTGCTGGTGCGTAGCGATGGCCCGGTCCAGCAATTGTCGTTCGTGGCGGCGCTGGCCTTGATCGGCGCGCTGGACAGTCCCAGCCTGACACTGAAATGGCCCAATGATGTGTTGCTGGACGGCGCCAAGCTGGCTGGCATCCTGCTGGAACGGCAGGGCGATGCCCTGGTGATCGGTTTTGGGGTGAACCTTGCCGGCCATCCACTGGATACCGAGCGCGCCGCCACCAGCTTCGCTGCTGCCGGCTTGCCCGCGCCTGCGCCGCTAGACCTTTTGCAGCGGCTGGCGGCCAGCCTCGCCGATTGGCGCGCGATATGGTCCGCGCAGGGGTTCGCACCCATCCGCACGGCTTGGCTTGGGCGCGCCGCCGTTACCGGCGCCCGCATGACGTCGCGGCTGGGCACCGAGGCCATCGAAGGCGTGTTCGAGGGCCTGGCCGAAGACGGCGCCCTGCTGCTGAGGCTTGACGATGGCCAGCTTCGTGCCATCCACGCCGGTGAAGTGTTTTCCCTGTGAAGTGCGGAGGCGCAAATGCTGCTCGCGATTGATGTCGGCAACACCAACATCGTCTTTGCCCTGTGCGAAGGCGATACCATCGCGCAGCGCTGGCGCATCTCCACCGATGGTCAGCGCACGGCCGATGAATATGCCGTCTGGCTGAACCAGCTCATGAGCCTGGAAGGGGTGGAGCGCAGCCATATCGATGCGGCCATCATCTCGACGGTGGTGCCGCAGACCTTGTTCAACCTGCAACGCCTGTGCCGCAAATATTTCCATGTCGAACCGCTGGTGGTGGCACTGGGCGAGATCGATCTGGGCCTCACCATCGCGTTGCCAAACCCCGCCGAAGTGGGAGCAGACCGGCTGGTCAACGCCATTGCCGCCCATGCGCTGTGGCCCGGCAATCTCATCATTGTCGATTTTGGCACCGCAACCACCTTTGATGTGGTATCAGCCGACGGAGCCTATCAGGGCGGAGCGATTGCGCCGGGCATCAATCTTTCGATGGATGCCCTTTATCAGGCCGCTGCAAAGCTGCCGCGCATCGCTGTCGAACCACCGGCTGGAAACGCCGGCGCCATCGGCAAGGGCACCGTGCACGCCATGCAATCCGGCGTGTTCTGGGGCTATGTCGGCCTGATCGAAGGGCTTGTGAAACGACTTTCCGGCGAGATTGTCGGGCCGGTCACCGTTGTCGCAACGGGCGGACTTGCCACATTGTTCAACCGCCACACACCTGCCATCGATCATGTCGATGGCGACCTTACAATTCGCGGCCTCGTCCGCCTCCATGCGCTGAACGCTCACAACAGCACGGCGCGCGGCAACCAGAACGGAACAGAATGAAACCCGGAAAAGAACTGATCTTCCTGCCGCTTGGCGGCTCCGGCGAGATCGGCATGAACGTCAATCTTTATGGCTGTGACGGCAAATGGGTCATGGTCGATCTCGGCATGACCTTTGGCGACCCGCGCTACCCCGGCATCGATATCGTGTTGCCCGACCTGGCGTTCATCGAGGAACGCTCCAAGGACCTGCTCGGCATCGTGCTCACGCACGGCCATGAAGACCATATCGGCGCCATTCCCTATATGTGCGCCGAGCTTGGCGTGCCGATGTATGCCACGCCGTTCACCGCCGGCCTGATTGCCAAGAAGCTGGAGGAGGAGGGGCTGACCAAGGAGGTCAAGCTCAACATCATCCCCATGGGCGGCACGCTGAAACTGGGGCCGTTCGGGTTCCGCTATGTCGCGCTGGCCCATTCGATTCCCGAAGGCAATGCGCTGGTCATCGACACGCCCTATGGCCGCATTTTCCACACCGGCGACTGGAAGCTGGACGATGGCCCGTTGATGGGCACGCCCGCGTCTGCCGAGGAACTGACGGCCATCGGCGATTCCGGCATCCTGGCGATGGTCGGCGATTCGACGAACGTGTTCAACAACGAGGCGTCGGGCAGTGAAACCGATGTCCGCGAAGGGCTGATGCGCGTCGTCAAGGCGCGCAAGACCGGCCGCGTGCTGGTGACGACTTTTGCCTCCAACGCGGCCCGGCTCGGCACATTGGGCGAAGTGGCGAAGGCCTGCGGGCGGCATCTCGTGCTGGCTGGCCGCTCGATGGAGCGTATCACCAAGGTTGCCAAGGCCACCGGCTATCTTGGTGACATGCCGCCCAGCATCAGCTGGGAACAGGCCGCGACCATGGCGCCGAACAAGCTGCTGATATTGTGCACCGGCGCGCAGGGCGAACCCCAGGCTGCGCTGAGCCGTATTGCCGATGGCAGCCATCCGGCGCTGAAGCTGGAGCCGGGCGATCTGGTTGTCTATTCGTCCAAGCAGATTCCGGGCAACGAGCTGTCGATCGGCCGGGTGCAGAACCAGCTGGCGACGCGCGGCATCGAGATGATCACCGAAAAACAGGCACATGTGCATGTCTCGGGCCATCCCGGCCGGCCCGAACTCGAAGCCATGTACGACTGGATCCGGCCCGAAATCGCCATCCCCGTCCACGGCGAGCGCCGCCACATGGAAGAGCATGCCAAGCTGGCGCTGGCCTGCGGCGTGCCGCTGGCAATGGTGCCCATCAATGGCTCGGCCATTCGCCTCGCGCCAAATGGCCCCAAGCTGATCAGCCATGAAAAGGCCGGGCGACTGGTGCTGGACGGCGATGTCATCCTGCCTGCCGACGGCGCGACCATGGTCGAACGGCGCCGGCTGGCGCATGGCGGCATCATCACGGTGACCGTCGTGGTCGGCCGCAATGGCCTGCCGGCGGCCACGCCTGCGGTCATCGCGCAGGGCGTTCCCGTGGAGGAGGACAAGGCGGATTTCCTGGCGCAATGCGCCGAGGCTGCCGAAACGGCGGCGCACAAGGGCGATTTGAAACGGCCCGAGCATTATGCCGAAGCCGTGCGTGTCGCCGTGCGCCGCGTCGCCCGCGAATGGACCGGCAAGAAGCCGGTGACCGAAGTGCAGGTGATAAAGCTCTAGCCGATGAAGCTTCAGTCGATCCTGGCCATCTATCTGCTGTTCTGGATGCTGACGCTGTTCGCCGTCCTGCCCTTTGGCGTGCGCACCACGCGCGAGGAGGGCGGCGAACCCGTGCCCGGCGAGGCGGAATCCGCGCCCGCCAACCCCATGATCGGCCGCAAGCTGCTGTGGACGACGGGTGTGTCGGCGATATTGTTCGCGGTGTTCTATGCCAATTATGTTTTCGGCTGGGTCGTCATGGACGATGTGCCGTTCTGGCGCACACGCGGACCTTACCGGCCTGGCTGACCCTGGCGGCAGGCGTATTGTACAAACGTATAATAGCGCTAACGCCGGGAGGGCGGTGTTCTTTGCGATTTTACGGATATTTCAGTAGGTTATACCATGTTTCCTGCCTGTAGGACCGGTGCAAAACCGTGAATAAACAGACCGTTAGGCGCCAGAAAACGCCATATCAGACCGGCTTTTCGGCTTGATGCCCCTGCGTTGCCGGCAGGAATCGCTCAGTTCAGCCGGCCTGCCGCCTGGGCCAGTGCCAGATACAGTTTGCCCAGCGTTGATCCGAGCAAGGCCGCGCCCAGCGCCTGGCCACCGCGTTCGGGCACCGTGTCCGACACCAGCGCCTCGAATTCGGTGATGTAGCGGGCGGCTTCGGTGCGGAACTCCTGATCGTGCTGATAATGGCTTGCAAAGCTGCGCTCCGCACCCTGGTCAAGGCCGCGCGCCAGCCGGCGGGCGATGGCGCTGCGGTCGCCGGCGGCAAAATCGTCCCAGATCTTGTCGTCGATGTCGAAATCCAGCAGCTTGGCCATATCCACGGCGCTGGATTGCAGCGAGGCAATCAGGCTGTTGGCACGCTTGCCCAACGAATTGCGGCCGCGAACCTGGCTGCGGGTTTCCACGGCATCGATATGGCTTTCCATTTCCGACACGGTCTGCGTGAGGATCAGCAGCCGCTGTGCGATGCGCTCGGTGACGGACTGGGCCGTTGTTGCTGCCTGTTCCTGCGCCTCGGCCAATTCGGCCAGTTCGGCGCGGATGGGCGCGCCAAAGGCAGCGTTGGCACGGCGCGTGCCGGCTTGCGACAAGGCATCCTCAGCCTCGGCAACAACGCCGGCCAGCGTCTCGCGCATCGTTCCCGCCGTTGCCTGCGCAATTTCGCGCACCCGCGCGAATGTGTCGACCAGCTCGGACGACGCCGCCAGCGAAACAGAACCGGTGCTGGTCTCGATGTCGTTCATGACTGTGCTGGCGCGTTCCAGCGCCGCGTTCAATTCGGCTTGCGCTGCGATCATGGCCTCTCGCGACTGGTCGAAGCGGTTTTGCGCGTCGGCCATGGCCTGGGCGCCTTCGCCCACTGGCCCGGACAGGCCAATTGCCGATTGCGTCAGGTCGGCCAGTCGGCTGCCGATATCGTCCAGTCCAGGCAGCATGTCGGGCAAGCCTGCGATCAACGTGCCAAGCGTGTTGCGGGCAGCGCCGTCCATTTCGGCCAGCCGGGCTTCCAGCACGCCCATGGCGTTTTCCGCGCCGGCTATCGGCTCATCAAGGCCATCCAGCGCCGCCTTGGCGTCGGCGACGCGGGCAGAAATGCCTTCAAGTGTGTTGGTGCTGGTGGTCGCGGCATTGCCCAGCCGGACATCGAGCACACCGAATGTACGGGTGATATCATCGACAAAGGCCTGGGTGCGTCCAGCCTCGCCATCAAGGTCGGCGGCGAGCTTGCCGGTCATGCCCATCAGCATTTCCAGCTGTTCGCGCAGCGCCTTGCTGGCTTCGCCGGCGATATGGTCGAGCGTTACGCGTGCCTGCTCGACGCTGGCGAGCATGGCATTGGTCTGGGCGTGGACGGCGCTGCGCGTCGTGTCCACGGCCTGTGTCGTGCGCGTGAAGGTGCTGTCGACCGTGTCCTTCAACGCTGCCAGCGGCTGAACCAGTCCGTCTTGGGCGCGGCTCGATGCGGCCGCGATGGCTTCGACGCCATCGGCAATGGCGGTGACCGTCGCACGGCTCGATGCCTCGGCTTCGCTAGCGCCGATATGCAGCCCCGCAAGCAGGTTTTCGGTTTCGGCAAGCTGACCCTTGAGCAGGTTCTCGGACCGTCCAAGCAGTGCAATCAGCGTCTCGCTTTGCGCCATGGCGGCAGGGATGGCCCCGGCAAGCTGGCCTATCGCGCTTTGCGTATTATCGGTCACCTTGGCAATGTCGCGGAAAGCGGCATCAAGCCGGATGGTTGCAGCCGCGAGCGCGTCATGCTGCTGCTGTGCAGGCTCGGCAACCTCGGCAATCCCGGCGGCTAGACGCTCAAGCCGCTCTTCGAGCAGCATCAGCGCCGATGCGCCGCGTTCGAGCCGTTCTTCGGCCAAGGTGCTGCGGTGTGCCGCCAGCCGTGCCTGCGCAGCGGACACGGCGCCGG